>RGPS01000008.1 GCA_010084195.1 Terriglobia bacterium
CCTTGCGGAGGCGGGGTTCGGGCTGCACTCCGGCCTGCTGCAGAGCACCAAACGCATACCCGGCGAAGGGCTGGTGGTGGCAGCCGACGCAGCCTCCACCTTCCTTGAGAAAAGTTTCGCTGGAACTGGCCAGCAGGGCGGAAGCGTTCCGGATTGCAGTGGCCAGGTCGGGTTGGTAACCGGCGGGGCGGACGGGGGCTTTGGTCAGACCCTTCGCCGGAGCTCCCGCCTTTTCCAGCGCGGCGATGATAGCTCTATTGCCGAACCTGCGCGCCCAGTCCAGAGCAGTATCGCCCCGATAATCGGCTGCTTTCAGGTCACTTCCGGAGGCGATCAGGAATTTCGCGACATCTACGGTGGCGGAGTCCATCGCAACGCCGATCATCAGAGCTGTCATGCCGCGATCATCTCTCGCGTTGATTCTGGCACCGGCTTTGAGGAGGGCTTTCACGGTTTCGGCTTCGCCACAGGAAGCGGCATCCATCAGGGGAGTGACGTTAGTGCTCTCGATGGGCCCGTTTCGTACCAGACCCTGATTCCAGGCAGCCCGGTTCACGTCTGCTCCGGCGGCGATGAGAACGCGGGTGCTTTCGCCGCCGTCGCACACAACGGAGCCGGAAAGCGCGGTCAGGCCACTGCCGTTGGCGCGATGTGCGTCGAGGCCACGCGCCAGCAGCAGCCGCAAGGTGGCTGCATCCTGCGCCCCGGAAGCACGAATCAGATAATCGTCACCTGTTGGGGAAGTCACCTTGGTATTCGCACCTTTTTCGAGCAGGTAGCGGATTGTGGCGCCATTGGACTGGACTCCGGCCGCGACGAGGAAGGGCGTGCTGCCGTCGGCCGCCTGGGCGTTCACGTCTCCGCCCTTTTCCACCAGAATCTTCGTCATTTCCAGATTCCAGGCGGCGTACATCAGGGGTGTCGCTTTGGAGCTGTTCCGCGCGTTGGGGTCGGCTCCGGCTTCGGCCAGAATTCGGACGGAAGCGGGGTTGCCGAAGACAGTCGCATGGTGGAGGGGAGTCCAGTCGAGCTTGTCTTTCACGCCGGCTATGCCAGCGGCGGTCAGCTTCCGCAGGGTTTCCAGATCATTGGCACGAATGGCCCGCAGGAAATCTTCGGAAGTGGCGGCAGATGCAGAAACCGCAGTACCGCAAAGGGCGAGCAAGGTGAGCAGGGTTTCCATAACTGTCCTGCCAGTATAAGCGCGGTTGAGGCAAAAAGCCCGCCAAAAAATCAGGCTTCGAGCCAGGGTTGCAGGATCGGTAGCAGGACGAGGTCGAGTTCGGCGTCGTTGAAGGCGGCAGGAGGGGAAGATTTGTGCAGGGTCCAGTGTTCGGTCTGTTCAATCCATGCTCCGGGGGCTGCGTCTTCCAGCGGTCCAAGGGTTTCCAGTTCCAGCATTTCCGCACAGGTAAACGTCTCGTAGGAGCAGCCCATGTCGGGGTAGGCACGGGTTGAGTCGGCATCGTAGCGCTTCATGAACAGGTCGCCGTTGAGGAAATAGGCTCCCCAGGTTTTGGCGTTGAAATGGCCGAGTTTGGTGTGGACGTCGTTGTTGGGGTCCTGGTGAAGGACGAGGTATTTCTCCTGAAAGCCCCACCGGGGGTCGCGGAGATCAGAAAAGGCCCACATCACCAGGGGATTCGTGGGTGCGAGGACATCGGCATGGCTGGCGCGCGGGGGAAACCCCGTCACCGCGACGCCGCCCGGAGCCATGATGGAGAGAACCCAGATGGCGCACGGGAAGTTGGCTTCGCGGCAGTTCTGCATCCGATGGACGACTTCCACTCCGGAACCAGTCTCGTCCATACGGATCGACATTTGTTTGCGCAGGCCGGATTCGGGTTCGACGGGGGCCGTCAAGGTAAGGACGTCGCCCGAAAGTTCCACTTCCACGGGGAGATTGTCGGCCGCGTAGCTCATCTGGCGATCTTCGGGCGCAAGCCAGACACGGTGGCCGCCCCGGAACTGCCAAGTTGGCTCGCCGGATTTGCCGAGACCCTCTTCGTAAACTTTGAAGACGTTGCCGCCGCCAATAAAGCCGAAGCGCATGATGCGGGGGCCGATATCGGAAGTGACGATGAGTTCTACTTCGCCATTCGAGATCCGGTAGCAGTTTGGCCAACCACCCCAGGCGACCTTTTCGATCTGAACAGGCATGTCAGAGGACATTATTTCATTGGGGTTTCGGCGGAGGCGAAGTGATCGTACGCGAGTGAGGGGAGGGGCCTACCGCAGTGGGTGAGCGTGGCAGCTTCGCCAGGCACGATTACGCCGAGCTGGGAGATGGGAACTCCGGCAATGGTCGCCGGAACGGTGGTTCTGGGGGGGGCGGTAAACAGGAGTTCGTACTCCTCGCCACCGTGGAGGCCATGATGGAGCGTGGCACCGGGAAAAAGAGGTGGGTCGGTGATTTCGGCGGAGACGCCCGAGGCGAGACACAGGCGTTTCAGGTCCAGGGAGATACCGTCGCTCAGGTCCATGCAGGAGCTGGCTTTCAGGGTTTCGCGGAGGTAGCGGCCCACTTCGAGACGGGGTTCCGGATGCGTGTGTCGCCGCCAGGCTCGGCCTTTTCCTGTTTCAAGGCCGAGTGCTGAACCTCCGAGCCGGCCGGTTCCATAGAGGATGTGTCCGGGGCGAGCTCCATCCCGCCGGAGGGCTTTACCTTTCGGGACCGCACCACAGACCATGACGTCGCAGGCCAGCGTGGGGCCGTGGGAGAGGTCTCCTCCGGCGAGGACAGCTCCGGCTTTGGTGGCAGTGGCGGTCAGGGAGGTGAAGAATTTTCGAACCCAAATGTCATCCGCCCAAGCGGGAATGCACAGGGAGACGAGGGCGAAGCGGGGTTCGCCGCCCATCGCCGCTATATCGCTGAGGCTGCGGCACATAGCCACGCGACCGACGTCGGCTGCGGTATGGGTTGTGCGGCGGAAATGGATGTCTTCCAGGAACAGATCCGTGGTGAAGAGGAGGTCTTCCGCAGAGCCTTTGGGCCGGTAGATCGCGCAATCGTCACCGATACCCAGGACGACCCGGGAGCCGGGGGGGACGATGGCTTTCGACCGGAGCCAATCGGTGATCTGGCGTTCGCTGCGCAAGCCAAAAGTCTAGCAATAAATAATACTGGATAACTCTATCCAGATATCATATGATCTCAGCAGATGCTCTCTCAGACGGCTGAATACGCTCTTCGTGCCATGGTAACGCTGGCCACCGCTGAAGGTGGTGCCCGAACCGCCCAGGAGATTGCTGCCGAATCGCAGGTTCCTTTGGATTACCTGTCGAAGGTTCTGCATTCGCTGGCAAAGGCGGGGTTGGTGACGGCGCAACGAGGGCGGGGCGGCGGGTTTCAGCCGGCCAACAGGGTAGCGGAACTGACGGTGCTGGAAGTGGTTTCCGCAGTGGACCCGCTGAAACGCATCAAGACCTGTCCTCTGGGCATCAAGAACCATGGGGAGACGTTGTGTCCTCTGCATCGCAAGCTGGATGACGCGATGAAAACGGTGGAAGACGCGTTTGCGTCGACAACTATCAAGTCCCTGGTAGGGAAATCATTTTGCGAAAGTGAGACATGCCATGCGGCATAAGTTATTGATTTTGCTCCCCGTTGGCGCAGTGCTTGCCCTGGGAGGTTTGAGCAGTTCGTACATGGTCCCGGTGGATAACGAAGCGATTCGGTATTCGCGGGGTCCGATTGACGACCCGATCCACCGGCTGCAGCAAAAGATCGACTCCGGCACCGTGAAACTGCAATATGAAGATGAGTTCGGGTATTTGCGGTCGGTGCTAAACGCGCTGAAGGTTCCGCAGAGTTCGCAGGTTCTGGTGTTTTCGAAGACCAGCTTTCAGGCTCCCCGTATTGGGCCCCGGATGCCCCGGGCGCTCTACTTCAACGAAGATGTAACGGTGGGTTTTGTACGAACAGGTGAAGTTCTGGAGTTCGCGGTTCAAGACCCCCGCCAGGGAACGATTTTCTACACCCTGGACCAGGAGCGTGCTTCGAAACCGCATTTTGACCGCCGTGACATCTGCCTGCAGTGCCACCAATCGGGAGCGACGTTCGGCGTACCAGGCATGATGGTGCGCTCAGTGACGCCGGACCGCACAGGCTTTCCCGTAATGAGTGCCGGCACCTACATTACAGACCACCGGAGCGCCCTGAAAGAGCGCTGGGGCGGCTGGTATGTGACGGGAACAACCGGCGAGCAGGAACATATGGGCAATGCCATTGTGCGGAATCCCATGGATGACGAAAAGCTGCCGATTTCCGAAGGTACCCGGAACGTGACCGAACTGGCGCGGTATTTCGATTCCGGGGCTTACGTGACGAAGCACAGCGATATTGTGGCGTTGATGGCGCTGGAGCACCAGACGCAGATGTTGAATCTGATGACCCGGGTGGGCTGGGAAGCGCGGATCGCGATGTATGAGAACGATGCGATCAACCGTTCGCTGGGCGAACCGGTGGGAATGAGGGAATCGACCGAGCGGCGCATCAATATCGCGGTGGAAGAACTGCTGGAGTACATGCTGTATTCGGGAGAAGCGAAGCTGGCAGGCCAGGTAAAAGGGACTTCGGGTTATGCCGAGGAGTTCCAGAAGCAGGGTCCGCGTGACAGCAAAGGTCGGTCCCTGCGGGAACTGGACCTGAAGACGAGGATGTTCCGGTATCCGCTGAGCTACCTGATCTACTCGGAGCCGTTTGACGCGATGCCTCCGGTGGTTCAGAGCAGACTTCGACTGCGGTTACGCGAAGTCCTGAGCGGTAAAGATACCGGTGCGAAATTTGCACATCTGACTATTGCTGACAAAACGGCGATTGTGGGAATCCTGCGGGATACGAAACGGAGCTTGCTGGCGGACTGAGACGGCGAGTCAGACGCGATGGATTCGGGTGAGGCCGGGCCATCTGGGCAGCACGGACGATGTCGGCTCCCTCGACGGGTAAAACGTCTTTCAAGATCACCGATAGCCGTGGTCGATTTCGCTCAGCATCTGCTTGATGTCAGCAGTCGGGTATGGGAGTCGTGCGGCATGCCGAACGATGGCCAGCTTAGTTGCTGCACTTCCATTTGGCTTGGTCTGCCGAGCGGCCCGCAAGCTCTGCCGGACCCATTCCCCGACCGTCAAATTTTCTGAGGTTGCGGCCCTTCGGATGTCTTCCATTTCCTGTTCGGACAGCAATACCTGCAAACGCGCACTCATGGCCTGAGTATAAGCTGATCAGGATGAATCGGCTAGCTGTCTGACGGAGCTACCGCGAAAGGATCAGGCTGCCCGCTTTATCGAAGCGGATTACCCAACCGGCGGGGACGAGCGTGGTGGAGCCGTAGTCGAGGATGAGCGCGGGGCCCTTCTGGCCAGAGCCGACAAAAGCTGTGCGCGGACCAGTCCTTACTTTCCGCCAGCTGCTGCCGACGTGAAGCCTGCGGAGTATTGACTCGGTCGGTTTCTCGCGCTTTACGGCAAGAGACGGGCGTTCCACGGGCAGGCACGCCCGCAACCGGAGCGTGACAACTTCGGTCGGTCGGGCAGGGTCTGAGTAGCCGTAGACTCTCTGGTGTTCGGCGTGGAAATCGCCGCCAGACACTACATTCAGTTCGTAGCTTTGTCCGGCGTAGCGCAGATCAGCGCTGCGCTCCAGAACGGCTCCCCGCATATCTTTGCGAGCCTGACGCTCCAGCGCCTTGTACGCGGGTTCGAAATTAGTCGTACCAAGGACACCGGCGGAATAGTCGCGAACCCGGTCGGCAAGAAGCATGCCGAGGGCGGACAGAGCCCCCGCGAGCTTTGGCACAATCACAGTCCGGACGCCGAGTTCTTCCGCAATCTCGCAGGCGTGGAGACCGCCTCCGCCGCCGAAAGCGATGAGGGGGAATTCGCGCGGGTCTTCGCCGCGTTCCACGCTGACCGCCCGGATGGCCCGTTCCATATTGGAGTTCGCGACGCGGACAATGGCTGCGGCGGTGGCGACCATGTCCAGACCAAGTTGCTGGCCGATTCGGGCAACGGCGGCCTCAGCGCGGGTTGTATCGAGACGCATTTCGCCGCCGACCAGCTGTTCGGGGGCGATGCGACCAAGGACGACGTGCGCGTCCGTGACGGTAGCCGCTTCGCCGGTGCCGTAACAAGCGGGACCGGGCACGGCCCCCGCCGATTGCGGACCCACCTGCAGGCTGCCGCCGGGATCGACCCACGCGATGGAGCCGCCACCGGCACCCACGGTATGGATATCCAGCATGGGCACACGGACCGGGAAGGTATCGACACGAGCTTCGGTGGTGAGACGCGGGCGGGTCCCGGCGAGGGCGACATCAGTGGACGTGCCGCCCATATCGAAGGTGAGGGCCTGTTTGAAACCGGCTTTCACGGCGATTTCAACAGCCCCGACGATGCCTCCTGCGGGGCCGGACAGGATGGTCCGCACGGCGTGGCTGCGGGCTTCTGCAGCGCGGAGGAGGCCTCCGTTCGACTGCATGACGGCCACCGGCCAGGGACAGTCCCGTTCCAGTTGGGCAAGGTAGCGATCCATCAGGGGGCCGACATAGGCGTTGATGATGGTGGTGCTCGCACGTTCGAATTCGCGGAATTCCGGGGAGACGTCGCAGGAGGCGCAGAGATAGCCGAGGCCCTGCAATTCTTCCAGCAACCGGCGCTCGTGCGCGTCGTTTTGGCAGGAGTGCAGCAGGCAGATGGCGATCGATTCGGCTCCGGAGGCCGCGATGCGTTTGCGAAGGTCACCAGGCAGGAGGGGCCGTTCTGCCGAGCCATCAAAGAGCATACGCTCGTCTGCGCCGAAGCAGAGTTCACGGGGCACCAGAGGACGGGGAATCTGGGGCGTGAGGTTGTAGAGCTCGGGGCGGTTTTGGCGACCGATGGCTACCAGATCCTCAAAGCCGCGGGTGGTGACGAAGGCTGTTTTCGCGCCTTTGCGCTCCAGCAGGGCGTTGGTGGCGACGGTGGAGCCATGCACCACATCGGCTTGTTTTGGTCGGAATTCAGCTTTCACCCGAGCGATTCCGGCGAGGATGACGGCTGCCGGGTTGGCAGGGTTCGAGCGAAGTTTGAAGGACGTCAGCGTGCCGTCGTCGGCAAGGACCACAAAGTCAGTAAACGTTCCCCCGGAATCAATCCCAAGCCGCATGGCCTTATGATGCCATTTCGTTTGACGGTCGAGCGGAAATCACCGCCGGTGGCGATAAGGCAACCTGCGGAGTGGCGGCTGAACTGGCGTGTCATTTCGAGCCAGGCAGGGTGTCACCCGTCTCGCCTCACGTCTGCCACACACTGCCAGGCTGGAAGTCCTCTCCGTCGGTCTCGCCGCGTGTATTCAAAGCGTTCCGTTACAATTGACTTTTGCGTGACAGGTAACGACCCTTGTCTGCTCGAGCCAGCGCATCGAGGAGAGTTCCTTGTCCAGCCCCACCCAAGCCTTGCTCGGCATTCACATCCGGCCGGATGTTGGAGGAAGACCATTGTTCGAAGGCTACGACCCAGGAACCTTTTATGACGAGTTTGTGGGCCCGGACGGAACGCCCCGTCCGGAGTCTGCCGCGATGCACGACATCCTCGCCGCCATGCCTCTGGATGTCTTCGAGGAGCGTCGCCAACTGGCGGACCTCTCGTACCTTGTCCAGGGCATCACGTTCACCGTATACAGCGACGGTCGGGGGACGGAGCGGCTCTTCCCGTTCGACCTTGTGCCGCGCATTATCCCGCGCAACGAATGGGATGTTATTGAGAAGGGCCTCGCGCAGCGCGTGATGGCGCTCAACTTCTACCTGCAGGATATTTACGGCAAGCAGCGCATCCTGAAGGACAAAGTTATCCCCCGGCAACTGGTGCAGAGCTGCAAGCACTTCCGCCGGGAAATGATGGGTCTGAACGTGCCCCGCGACATCTACGTTCACATATGCGGAACGGATCTGGTCCGCGATTCACGGACCGGCGAGTATCTGGTACTGGAAGACAACGCGCGGTCGCCAAGCGGCATTTCCTATGTTCTGGAAAACCGCCTGGTAATGCGACGGACTTTTGCGCGGGCTTTCGAAGTCTCCGAAGTAATGCCGGTGGATCACTACCCCAATGAACTGGGGAAGATTCTGCGCAGCCTGTCGCCTCGCTCGGGCGACCGCCCGGTGGTGGTGCTGCTCACGCCAGGGCTTTACAACAGCGCGTACTTCGAGCATTGCTTCCTGGCGCAGGAAATGGGTATTGAGCTGGTGGAAGGTCGGGATCTGGTGGTGGTGGATGACGTTGTCTATATGAAGACGATCCACGGCCTGACGCGGGTAGACGTGATTTACCGCCGCGTGGATGACGATTTCCTGGACCCTCTGGCGTTCCGGGCCGATTCTTTAGTAGGTGTGCCGGGGCTGATGAATGCGTACCGTGCGGGCAATATTGCGCTCGCCAATGCAGTGGGCACCGGCGTGGCCGACGATAAGGCCATCTACGCGTTTGTGCCCGACTTCATCCGGTACTACCTGCGTGAAGAGCCGATTCTGAAAAATGTGGATACGTATCTGTGTTCCCGACCGGATCATTTATCGTACGTTCTGGATCACCTGAGCGAACTGGTGGTGAAAGCGGTTGGTGAATCGGGTGGCTACGGCATGCTGATGGGACCGTCCGCCGACAAAAAGACGATTGAAGATTTCCGCGCCCGCTTGAAAGCAGACCCCAGAAACTATATCGCCCAACCTGTAATTCCACTTTCGCGTTGCCCGTCGTTTGATCCGGCAACAGGGATGATGTCCCCTCGCCATATCGATCTCAGGCCCTATTGTCTGTATGACGGTGAAAAAGTGACCATTGTGCCGGGCGGTTTGACTCGCGTGGCGCTGCAGAAAGGCTCTCTTGTGGTGAATTCATCGCAGGGTGGTGGTTCAAAAGATACCTGGGTACTTCGGGGTAACGAAGAAGGTATTGAAGCATGATGCTCTCCCGCATTGCCGACTCCCTTTTCTGGATTGGCCGATACATGGAGCGCGCCGATAATACGGCCCGCATCCTGGACGTGAATTATCACATGCTGCTGGAGCAGCCCCCGGACACCTACAAACTCCGCTGGGACCCGCTGATTGCGATTACGGGTGAACGAACTCGCTTCTACCAGCGTTTCGACGAAGCTAATGCGCATACGGCATTTGATTACCTGGGCTATTCGGAAGACAACCCGAACTCGATTGCGCAGTGCATCATCCTGGCGCGCGAGAATGCGCGAACGATCCGTGACCGGATTTCCCGCGAACTCTGGGAAGACATCAACGGTCTGTATCACAAGATCAACAAGCTGCGTGACGAGGGCGAAGGTCTGTCGCGCTTCTGTGATGCGGTGAAGCGTGGTGGGCATCGGTTCCACGGCGTCTGCGACGCGACCCTGGCTCGGGATGAGGGCTGGCATTTCCTGTTGGCGGGTTGCGCTTTGGAGCGCGCCGAGATGACGGCGCGCATTCTGGATGTCCACTATCACCAGCTGGTGGAAGGTCCCGAGATTTTGAATGAGGCGCGCAGCCATGCGTGGGTTGCGGTGTTGAAGTCGGTAGCGGCGTACGAGTTTTACAAGAGGCAACACAGTCACATTGAGCCGAATCACGTGGCGCAGTTGCTGTTGCTGGACCCGCGGCATCCCCGGTCAGTCCGCTTCAATCTTGGCGTTTTGCAGAACTCTTTGCACGCAATCAGCGGCTCGGTTCCGGGGTCCTACGCCAATGAGGCGGAACGCCTGACGGGCCGTGCCCACGAAAGTCTGACGTACGACAGTATTGACGAGATCTTCACGGGTGGGTTGCATGACTACCTCGAAGAGATGCAGGCCACCTGCCGAACCATCGGCGCGCATATTTCGCAGACCTATCTCTACTATGCGGTTTCATAAGTGAGGAAAGCATGAACCGCTACAAGCTCGTCCACGTGACCCAGTTTTCTTACGACGGTATCGTCACGGAAAGCTACAACGAACTGCGGCTTCGGCCAAGGCATGATGAGGGGCAGAGTTGCCTTTCGTTCCGCGTGACCACGAACCCTGCCGCGAAGGCCGTGGGGCATCAGGACTACTTCGGTAATTGGGTTCACCAGTTCCATATTTTGCCGGAGCACAGGAAGCTCCGCGTGGAGACGGAAGCGGTGATCCTGATGCATCCTGTGGTGAAACCGCCCGTTTCGACCATGACGCTGGCGGCACTGGACCTGGTGCGGGAAGACCTGGCCGATGAACATTTCGACTGGCTGGCGGTGTCGGCATACTGCCCGTTTGTTCCCGAGATCCTGGAACTGGCTGGCGATGCAGAACGCGATTGCGATGGCACCGTCTACGGTTTCATGCAGACGGCTTCCTCGCTGATCCATACGCGTTTTCGGTACCAGCAAGGCGCGACGCACGTGCATTCTTCGGTGGAGGATTGCCTCGAAACGAAGTCAGGGGTCTGTCAGGATTTCTCGCATTTGCTGCTGGCGATGCTGCGGAGCCGCGGAGTTCCGGCGCGGTATGTTTCCGGGTATCTCGTGCCGAGGCAGGGTAACGATGAACGTGCCGCGATGGAGCGCGTGATTGGTGGCCTGGCGTCGCACGCCTGGGTGCAGGCCTTCATTCCGGAGACGGGCTGGATCGGGCTGGATCCGACGTCTGGTGAATACGTGGATGCGCAGCATATTCGTGTGGCGTATGGCCGGGATTATGGGGACGTGCCCCCGGTGCGAGGGGTTTATAAAGGCCATGCCGGGCAGAGCCTGGCGGTGGATGTGCATGTGAGGCCCGCGCTGGACAACGATGGTCATGAGTTGTTGCAGGAGACTTCAGCCACGCCCCCACCGGACCCGGAAGAAGAAGTCCACGCGCTGCAACAGCAGCAGCAGCAGCAACAGTGAGAAATGGTCCGCAGCCTGGCCCGCCCAGAGGTGCGCCTGTAAGCTGTTAATCAAGGAGGCTCTTGTTATGGCCAACCTGGACTGGTCTGCCTGTCCCGCCGTTGAAAGTGTGGCTGACCGAAGAAGCGGAGCCTGAGTGTTTCGCCACACACGGATGCCCGTGGCTACTGCTTCTGAAAACCTCGAAGTCGGTGCCAGTATTGAGGAGATCATTGAGCAGTGCGACGTAACGCGCGAACAGATCCTGGCCGTACTTGAATTTGCCGCCCGCAGACTCGACGCGCCTCCCGCTCCCGGCGGTGCCGTCGGCACCTCAAATGCGCATTCTGTTTGACCAGGGCGTTCCCCGCGGCCTCGCATGGACACTTCGGGAACACGAAGTTACTGAGGCGCGGGATTCGATTTGATGGTAACCACGGGCAAGAACTTGCGCTACCAACAAAATCTTTCGAGCCGCATGATCGCGCTGGTCGTCCTTGGTCAGTCACCATGGCGCTTGGTTCGCAGGCACCTTGATGTGATCCTCGAAACAGTCAACGCCTCTTCCCCCGGCAGCTTTGCCGAAGTGGCGATTCCCTTCGAGTAGTCACCACCAAGTGAGTCGGCAAGACCTCCGCCTGCCCCGGAAGGCCCAATTTGCGAGGCGGTATCAGCACCCCTTTCCGCCCACTCCGGCGTTCGGAACAGGCGAACCTTAAGACTGCCGGACAGGGGCGGACTCACCGCTCCGACGTATAAAGAGCAAAAGGAGACATCATGACGTCAGACCTTGTCCAGCGCTGGATTCGTTCGAGGCCAGTGGCCATTCACGACGTGACGGCAGCAATCCCATTGATGAGCCAGCACCCGGTCTGATACACCGTCGAACGCCACGGGATCAAGATCTGCCAAACCGAACGGAACTTACTTCTTGCGCAGGAAGTCGAAATCACAACCTTCGTCGGCCTGGTTTACATGCTCCAGGAAGAGCCAGCCGTAGCCTCGGTCGTAGTGGGGTTTGGCGTCGGGAAGTTCGGCTAAGCGGCGGGCGATTTCTTCTTCCGGGACGTGGAGGGTCAACAGCCGCCCGGCGGTGTCGAGTTCCACTTCGTCGCCCGTCTGCACCGCGGCCAGCGGGCCTTTGGCGGCCGATTCGGGAGCCACATGGAGGACCACCGTCCCAAAGCTGGTCCCGCTCATGCGGGCGTCGCTGATGCGGACGATGTCGTCGATGCCCTGGTCCAGAAGCACACGGGGCATCGGGATCTGGCCCCACTCGGGGAAGCCGGGCGCGCCTTTCGGGCCGCAGTTTTTCATCACCAGAATGGTGTCTTTGGTTACCGGCAGGTCGGGTGAGTCAATGATGTCGTGCATCTGCTGGTAGGTTTCGAACACGAACGCTTTCCCGCGGTGCTGTAAGAGATGTGGTGACGCGGCGGTGTGCTTGATGACCGCTCCGCGCGGGGCCAGGTTTCCGCCCAGGACGACCGTACCGCCTTCCGTCGAGAGCGGGTTTTCCACTTCACGGATCACATCGTTATTCCAGCACTTGACGTCGGCGACGTTCTCGGCGATTGTCTTGCCGTTCACGGTAATCGCATCCTGGTGGAGCAGAGGCAGAATGCGGCCCATGACCGCACCGATGCCGCCGGCTTCGAACAGGTCCTCCATCAGGTACTCACCGGAGGGCTTAATGTTGGCGATGCAGGGCGTTCGGCGGGAGATACGGTCGAAATCGTTGAGTTTCAGGTCAATGCCGAGGCGTCCGGCGATGGCGAGGAGGTGGACGACGGCGTTGGTAGACCCGCCGATCGCCATGTTGACGGTGATGGCGTTTTCAATCGCCTCGCGCGTCATGATGTGGGACGGTTTGATGCCCTGGAGGGCCATCTCGACGGCGCGCTGGCCGCTCATTTCGGCGAGGGTCAGACGGCGGGAGTCCGGCGCAGGAATGGCCGCGCAGCCCGGCAGGGTCATGCCCAGAGCTTCGGCGACGGCTGCCATGGAGCTGGCTGTTCCCATAACCGTGCAGTGGCCTGCAGAGCGAGCGAGGCCGCCTTCAATTTCGCAGAGTTCTTCGTCGGTCATGCGCCCGGCGCGGTAGAGATCAAAGAGCTTGCGACCGTCGGTGCCTGCTCCCAGTTTCCGGTTGCGCCACTGGCCGCTGAGCATGGGGCCACCGGTGACCACGATGGCAGGGATATCGGCGCTGGCCGCCCCCATGATCTGTGCCGGGGTGGTTTTATCGCAGCCGCAAAGCAACACGACGGCGTCGATGGGATTGGCCCGGATGCACTCCTCCACGTCCATGGACATCAGGTTGCGGAAGAGCATGGCCGTAGGCTTCATGAACATCTCGCCAAGCGAAATGGTGGGGAATTCCAGGGGAAAGCCGCCGGCCCGCCAAACGCCGCGTTTTACGGCTTCGGCCACCTGTTTCAGGTGCGCGTTGCAGTTGTTGAGCTCGCTCCAGGAATTGCAGATGCCGATGACGGGCTTGTTATCAAAAACGTCGGCCGTGAAGCCTTCGGAGCGAAGCCAGGCGCGCCGGGAGAAGTTGTAGTATTCCTTCCCGTTCCACCACGTCTGACTTCTTAAGGGGGGGTGACTTTTGGGGTCAGTTTCGCTGCGTAAGTCGCGTGCCATCAATAGTTAACATACACCTTCATAATTGTTTCGCAGGTTGGTCAAAGGATTGTAACCGAACTCCGGTACAAATGGAGATGTGAACGCCACAGCAGAGAGCCGGGTCCATCCACTGAACCCCGAATGGGGCGATAATGGAGTTAGTGAGACCACGACCATACAAGCGGGGAGGCTTCCGATGAGCGTTTTCATCGACCGTGCTCTCTACGCTTTGAGTCAGCCGGATCACGGTCTGATGCGCCGGGTGAACCGGTGGCGTGCGCCGCGCTGGTTCCGGTGGTGGATGTTGCTGGCCACACGCGCCGGAGATGGCTGGCTGTGGGGTTTGATCGGCATCGCCGTACTGTGTTCGTCGGCTGTGGATCGTTTTGGGGCCGTGGAGGCCGCCTGCCTTTCGGTAGCTGCAGGAGGTGCGTTCTTCCAGGCCGCCAAGCATACGTTCCGGCGGACCAGGCCACGAGATATTGAGCCGCATTGCTGGGCGCAGATCCAAACGCGGGATGTGTTCTCGTTCCCATCCGGGCACTCGACCACCGCATTTGCGGTGGCCCTGAGTCTGGGTTCGTTTTTTCCCGAGATTTTGCCCGCTTTACTGGTGCTGGCCGCAAATGTGGCAGTGTCGCGAGTCATCGTCGGGATGCACTTTTTGAGCGATGTGATTGTCGGGTCGGGGCTGGGTGCCTGCCTCGGCTACGTCGCCTTCCGTTTCGTCGCCTGAGCCGCGCCAGGCACATGTCCTGGGCGGTTTCAGACGTGCGGAGAGGGGGCTATTCGATAGAATCCTCGGCATGAGATATTTTTTTGCCCTGATTGCCCTCGCCGCTCCCCTCCTTAGTGCCGCTGACGCACAGTTCGCAGCGGTACAGAAATTGTCCGGCACGGTCGGGTTCTATGACGCAGCCGGTAAGCACCTGGGGGATGCGAAAGTTGGCCTGCATCCCCACGAAGCCACGTTATCCTCCGATGGCAAGACCCTGTACGCTTCCGACAACGGCGTTGTCTGGATGACGGAAACGGGGGATGGCGAAAACACGGTGTCGATTGTGGATATCGCAACCCGCAAGCGTACCGGCGTGATTGATCTGGGTTCCTTCCACAGACCGCACGGCATCACGGTAGACCCGAAGTCGGGAAATCTGCTGGTAACCACGGAGCACCCCAATGCGCTGCTGCTGGTGGATCCGAAAGCGAAGAAGGTGCTCCGCTCCTGGGATGTGAAGGGCGCGGCGCCGCACATGGTGGTTCTTTCGGCCAGCGGGGAATGGGCGTTCACGAGCGACAGCAACAGCGGGGAACTCTCGGTGGTGAATGTGAAGACCGGAGTGGTTCGGGTGATTGCCGCCGGGAAGCGGCCCCAGGGTCAGGCTTTTTCTCCCGATGGCAAGACGCTTTTCGTGACAATCGCCGACGAAGCGGCGATTGCGATCTTTGATCTGGCCACAATGGCCTTTACGGGCCGTGTGCCGACTGGTAAGACGCCGGTGCGGGTGGCTGTGACCCCTGATGGCAAGACGCTGGTCTATGCTCTGCAGGAGGCCAATTCGGTGGGTTTCGCAGATCTGGCGACTCGCCGCCAGGTAGCCGAAGTGCCCTGTGGCGGCCCGACGATGTCCATGTCACTTTCCCGGGACGGCAAACTGGCGTACACGGGAATTCAGGAGCAGGACAGGCTGGTGGAAATCTCCGTTACCGACCACAAAGTCACCAGAAGTTTCGCCGCGCCGAAGGGCTCGGGGCCGGATCCGGTAATCGTTTTGCGCTAATTACGCGTTAGCGGCGGATATCCATACTGGTGTGATATGAATAAAGGCAAAGGTTGGAAGATGCCCTGCTGGTCCCTGAGCCCGGTCTCAGATCCCTCTAACCGGGCCTGTGCAGCACTTCCAGTCGCCAGAAAGGAACTCCCGTGGAGTCCGGAAATCGGAAGTTAATCCGCCCCTCTTTGAGCGAGATGAAAGAAAAGACTGAGGCCCCGCGTAAAAGCGCCGGAGCACCTGCAAAGCGTCCTGTTCCACCCGATCAGACAAACGCCGAGAATTTTTACTACGTAAAGCAAATGCAGGCGAAAACGCCGATGGTCATTACCCTGAAGGACGGAGAAGTCCTGAAGGGTGTCATCGAGTGGTACGACCGTTCCTGCCTGAAGGTGAACCGTGAGGGTGACCCGAATGTGTTGCTGTACAAGAGCAACATCAAGTACATGTACAAGGACGAAGAGGCCTGATCGGGCTCTTCGGGAGTAACGTTTAATTTTTTCGGCGTGTGAGGAGTCTGTAGTCCCGGCGGGCTCCAGCCTCCTCAAAAGCCTTTTTCTCTTCTTCAGTTTCCGGAATTGCGGGCGGCACGGGCACGCCGCGCCCCTCTTTATCGATGGCTACGAATGTGAGGAAAGCCGAAGACACGTGCTGCAACCCGCCCGTGAGCGGGTCCTCCATCATCACCTTCACGCCGACTTCCATTGACGTTCGAAACGCACGGGTTACAGCTGCGTGCAGGCGCACCAACTGCCCGATTTTCACCGGATTGATAAACTCCATCTGATCGACTGACGCCGTCACAACTGCGTTCCGGCAGTGGCGCATGGCAGCGATAGCTCCAGCCAGGTCTGCCAGGTGCATAATCTTGCCCCCGAGGACGTTGCCGTGCATATTGGCATCGTTGGGCAGCGCGAGTTCCGAGTATTCCGAAACGGACTCGCGGACAAAACGGCCTTCGAGAGGTGGTGCTTCCATTACCAGTTCATTCCTTTATGGCGCAGATACACGGCGACGACCGCCCTGGCCTGGGCTTCGAGAGGCGTTGAGCCAGTCGGCGTTTCAGTTAGAGAGAGAACGCCAACGGCGACGGGGTGATGATCCCGCTCATGAGACCAGGCCACTTTAATGACGCCGGAGGCATGAGATTTGATTCGGAATCGCGCTGCGTCGATTTCCGATGCTGCGGCGCGGGGACAGCGGTTTCGGGCGTAGCCCTGGTTACAGCCGGTGTGGAGAAGGGCGTCGTCGGTGGCGGCTTCGGGGTCTGTCGAGCAACTGCCGCAGAACAGAGCGCCCAGGGGCGAGGCAGGAGGACTCCCGGCCAGCGGCGTAACGGGCAGGAAACAGGGACAGGCCATAGGTTGGTTGGCGGTAACTGGACGCTATAGTAGCAAGTGTAATGGCCACCTCACGTCTGGAAGTTCTGCACTCAATGGTTGATCTGAAACCGGCTGATGCCTTCACGCGCTATGCGCTGGCAATGGAGTACGTGAATACGGGAAGCCTGGCCGCAGGCGTGGAACAGTTCCAGATTCTGCTGAGCCACAATCCGAACTATGCGGCGGGCTATTTCCATGGCGGCCAGACGCTGGAAAAGCTGGGGCAGCTGAATGAAGCGCGTGAACTGTACAGGCGCGGGATTGAAGTGACCACAGCTACCGGCGATGAGCACACGCGCTCGGAACTGATGGGTGCCTTGCAGCTATTGGGTTAAGAGGAGTATTTCCATGAACTATTACGGAGCCAAAGAACTGGCGCAGTCTTTCCGCACGGTCCGCAACAATACGATCACGATTGCCGGGGAGATTCCCGAAGATAAATATGACTTCCGCGCGGCTGAGGGATGCCTGTCGGTTGGCGAGATTTTGGCTCACATCGCTGTGATGCCGCGAGTCCAGGAGCAAATCCACGTTGTGGAGCGCTGTAGTTCGTTGGCGTCCTTCGATTTCATGGGGTTGATGGGCAAGCTCAAGACGGAAGTCATCCTGCCGAGAACCAAGGCGGAGGTCCTGGAACTCCTGCGTGCGGAGGGTGACAAGTACGCTGCCATCCTGGAAGGCGCATCGGAAGAGTTTCTCGCTGAGCAGGTGGAGTATCCCGAGGGGATGATGCCGAGGAGCAAGTCGAGGTTTGAAATGCTGATGGCTCCGAAGGAACACGAGATGCACCATCGCGGGCAACTGATGTTAATCCAGCGGCTTCTCGGTATCACTCCGCATATGACGCGGCAAATGGAAGAGCGGATCGCGGCCATGCGGGCGCAGGCTGGTCAGTAAACTACGCAGTCCCTGCACCGTGCAATTGCGCGGTGGATCGCGGCCGACTCACCCTTAACGGGACCCGGCGTCACCGATGTTGCTGATCGTGATGAAGCCGTGATCCCAGGCGCAGTCCGGCATCGGAGCAATAAACATGCGTAGGGGCTGTGCCTTCGGGTCGGTCAACCGGGTTGCCCTGCGCCTGGTCTGAGAACACATCGATATTGAAGCCGGCGAGTATGAACTTTGAACCTTAAGAGCCTACGTTCAGGCCCATGGTTCCCCGCCACGGGCTGTTCCGGTTAGCGTGCCGCCCGCGTCAGGCGGTCACGGACCCCGGCCCAGGCTGGTGTGTCCGGGGGCATTTCGATGGCGATCCAGTCCAGGTTTTCGCGGTCCAGCCCGTGCAGGGTTCGGTACAGGCATTCCGCGTAGTCGGCGGGGTCCGTCGGCATGTTGGTGGCGTCGAGACGTACACCTTTGCCGACCTCCGGAGATGCGCCCAGGATGACCGGCGTGCGTGGGCTGTAATGTTTCGGGTGCTGGCCTGGCGATTCGGCTCCGGCACCTGTTTCCACAGGTCCGATTACGGCCTCGATCTCAGTTTGCGAGATCAGGCCAGGGCGGAGAATCCGGGGTGTCTCTCCGGCAACCGAGATCACGGTACTTTCTATGCCGACCTGGCAGGGACCTCCGTCGAGGATCATGTCCACGCGGTCACCCAGGCCCTCGCGAACGTGTTCTGCGGTAGTCGGTGACAGCTGAGTGAAGCGATTGGCACTTGGGGCGGCCAGCGGGATGCCCGCCACTGTCAGGAGTTCGAGGGCCAGAGGGTGGGCGGGCATACGGAGGCCGACGCTGGGTAGGCCAGCCGTGACCAGATCCGGCACATTCGCCGCTTTCGGGACGATGATGGTCAGCGGCCCCGGCCAGAAATGTTCTGCCAAAGCCTGCGCCTTCTCCGGCCAGACCGATGCCAGGCCCCTGGCCAGCTCAATCGAAGGAACGTGGACGATAAGTGGGATGGTTAGGGGTCGGCCCTTGGCTTCGAAAATCCGTGCGACCGCTTCCGGGTCAAGCGCGTTCGCACCCAGGCCGTAGACAGTCTCAGTGGGAAACGCGACTAGCCGACCGTTCCGGAGAAGTTCCGCCGCCTGCTCTGTTTCGCTCATTCTGGCAAATCAACGTCGGTGTCGCTGGCCAGTTTGCCGGTCTTGCGGAACACCAGGTAGGCGTGGATGAGGCCTTCCAGATCACCATCGAGAACACGGTCCACATCGCCAATCACATAACGGGAGCGGAGGTCCTTGATCATTCGATAAGGTGCCAGAACGTAGCTGCGAATCTGGCTGCCAAAGTTGACGTCGAGCTTGGTGGCTTCTGATTTACGCGACTCTTCGCGCTTTTTCTCCAGCTCAATTTCATACATCTTGGCGCGCAGTTGCTTCATGGCAGACGCGCGGTTCTTAATCTGGGACCGCTCGTTCTGGCACTGCACCACGGTGTTGGTGGGGATGTGCGTCATACGCACGGCCGAGTCCGTCATGTTGACATGCTGACCACCGGCACCACCAGCCCGGAAAGTATCTATACGCACATCTTCCAGTCGGATATCAATCTTGATTTCGTCGTCAATCTGCGGATAAACGAAGACGGAGGCGAATGAGGTGTGACGCCGCGCCGCAGAATCGAACGGCGAAATGCGGACCAGACGGTGGACCCCGATTTCGGAGTTCAGCAGGCCATAGGCGTTCAGGCCGTTCACTTCAAACGTGACGGACTTGATGCCTGCCCCGTCGCCGTCGAGTTTATCGGTGATCATGGACTGGAAACCCTTACGCTCGGCCCAGCGAAGGTACATGCGCATCAGCATTTCGGCCCAGTCCTGCGATTCGGTACCGCCGGCACCGGGGTGGATGGTGATGATGGCGTCGAGCTTGTCGTTATCGCCCGAAAGCAGCATCTCGGTTTCCAAAACCGCGATGTGCTCTTCGTACGTTTTCAGCTCTTTTTCAATGTCTTCGAGGATCTCCTCACCTTCCCGGGCGAGCTCAAACAGAGTGTCGATGTCTTCCGTCTGGGCGCGGACCTTTTCAGCGCTGTCAATGCCTTCTTCCAGACGCTTCCGGTCCTGCATGATCTTCTGGCTTTTTTCGGGCTGAGACCAGAAGTCGGGGGCGGAGATCAACTCGCCGATGCGATCTAATTCTTTGCGCTTGTTGAGGACGTCAAAGATAACTCCGAACGGCAGATGCCTGTTCGCGGAGCGGTGAATATTGGCGTTCCAGTTCTTCGAGAGTCATGCGATTTACATCTTGAGTTTACAGGATGAGCATGCAATCGCCGTAGGAAAAGAACCGATAGCGGGCTTCCACGGCGTGGCGATAGGCGGCCATGGTGAAATCCTTACCGGCGAGGGCGGCCACCAGCAGCATCAGGCTGGTCTCCGGCAGATGGAAGTTGGTTAGCATGGCACCCACCTTGTGGAATGTCTGGCCGGGGTAAATGAACAGGTCCGTGTTGCCGGAGAGTTGTCCCAATCGGGCAACTGACTCCACAGTGCGGACGGAGGTGGTGCCTACCGCCACAACACGCCGGGCCGCTTCGATGGTGGTCCATGCACCGGGCTCAACGAAGTAGCGTTCGTGGTGAAGATGGTAGTTTTCGTAGTCTTCGCGGTTAATCGACTGAAAGGTGCCGAGGCCAACATGGAGAGTGACGTGAGCTGTCTGAACACCGTTTGCTGCCGCTCGCGCCAGAACTTCCGGAGTGAAGTGGAGGCCCGCCGTGGGGGCAGCTACAGAGCCCCGGTCACGGGCGAAAACGGTCTGGTACCGGTCGCGGTCAGCATTCGCATCCGGACGGCGAATGTAGGGGGGCAGGGGCATGTGCCCCAGGCGGTCCAGTTCGGCGTAAACGTTAATATATGCCGGGAACCGGACCGTACGTTCGCCTCGTTCACCGTGCGCTGTGATTTCGAGAGAGAGACAGTCATCGAAGTGAACCACAACACCCGGCATCATCTTCTTCCCTGGGCGGACCAGCGCACGCCACTCCCGGGCGTCTGCGGTCAGGGGTTCCAGCAACATCACCTCCCGCTTTGGAGCTTCGGTGAAAAGGCGCGACGGGATGACGCGCGACTGGTTCAGAACCAGGCAGTCGCCGGGTTCCAGGTACTCGGGCAGGTCCCGAAAATTGCGGTCTTCCCAGGTCCCTGTCGCCCGATGGAGCACCAGCATGCGGGCCCCGTCGCGCTCGGCGGAGGGTTGCTGGGCGATCAATTCAGGCGGCAGGTCGTAATGGAAATCCGACAGCTTCATCCGGCCTGTTTGGCCTCCAGTTCGGCCCAGCGTTCGTACAGTTTATCGACCACGGCCTGCGCGGCGTCGAGTTCGTCAACGGCCTTCATGAGGCGGGTGGGGTCGGTGACAACCTCCGGCAGTTCCAGTTGTTCGCGCTTCGAGTGCAGGACATCTTCCGCAGTCGCCACGGTCGCCTCAATGCCATCCCATTCGCGGGCTTCATTATAAGAGAGCTTTTTGCGGGCAGCAGTCGGGGCATTTTTGCCTGCCGGACTGGCTTTCGGGGCTTTGGTGACGGGTTTCTTCGCGGAGTTAGCCTGTTCCCACTGGGAAAGCTCGGCAAAGAATTCCGTTTCGCCCTCGGCTGAAATAGACAGCAGCGTGGTGGAGAGCCGGTCGAGCAGGTAGCGGTCGTGCGTGACCAGAACCATCGCGCCGGGGAAATCTTCGAGGTTGGCTTCCAGGACTTCTAGGGTGGGGATGTCGAGGTCGTTGGTGGGTTCGTCCAGCAGCAGGATATCGGCGGGCTGCAGCATCAGGCGCGCGATGTGAACACGCGCGCGCTCACCGCCGGAGAGGTTACCGATGGGGAGATCGAGTTGTTCCGCACGGAACAGGAAGCGCGCGGCCCAGCCGGCGACGTGTTGCGGCCGGTCGCGGAACATAACGGTGTCACCGCCGGGGGAGAGGGCGCGGCGCAGAGGAGTCGCAGGGTCAATACTCTCCCGGTTTTGTTCGAAGTAGACGACACTGAGGCCTTCGGCCCGACGGACTTCACCACCGTCCACCGGGATTTCACCACTAATGCAGCGGATGAGCGTGGTTTTGCCGGAGCCGTTGGAGCCGAGGACGCCCAGACGGGCACCAGGTCCGAGCGTAAAGTTGAGGCCTGAAAAGAGCTTGCGGCCCCCCAGACTCTTTTCGATATGATCGCAGACGACGAGGCGCTTGGTGAGGCGCCCGGAGGACGTGAAATCAATGGTGGCCGTGCCGGACTTGTTGCGTTCACTGACATCGGCGAGTTTCACCTGCAGGTCCATCGCGTCGTCAATGCGGGCTTTGGATTTGCGCGTACGAGCTTTGGCACCGCGGCGCAGCCACTCGATTTCCTTATCGACCAGGTTGGCGAGCGCATCCTGTTCGCGGCGCTGGGCCTTCAGAAACTCGGCGCGCTTTTCCAGGAAGCGGCTGTACGACCCGGCGGCGGTAAACAGGCCAAGGGGGTAAGCCCGATTGATCTCGGCGACGCGGGTACAGACTTCCTCCAGGAAGTAACGATCGTGAGTGACGAAAATAGAAGCGATCCCGGCCGATTTGAGTAGCTTTTCCAGCCAGAGAATACCCTCCACATCCAGATGGTTGGTGGGCTCGTCCAGCAGCAGAATATCGGGTTCGGCAGCCAGCGCCGCAGCCACGGCCAGGCGTTTCTTCCAGCCACCGGAAAGGGTTCCGGACTGCGCGGAAGGGTCATTGAAGCCGACTCGGGACAGGATACGCGAGACCGCGAGTTCTTTGTCTTCCGATTCCCGGGCGGCTGCGGTGACGACTTCACGAACCGTCATCGTGGTGTCAAACGAAGGGTCCTGCGAAACCATGGCCAAGCGGACGCCTTTGCGCACCGCCACATTGCCCTTGTCGGGTGACATTTCGCCACCCAGAATCTTCAGGAACGTTGATTTTCCAGCGCCGTTGGGCCCGATGATGCCCATACGGTCTTCATCGTGCAAGCTAAGCGAAATCCCCGTGAATACGGTACGGGAGCCGAACGACTTTTCAAGCGAGTCGCAGGTGAGTAAGACGGACATGTCGTGGAGGAGTCTCTTTTCCGGCGTTAACAACACTCACGGCCGCCGGGCCGGTTTCAAGGCCCGCAGGGAGCAGGGCGTTAATCTGGCGCGGGGCGCCGTTGGATGCGGGGGCCAGCCAGATGGCGGGCAGGGTGGTTCCGTTCAGGCGCAGGCTGACGTCGGCGCTGGTAGAGGCCTCGCCCAGGCCGGTAGCCCAGACGGAAATAGCGCCTCCGGGGCCGACGAGGGCCATATCGTCCTCAAAAGTCTTGCCGTCCGTGATGCGGGTGATGGCGAGTGCGGCGTCGCGTTTCGCAGTCCAGGAGAGATAGTCGCCCACATCGAGGCCGATCTTCAGGGGCCGACATCTGGCGCTGGAGGCCACCGCAATGGTGGCTTCATGCCAGCCGGCGGTAAGGCCGGGGGGGATTTTGCTGGTAGCCTGCCAGGCCTTCTCACCAGTGGGGGCGACATGGATGGGGCGCGAGCCGAACTCGCCGATCACAGGGCGAACGTTATCGCAGGTGAGATCGGGTACATCGCTGCGGAAGTAGAACGTAATGTAGTCGTCTTCAGAAGTGCTGAAGGTGTGGGAGTGAGTGTTGGCGTTCTCCACGCAGAGGACTTCAGGCGCGGGGGTGGTTGGTGCTTCTTTGCCCCAGTCACGGAACGCCGTCACATGGGCTCGTTCGCCCAGCGAGCCTTCGTATTGTGCCCGGGCAAACCCGGCCGTGCGCGTAAAGGCCATCAGGCAGGGGACGTTGGGACCGACCCAGTTGTCCAGCTGCCCCCGAAGCTCGGTTGTCTCGTAGAACTCCATCACGGGCGCAGCTTCGAGATCAGAGGAGGTGACAAAAGACTCGATACAGGCCATGTCGCGGCACATGCCGCAGACGTTTTCGAGAGCCATCACCGGGTGCTTGACGTGGTAGAGCACTCCGAAAAACAGCACGATATCGAACATGCCAAGATCCCGATACGTGAGGCGGCAGATGTCGCCAATGTGGTACTCGATCTTCGAGCCCAGCAGCTTCTTCGCTTCCAGCAGCCGGGTGCTGCGCGTGGAGTCCAGCGCCAGAACCTCCGCCCCGCGGCGTTCCATCTCGAAGCTGAACCAACCATCCCAGGCCCCGACGTCGAGGACACGTTTGCCGGACAGGTCCTGGGGAATCGGGAACTGCGCGACGCGCTTTTTCAGCTGGGCGATGGACTGGTGGCCTTCAATCACCTGGCCATCGGGTAACTCGATGGAGTGGTACCAGCCAAGCTTGTTCAGGCGCTCGATCTGGCGGCGATTTTCCTCAATGAAGTGAGGGTTGCGGGCCTCGCTCATGCTTCCTGCAGGATCGGCAAAAGCTCGGAACCGGTGACTATGTTCTCGGGTTCCTCGGGTTCGCCGTCCAGATCAATGTACCGGGTATCGAGCAGGCGTCCATGCTGCAGATTGCCCATTGCGGTCAGAATATTTTCGCGAATGTAGGGGTGTTCCTGTTCCCATTCGGCGATGGTCTCGCGGATACCCCGGCGTACTGTGCCCGTGCGCAACGAGCAACCGCAGGGAACCACGGGAACACCCTTCGACTCCACGTAGCCCCGGGTGATTTCCTCGGTGACGTAAACCAGGGGGCGGATGAGGCGGAAATCTTTCTTGCGGGACCAGGTGATGGCCGGCAGGGCACTGAGGCGGCCCGTGTACATCATATTGCGCAGCAGCGACTCGCAGAAGTCATCAGCCGTGTGGCCAAAAGCGATGACGTTCACACCCAGTTCTGCACCGATCTGGTAAACGGCGCGACGGCGGAAACGGCTGCACATGTCACAGCCGTGGTCCGGTTGTTCTTCGAGGAGGCGAAGGGAGGGATTATCAACGTGGCAGGTCCACGGCACGCCGAGGGACCTGATGTATTCGCCCACCGGTTCCACAGCAGACAGGAACTTGCCCTGCTCCACGGTGAACGCGCAGATGGAAAAATCGATAGGGGCGCGCTTTTGGTGGAGCAGTAGAGCTTCCAGCAAAGACACCGAGTCTTTACCGCCAGAGACAGCCACCGCCACCCGGTCGCCTTCGCGAATCATCCGGAAACGGTGGATCGCCTCCCCGGTCTTGCGCAGCAGAATCCGTTCAAAATCCACAAGTCACGTCCAAGTACCAGGGTACCATTTGCCGGGTGAGGCGATCCGGCATCCGCGGTCGCGGGGTGGGCGCGGAAGCTCCAGGTTGGCTGTCCGGATGAGACTTACCCCAATTTTGCAAAGGCAGGACATACCACGGTATGATGACGGCAACGCGGCGAGGCGTCAACAACCCCTGGCCGTTTTGGACACCCGCAGTCCGCGTAGTGATGCTGTCAGGCGCGCTGGAGGCCTTTGGCGCACCGAATCCGGTGCGCCAGGGCCGCAAGAGCCATCAGAGCCGGAACCAGCGTGGCCGGTTCCGGCGTCGGGGTAGCCGC
The DNA here is from genome assembly GCA_010084195.1 of Terriglobia bacterium. Classification (GTDB taxonomy): domain Bacteria; phylum Acidobacteriota; class Terriglobia; order Bryobacterales; family Bryobacteraceae; genus BOG-234. The sequence continues at coordinate 25,052 of RGPS01000008.1, forward strand.
CGCCAGATCTTTGGCCGAGACGGTGAACTTGGTAGCTTCATCTTTGCCGCCCGTTAAAGTTACCGTCGCCAGAGCTTTCCAATCGTATAGGGCGAGATTCATGTCCGTCACAACCCAGTCGTGGTAGTATCCCGAACTGGAAGAGTTCTGGCTGGGAGAAAGCAGCGTTACGGGGGACGACTCAAACGCTCCGTTCACGGTGGGCGTTGGGGGAGTCGCGCAGGCTGCCGACAAACTCGTCGCCGTGGTGAAGGGGCAGAGCGCAAATGCCGCGCCGGAAAGCGTGACGGCGTTGTTCGAAGTGGAATTTCCGGCCCGCGATTCGAAGTGAAGACTGTTGTACGACGAGTAGTCCGGCGGCAGCGTGTCGAGCAGCGCCGAAGTGGTCACATTGGACCCGGGCAGAATTCCAGCCAGGAAGCCGGAACCCCAGGCGAGGGTGTACGTATCCGAAGCGTTTGCAGCGTTTGTGAGCGTAAACACAAAGCCCTGGCCCGCGTAATGGCTCAATTGAAACTGCCACGTCTTGCCGCTGACATTAGCCCGGTTCGCCTGCATAAACGTTGGGTTAGACCCGTTGAGCGTCGTGCCCGCGCCGTCGTCGATGGTTTGGTCGAAGTTCGTGGGAGAATTTCGCACTTTCGCGCCCACGCGGGCGTTCAGGACTGGCGCACTGGCAACCGGGGTGCCGGTGAGGGGGACGATAGAGTAGCCGGTCGGCGTGAACTGAGCGTTGTTCACGTTGGTCACGATCGAGATGGTGGATGCGGACAAACTTCCCGAGCAGAGAATGGCAAGTGCCAGCGCGACGTGAATGGATTGTTCCATGCTCAGTATCAACCTACCAGCGAACGAGGGAACACTCCATGCTGAAAGTCCCGGTACCGCGAGCGAAAAAAGGACGGGTTCCAGTACTGCAACAACACGAGATATCACAAAGGTAAAGGAGATATGGAGGCGCGGGTCGCAGACAGGAACTTGCCCTGCTCCAAGGTGAACGCACGGCTGGAGAAATCGGCCACCGCCACCCGGTCGGCTTCGCGAATCATCCGGAAACGGTGGATCGCCTCCCCGGTCTCACGCAGCAAACTTTGCTTCCTCGCCTGCCACCCACGCCGGCTACGGTCTTCGGTCGCCGCAAAGATCATTGACGTCCGCGCGAATCTCAATCAACAAATCCGGTACGCTGGCAGGTTCGCTGGCAGGAAGGAGAAGAGGCGATTCAGATGCCCGGGAATGGAGCAGGAGTCGCCCCCCAAATGCACCGCGGGCACTTCTGGAGCGCCAAAACGACTTGCCGGGTTGGACGGCGTTAAGCCCGAAGTGCCTCTATCACGGCCGCCGGATTCCGGTCAATCACTGTCAGGTAAGCCCGTACCGCGACATCCGGCATGGCTTTCCCTTGTTCCCATTGCTGGACCGTCCGCGCATTCAGCGAGAAACGTCGCGAGAAATCTACCTGCGAGAGTCCCGTTCTCTGCCGGATCTCCTTCACATTAACCGGGTACGGCAGCGTGTAGCTTCCCAGCTCCACCTCGCCCCGTACGTGGGCCAGAACCTCCGTAAGGCCCTTGACCAGCGAACGGCCAAGCCGGGTGCCCTTTACCCGTCCGCTACGAGTTGCGGCTGATTTCTTTGGCAAAGCACTTGAGTTCGTTTTTTTCAGCATCGGTTAGATTCTCCTTCTCGCTCTTCGCGTCGGCATCCAGCAAATACACTGTCTCGCCCCTCACGAAGTAGTAAAAGATCGTCCGCAGACCGCCACTCTTACCCCGTCCAGCCCGGGCCCAGCGTGCCTTGCGGCAACCGCCCGAACCTGGAATCACAGGGTGAAAAGCGGGAGCTTCCGCAATGGAAGATTCCATCCCGATCTGCTCCTCAGCCGTCAGCAGCTCACCGATCTGCCGGGCGCACCCCGAAAGAGCGACGACTTTTCTCACGCTGTTCGAGCGTAGTGGAATCACGTATCCAGTGCAACCATCCCTGAAATCCTCAGCGGCCCCGTGTTCGCGGAAGGGCTGCGCGGCAGTCAGTAGTTCGGGCGGCGCTTCGTCCCGCAGTTCCGGGGATGGTCCAGAGCCGTTACGGAACTACCAGGCGGGTATTCGAAGCCGGCGGAAAACCAGCAGGAGCCGCCAAGCCATTGGAAAAAGTAAATTGTTGAGAAGGAAGTGGAGGCGCGGGTCGGGATCGAACCGACGAATAAGGGTTTTGCAGACCCTTGCCTTACCACTTGGCTACCGCGCCGGTGGAAGGGGTGACATTCCGATTATAACGCAAACAGTCATTTCTTTGCATCAGGTCGTCGTCGCGTCCGGGGCGATTGGGGGTAAACTGGAGAGGCGAGGCGTCCCGGCGCTGTCCATCGAAAACTGCCCATCGAAATATGACTCCCACTGAAGTTCTTGAATTCGCGCGCGAAAATGGCGCCCGCCAGGTCGATATCCGCTTCACCGACATCCCCGGCCTGCAACACCACATTTCCTACCCCGTCACGGAGCTCACCGAAGCTTCTTTCACCGAAGGCTTCGGGATCGATGGCTCCAGCATTCGCGGTTGGGCCGCCATCAATGAGAGCGACATGCTGCTCATCCCCGACCCCACCACGGCCTTCATGGACCCCTTCATGGAGACGACCACCCTGGTGATGACGGGCGATATCCGCGATCCGCTGACCCGCCAAAACTATGAGCGCGACCCCCGCTGGATCGCAACCAAGGCCGAGATGTACATGAAGAACTCCGGCGTCGGCGATACCGCGTTCTTTGGTGCCGAAGCCGAATTCTTCATCTTCGATAACGTTCGCTTCGAACAGAACGCGCACTCCGGCTTCTACTTCATCGATGCCGAAGAAGGCCGCTGGAATTCAGGCCGCAAGAAAAACAACCTCGGCTACCGGCCCCGCTTCAAAGAAGGCTACTTCCCGGTGCCGCCTACCGATCATTACCAGGACCTGCGCGCCGAAATGGTCACCACCATGGAGCGCTGCGGTCTGGTGATTGAGTGCCATCACCACGAAGTCGCCACGGCGGGACAGTGCGAAATTGACCAGCGCTTCAACACGCTCCTCAAATCTGCCGACAACATGATGTTGTACAAGTACATCGTCCGCAATGTGGCGAATCAGTACGGCAAGACCGTCACCTTCATGCCCAAGCCCCTCTTTGGGGATAACGGCAGCGGGATGCACGTCCACCAGTCGATCTGGCGCGATGGTAAGCCGCTATTCGCCGGTGACGGCTACGCGGGTCTGAGCCAGATGGGGCTGCACTACATTGGCGGGCTGCTCCGGCATGCCCGGGCGCTCTCGGCCATCATTGCCCCTACCACCAACAGCTACAAGCGTCTGGTGCCGGGTTACGAAGCTCCGGTGAATCTGGCGTACTCGCGGCGCAACCGGTCGGCGGCTTGCCGGATTCCGATGTACTCATCGAGCCCGAAATCCAAGCGCGTGGAGTTCCGCCCGCCAGATCCCTCGGCCAACCCGTACCTGGCGTTCGCCGCTATGCTGATGGCGGGTCTGGACGGCGTGATGAACAAGATTGAACCGGGGGAACCGCTCGACAAGGATATCTACGACCTTTCGCCGGAAGAAATGAAGTCGGTTCCGTCGATGCCGGCGTCGCTCGATGAAGCGTTGAGCTGCCTCGAAGATGACCACCAGTTCCTGCTGCGTGGCGATGTCTTTACGGAAGAACTGATCGAGACGTTCATCGACTACAAGCGGCGTAACGAAGCAGAGGCGATCCGTCTCCGCCCGCACCCGTACGAGTTCGAACTCTACTACGACATTTAACTGCCGAAGCGGAAGTTCCGGCCTATTTGCTTTGCCGGCTGGAATTCTTGTTCAGCAGTGATTCCACTTTGGCTGCCGCAGCGGGTGGTGCCACACTACCGGTCAGGATAGTTTTGTTTTCCATGTCCTTACCGTAGAGTTCACGGTTGGCATCGTCGTCCGGCCGAAGGGTGGCACCCTGGAGCGAGATCCCCGCGAACAGGCCCCGGGAACGCGAATACGAGAGCATCTCGGCGCGCATCACTGCGTCGGTCTGTGCGCTCACGTCCCGGCCAACAGGACCCGCTGCCGCTGTCGCTTCCCCGCCCAGCGTGAACTTGTTGCTCAGCAGGCGCTTCATGCCGGTGTCATTCATCACCAGCAGCATCACATCCTGTTCAGACGCTCCCAGCTGGAAGCCAACGCTGCCGCCCTCTACGCGGATACCGGCCGGAGCCGTCCACCCGGAGCCACCCGGCTTGCGGCAGAAAACAAAGCCACGCCCATACTTCACGCCCAGGATGAAACCGGCTTTCTTCGCGCCAGGAACCAGAATCACGCACTGGGCCTTGTTCAGCAGATCCTGCGGGACACCTTTATCGGAAGTCTGCATCATCTCAGTCAGCAAATCTGCAGCATTTGCCAGCCGATCCACGGCGGCGTTCTTTGGAGCGGCCCCCAACAGGGCAACGGACAGGCAGAGCAGGGCAAGAGTGCGCATATGCCCCACATTTTAGCGCGATTTTGTTCTTGACGTACTTTAGCGGGGCCGAACGGAGGCAGGGACCAGATCGTCAAAACTTTGCGGCGGATTGTGGTACAGGATCCGCTTGCAGCTTTCGCAGTACCTAATCTCGTTACCCAGCTTGAGTTCCTGAAGAAACTGGGGCCGAATCGCCACGTTGCACTTCGAGCAGCGACCGCCAATGGCCTCAGAGAGAGCCACGCCGGCGCGGCCCTTGCGGATACGCTCGTATTCGGAAGCGACCTTCGGGGACAGCTGCGCAACGATTGTGGCGCGTTCCGTCATCAGTGTGGCGATTTCACGGCGGTCCACGGCAGTTCGCTCCTCGGCCCGCTTTTTCTCGCCATCGACTTCTTTCTTCTCAATATCGAGCTCGGCCTGCGCGGTCTTGACGTTAACGTCGAGAGTCTCCGCTTCACCCATGAGGTCCAGAATACGGTCCTCGGTACGGCTGATTTCCTTCTGGCAGAACTCAATTTCGTGCTGGAAGGCCTTGTAGACTTCGTTCGTCTTGGCGGTCATCATCTGGTCGCGGAGCTTCGTGATCTTCTGCTCGTGGACCTTGATGTCATCTTCCAGCTTTTTCTTTTCCTTTTGGTTGGAAGTCAGGGCAGCCTTGTCGGCGTCAAGTCGGCGCTTGTGTGCATCGAGTTTCTTCTCGATTTCGGCAATGTGCACGGGCAGGGTCGCGATTTCTTTGGTCAGCACCGCAGTGCGATCATCGAGAATCTGCAGCCGGATTGCGAGACTGATATCGGGAAGCATGTTTGCCGTGAGTTTACCAGATGCGATTGCGTCGCATCAGCGCCGGAACTTGCTGAGGAGGGCTTGTTTTACTCCGGCCACCTCGTGGATTCGGAGCAGGGAAGCCGCCGCATAAAAGACCAGGGCACCCAGCGGGATGCCCACGGCGGCGCGGAGACCGACCGAGGGGGTGGCGGCCAGCACCAGCAGGCAGGCCACCGCCATCACACTCGCTGCCACCAGTACCTTCAGCAGGTTCGCCAGGATTTCACGGCCGCCGACCCCACCGAGCTTGCGCGAGATGACGGCCAGCAGCGCCACTGCGTTGAGAATTGCGACCAGTGACAAGGAGAGAGCCACGCCCGCAGTCCCCAGGTGAAGAATCTCAACCGCAGTGAAGGCACAAGCGGCGTTGAAAGCTATGGAGCCGACGGCGATCACCATCGGCGTCCGCGAATCGCCCAGAGCGTAGAAGGCAGGGCTGAGGAGCTTGCCGGCCGCGTAGCCTGGAATTCCGATCGCATACCCTGCCAGTGCAATGGCCGTTTCGTGGGTATCGGCAGCCAGAAATTTTCCATGTTGATAAACCAGCGCCACCATGCTTTCGCCCAGAATCGCCAGGCCCACTGCGGCTGGAACGGTGGCCACCAGGATCATCCCCATGGACCGGGACAGCGTGTCACGGAACTCGTCCATCTTGCCCTCAGCGGCGGCGCGCGAGAGTCTGGGCAGGGCGGCGGCGGCAACCGGAATCCCGAAGAGGCCCAGCGGCAACTGCTGAAACCGGAATGCGTAGGCGAGCCAGCTGACCGGCCCATTCATCACGTGCCCGGCACTATCGCGAATCCCGGCGGCAAAGTTCGTGTTCACCAGAACGTTGATCTGGAGCGCGGCACCCGTCACTACCGCAGGGCCCATCAGCCTCAGAATCTGCCGGACGCCCTCATGCCGGAAGTTGAGCCTGGGCTTCCAGGCGTAACCCAGTTTCCAGACGGCGGGCAACTGAAACAAAAGTTGGGCCACGCCTCCGGCAACGATTCCCATCGCCATACCTTCCACCGGCTCGATTCCGAGGCTCGGCCCCAGCCAATACCCGACTGTCAGCCCAAAAAACACCGAGCCGACATTAAACAGACTGGAAGACACCGCCGGAATGCCAAAGCGGCTGTGCGCGTACAAAATACCCTGGGCCTGTGCCGCCAGCGCCACCAGCGGCAGGAACGGAAAAACGATGCGGACCAGCCGGACGGCGAGCTCGAACTTTCCTGGAATAGCGTGAAAATCCGGCGCGAAGGTTTCCACAAACCAGGGACTCAGCCACATGCCGAGGGCGCTCAGCGTGCCCACGATGAGCAACAGAAGCGTGGCGGTGATGTTGGAAAGCTCGCGCGCTTCGTCCTTGTTCTCTGACGCAAGGGCGCGGGTGAAGGCAGGAACGAAAGCCGAGGCGAGCGCCCCTTCGGCGAACAGGTCTCGCGCCAGATTGGGGATTCGATAACCCAGAACGTAAGCGTCGAAGATGGCACCGGCACCCAACAGCCAGCCGAGCACGGTTTCGCGCGCGAAGCCGGTAATACGGCTGAAGGCAACCGCAGCCGAGACTACCCCGGCTGACTGCAGCAAGCTCTTTTCCTGAGTTTTCGGCGCCGCCACCTAAGCCTTTGGCAGCGCCCGAAGCGCTTCTTCAATGTGGCCGCGGAAGGCGGTTTGAGACGAGAATACATGCCGAATCACACCCTCCCGATCAATCACGTACGTCACCCGACCGGGAATCAGCCCCATCAGCAACCCCGTGGCACCGTACATTTTGCGAACCCGACCGCCCTTATCCGACAGCAGGCTGAAGGGCAGGTCGTACTTACCGGCAAATCGGGCATGGGACTCACTTGAATCGGAACTAACCCCGATAATCTTGGCCCCCATGGCATCGAAACGCGGCATCTCGTCACGGAAGGTGCAGGCCTCTATGGTGCAGCCTGTGGTGTCGTCCTTCGGGTAAAAGAACAGCACGACCGCTGCCTGGCCGCGGAACTGGCTCAGGCGCACCTGGGCTCCGGTTTGGTCAGGAAGTTCAAAATCGGGGGCCGCCTGGCCTGCTTTCAAATCGCTCAAAGTGTCTCCTTCATGGCTGAATTTCGATTCCGCTGTACGCCGAGTAGCGGAACTGGTTTTCTACTAATAGTTGCTCGTTCAAAAATTGACGGTGGGTAACCGAATGCGGCGCGAGGCCGAATTTTGTGGGCTGGTACTCCACCGCGGCTTCGTTCCGCAGCACGTACCGGGGTGCCAGCTGCTCTTCTGTATTCAGAGTAATGCGCACAGGCAGAAGGTCCTGCTCCCGAAACCAGATTTCGCCTTCGGGCATGTGTTTCACTTCACGACTGTTGCGAAACTCAGCCAGAGACCCAGTGCCGGCCGTCTGGCGATATTTCAGGATCAGGAACGCGTTGCCCGCCAGATTTCGGGTGACGCCGGGAGTGAACCGCGTGTCGCGCTGACGAGCTTCGGTAAAGAGAAGCAGGAGGGGGCCAAAGTCGGTGGCCGCACCGGCCAGTCGGTCCAGTTCCAGACCTTCGAGGAGTTTCTTGCGTGTTTCGCCGTCCTCATCCGAACCCAGCGTCATGGAGTGGCGGGGCTTTGCGTCTTCCGAAGGGGGCAGTTTGTCGACCATGAGAGTTTTTCGAAGCTCATGAAAGCCACCCACCCCGGGGATCGGCCCGAGGCTGTAATCCGAGACGACTTCATGATCTTCGAAGCTCTCCGGCAGCTGAAACGAGATTTCCTTTAGCTCATGATTCCTGCCGCGCTTCAGGATCTGCATATCACCCCGGCGACCATGCTGTTCCAGCGTTTCTCTGGCTCCCAGAGACGGGGCTGTTCGGGCAAACAGGCCAGCGGTGCGCGCCAGAGCTTCCAGCATGTCCGGCGTTTCCGGCGGTTGCGCCAGAAGAGCGGAGGCAGCGGCAAATCCGGCGGCAAAGCAGCGCACTCTCCGAGTGTACCGGGAACGTAGTGACTAAAGTTTCCGCCTCGGAGTGCCGATTGAGTCATCACAAGGACAATTTAATATGCTTTTTCACGGGTATGCTGCCCTCGGGCTGCTCGTGGTTCCTGCCGTTTTTGCCGGCGGAATCACCAGCTCCGCACCGAAGGCTGACGCGTCGCCTGAGTTCCCGTTTGCGTTCGTTGCAAACCAGGGCCAGGCCTCGGATGAAGTACGCTTTATCGGCAACGGCTCCGGCTTCCGGGCCCAGTTCCGGAAGGACGGCTTTACCGTCCATCAGGGCGAAGCCACGGCCCGCATAACTTTTGCGGGCAGAGCGCGCCGAGCAGAGATCATCGCGGCTGACCCCCTGGGTGCCACTGTGAACTACCTGCGCGGCTCCGATGCCTCGAAATGGCTCCATGGCCTGCCGATGTACCGGACCATCCGGTACCAAAGTGTCTGGCCAGGCGTGGATGTCCGTTTTCGCGGGGAAGCAGCGCGTGCGAAGGCGGAGTATCTGGTAGCCCCGGGGGCGAGCGTCGACGACATCCGGCTGCGGTTTAACGGCGAGGCAACTGTGGCGGCGGACGGGAGTTTGCTGGTTCGCACAGAAGCAGGGGTTTTCTCCGAAGACAAGCCTTATCTCTACCAGGAACGAGGCAGTCAGCGGGAAGAAGTCTCCGGCGCGTTCCGGATCTACGAGGACGGCACGGTCGGTTTCACGGCAGGGCCCCGGGACCCTTCGCTGCTGCTGGTGGTTGACCCCACGCTGCTGTTCAGCGGCTATGTGGGCGGGTCAGCTCAAACGAACATCACCGCGATGGTGGAAAACTCTCACTACAATACCGTGGTTGCGGGCTGGACACTCTCCACAGAACTGACCGCCACTGGTGCCGTTCAGGGGGCCATCGGCGGCGGCGTGGATGCCTTTGTCGCTACTTTTTCGCCCGCCGGCGGGACGCTGATGTCCTGTACCTATCTGGGTGGGTCGGGTGACGACAGGGCTTTTGGCCTAGCCATTGATTCGGCCAACAATATTTATGTCACCGGCTGGACCATGTCGAAAAACTTCCCGCTGGCGAGTGCTCTGCAGGGAAAGCTCAGTGGCACGCGGGATGCTTTTGTGGCCAAGCTGAATCCCACGGCTACCGCTCTGCTATTCAGTACCTACCTGGGCGGAACCGGCGCTGATTCCGGCAATGGCATCCGGCTGGCGTCCGGCAATTCCCCTGTGATCGTGGGCGATACCACCTCATCGAATCTTCCCACTACGGAGGGGGCCTTCCAGCGAACCCTCGGCGGGGCGCAGGACGCCTTTGTGGCAAAGCTGACTCCTGCCGGTACGGCAATTTCGTGGCTGAGCTACTTCGGCGGAACTGCGATTGAACGTGGGGCCGGCCTGGCAGTGGACGCCTCGGACCAGATTGCCGTAGTCGGTTCCACCTTTTCTTCCAACCTCCCCTTGCGGAATGCTTTCCAGCTGAAGTCTGGCGGCGGTCAGGATGCCTATGTGGCCACGTTTGCCGCGAATGGCGTGAGTCTGGTGTTCAGTACCTATCTGGGCGGGGCCTCCGGCAGTGCCGGGGCACCCGAGCAGGCGAACTGTGTCGCTTTTTCGAGTACAGGGCGTCTCTTAATTGCCGGGACTACAGCCTCCAGAAATTTTCCGGTGACCACAGACGCGGCGCAGGTCGCTTTTGCCGGAGGGGCAACCGATGGCTTCATCACCAATCTTAATGCGAATGGCACCATGAGGCGATCCACCTACCTGGGCGGATCAGGCGACGACGGGATCAACGCGATCATGCTGGACCCCTACGGTTCCGGGCCGGTTGTGGGCGGATATACAACGTCCACCGATTTCCCCACGAAAAATCCGGTACAGAATGCGAACGCGGGGGGGATGGATGGGTTCATCGTCCGCAGCGCATTAACCTCCATTACCCATGCGACCTACCTTGGCGGAGCAGGCAGCGATTCTGTGAATGCGATCGCGGTCGATACCCTGTACAATTTTTCCGCAGCCGGCAGTACAGGCTCCACCAATATGCCGATTGCCGGTTACATGCCCGGATTTCAGGGCAGTACCCTGGGAGCGTTCATAACCAAGGCCGCCGGGACTTTTGCGCTGGCGGCGGTCGCGCCTCCGGTCTTCTATCTCGATGTGTGGCACAACACCGGCTATAACGGGCCCAACGTGACGTTGGGGGCTGCAACCTATGGTGTGAGCGCCGATATTCCCATCGCGGGTGACTGGAACGGCACAGGTTCGAAACTCCTGGGGGTCTTCCGGGACGGCCAATGGATTCTGGATACCAACGCCAACGGAGTTCTGGATGTCGCGGACAAAACGGTCAACTTTGGGCAGGCCGGTGATCGCCCGGTGGTCGGAGACTGGAATGGCACCGGGAAAGTAAAGCTCGGGCTGTTTCGAAGCGGGACGTTTATCCTCGACCTGAGCGGACGGCTGTCAGGCGTGCCGACCGGCCTCACTGACGCCAGCTTTACGTTTGGGCTGGCCGGTGACGTGCCGGTGGCTGGTGACTGGACAAACAGCGGAATTACCAGAGTGGGCGTGTTTCGCAATGGCCAGTGGCTGATAGATTTCAGCGGAACCCGCACCGTGTCGGCTACATGGAACTTCGGGCAGGCCGGAGATAAGCCGGTGGTCGGAAATTGGGGTGGCTTCGGCGACGGAATTGGGGTGTATCGCAGCGGAGTTTGGTATCTGGATTACGATCTGAGCCGGACCATCAGCGCCGCAGACATGGTCTTTTCGTTCGGCGGGGCAACCTATTTGCCTCTGGTCTGGTAAGGCTGTGGCGGCTTCGAACTTGACACCCGGAGCCGCCACGCGCCAGAGTTAAGTGTAGGGATGTCTTTTCAGTACGCTGGCGTGCGCCCGATAGTTTTGTTATTCGTTGCTCTGGCTCACGTGCAGGGGCAGACGGCTCCGGTGCCTGAGCAGACAGCGCCGCAGGGCTCTGAATCGACCAATCCACGCCCCAACCCGGACAGGCGAGGCCTCCGCCCCCTCACGCCACAGGAACAACGCGAACAGGCGATTCGCAAGTACGACCCGCGCAGCGGTGTCGATCCTCTGGGAAGAGAGCAGGATACGGGTCTGATCGCCCCGCCGTCTCAACGGGATGGACCGGGAGGGACCCCTGGCTCCACGAACTCCTCTGGTTCAAATCAGGGAGGGTCGAACCAGAGTATCCCTCTGCGCTCTCTCCCGGCGCCCCGCCCTCTGCCCGGTTCGGTGGCAGCCTCGCGCGAGCCGGATCTGGCAAATCCCCGGTCCCAGGGCCCACAGATTCTCGATCCCACGCAGGATAATTCCGCTCAGGACTATGGCGGGCCGTCCGTCCTGAGCCGCAGCTACACCCTGTCGCGGCCCAGCTTACCCCAGGAGATTAAGTGGACGCCGACGGTAGGCGTGAACGAGGCCTACGAGACAGGAATTCAGATTCCGGGGCCTCTCGGGGCTGCCCCCACCACCGCCTCGGCTTTTGGAACCGTAGTCACCTGGGGCCTCGCGGGACGTCATCTGTGGAAGCGGGAGCAGATCGCGGTGGCGTACAGCGGGAACCTGAGCCGCTACGCGGGAGCCCGGAATTTCAACGGTGGCAATAACAGCCTGACCATCCAGTACTCAAGATTGCTCACGCGGCACCTGATTTTCAGCCTGGCGGAGGCGGCGTCCAGTACCAGCCAGAGCCAGTCGCTGCTGTCATCGGCACTACCAGCCGGCAGTTCCATCGCCAACGTGAATCTGGCCCTGAGTCCCGGAGTCCAGCCTATTGACCAGGGTCTGCGGCAGTTTTCGTCATCGCCGTCGCTGACATGGAAGAAAAACGCCCGCATGACGGTGACGGTGGGTGGGGGAATCTTCTTTGTGGAGCGGAAGCAAGCCGGCCTGGGTGGCACTACCGGACATCAGGCGCAGGCTGACGTCACCTATCGGTATTCCCGAAAACTGACGGTGGGCAGCTACTACTCGTTCACGAACTACATCTTCACCAAGGACGTCAGCCTGAGTAGTTCCAATACTTTTGGCGGGATCGTGTCTTACTCTCTGAACCGATCAACGGAGTTTCGTCTTCGCATGGGCCTGAGCCAAATCGAGTCACAAAGCCTCTTGTTTGTCCCGTTCCCGTTGGAACTGGTCCCGCTCCTGGGGCAATTGGGGGCGATCGCGGTTTCCTACAACAAGTCGAAGCTGCAGGACATCTCGGCTGAGTTCGCCCGCGACTTTTCCGGCCGCAAGACGATGAGAGTTTCCTACGCCAAGGGTCTGGCCCCGGGCAACGGAACGATTCGGACCTCCAGCCGCGAAGCGCTGTCCGGCAGTTTCAACATGACCCTGTTCGGAAAGTATCGGGCCAACGCCGGGGTGAATCTGGATCGTCTGTCAGCGGTGGACGGGACGCAGCAGGCTTTTTCGACGCGCTCCTTCCAGTTCAACGTCAGCAGGAGCTACGCCCACGACATGACCTCGACATTCGGGGTGGACGTCCGCACTTTCACCACCCCGGCTACAGGGATTCCGCAACAGCAGATACGGTTCAGTACAGGGATCAGCTGGTCACCGCAGGACGGGCGGCTCTGGTAACAGGACGTTGAATCTGGTAGGCTGGAGTTACCCGGCGCTATCGTCTAACGGTTAGGACAGAGCCCTCTCAAGGCTTAAATACGGGTTCGATTCCCGTTAGCGCTACCAACTTGACCCCTCTTTATTCAGCAGCATAGATCTGCTAATTTCGCCGCCGTGCAAACAAATGCAAACAGGCTGGCTCTTGGGTACTGAAAGGGGGGCGGGGAAACCCCTGAACGATTGGTGGACAAAAACCCCGGAACGTGGCTGCATGATCGAGTTATAGTGCCACCAGATCCGTCACAACCTCATGTTTTTGTCCTCACCATAACGATTCACTCCGGCCAAGCCGACAACGGCATGTGTGAATACGACCAGACTAAGGCAAGTCAATCGCGAGGATCCGAGGACAGTCCGGCCTGGGGGCAATCGTAGCCTCGAGATCAGGCAACTGCGGATGTCGTCATTAGCTCAGATTACTCGTACCCGTCTCCGCCTCGTTTTGCGCCGGTCGGTGGCGACGGAAGGGACGAAACCTCGTGCGGCGGGTAGTACTCCCACTGCAGTGAGCTCGCCAGCCCACAAGCATTTGCCAGCAAGTGGTAAAGAGCTTCCACATCTGCTCGATTCCGAAGATTCCTGGGAGGCGAAAGTTGTCGCGTATACTCTCGAACAAAGTCTCCCGGCAACTCACACTCAGTCAGGAAATCTTGTAGGGGGCGCAACCGGCCGCCACCTCCAATTATCAAGAGATCGAACCGTTTGTCGTTTTTTGCCGTCAGCTTCCGTTCCTTCAAAATGGTCCGGCAGGTCAGCTCGTACTGGCTTCGGATTTGCCACAAGCTCCCAACCCGCGGTATCTCGCCTTTGCCTTGCTCTTTGCGTTGCCGCGCGGTCTCCTTGTCACAACCCCAGGCCTCCGCCAACTCAATATCGAACTTGCCTCCGCCAACAGCCTCGGTGGAGTCTGCAAGATAACTGGGCTGTGGGAATCCGCCTTTGGAACGAACTTTCCCATTGAAGAAGAATGAGACCTCAGTTGTTCCCGCGCCAGGAGGACAGCGCCGAAACCCTCTGGGCAATTGATCGGGCACTGGAACTTGCCGAAGCCCGCAACCCGCCGGAAAGTGCGATTCCGGCCATTGGTCCAGCCTGGGTCGGCGAGGAAGCCCTGGGAGTGGCTCTCCACTGCGCGCTTAGTACCGCCAACTTTTCTCTTGCCGTCAGGATGGCCGTCAATCATGACGGCGATTCTGATACCACGGGCTCACTGGTGGGGGCAGCTGATGGGCGCCATGCACGGGGAGGAGGCACTGCCAGCCCGTTGGCTCGACAAACTGGAGTTACGGGACACCATTCAAACAGATGCAGCTGACCTGAGTGCATTTCACCAGTGGCAGGTGGCCGAGTATGACACGTCCGATGTGAGCCAGAAGATATGGGATCGCTACCCAGGCTGGTAGCTGTGATTCAGATCAAAGACTTCACCAGTGGCAGGTGGCTGGAACGCTCCCGAGGCCGAGCCTCCTACAGCTACCGGTACCAGGTCCAGACGCAATCGTAATGACGGGGCATGCCCGTTACGATATTTGTGCGAGAACTATGTTTATTGCAGGAATCTGCAGAAACCTCCGTGCGGGTACCTGGTAGCAGCCTCTGAAAAATGCTGGACTACTGGACTTACAGCCCACTCCGGCCTGCCTTGGGGCAGGCCTTTTATAGTATCGGGAACTTGCGATTCAGAAGCCAACCCCGTGATTGAAGCATGCATCACTTCCGAGATATCGACGTGCCAGTGGATGCTGTCGCGGTAAACCATGACATTCGACGCCATGCCGAGCCGGTACCTGTACGTCGGCTGCGGAAGAATTGCATGCCATGGGGCTTCTTCTCGATCAGCGCAGGTTTCTCGATTCCCTCTATCGTTTCCAGACAATGTGCGAACTCATAACCTTGATCATCGACAGGTTGTGGGAGCTCTTGCCAGATGCGAATCAGGCCATGTACCTTCTGGCTAATGAGCGACTACGCGCGCGTAGCCTGAAGCCAGGTCTCCGGATGCCCAGGCTCTGAGGAGGTTCCGGAGGTATTCACGAAACTTCTCCTGTCCGGTGCCTGCCGGAACTCCGCATCAAGGCGATTACAATGCGAAGCGAAGACAGGCGTTATGCGGGCCAATGAGCCTGTGTCTCACCCTGGTCAATCAAGGTGAACACCCCTCAACTGCACGTGCGATATAAGTTGATCACTTGAGATAAAATCTCCCCCTGAGTCGACATGATCGAAGCTCCTGATTATCCAAGTCAGTTTCCTGTCGTCAGCCTGAGTGACAAACGGTGGAGCTGAGGCGTGGAGTGTCGGAGGTCGCCTGAGCGCTTCGCGGACCAAGCTGACAGCAGCGAGCCGATGAGGGAGCGATGAGCCTTCCGGAAGTCGATAATTTCGTTAATTTGGCTACGCGTGTGTACGCGTTCATGCGCATTCAGACCGACCTGTCGCCACGCAACAACGCCCTCAACTCGCTGCTGACGGTCCTCTTTCAGGAGACGCTGAAGCGTCGATGCGTTCAGGAAGTGAATGCCATCCTGAACTCACCTCAACTGCACGCCATTGCGCCTGGCCTCAGGACACTACTGGGCGAGGCCGAATACGAAATGGAGCGATACTGTCCAGCAGCAATCGTGGGTGACGGGCGGAATCCCATATCTGGATACTCGTCATTTGACAATTTCCTTTATCGAGCCGGATATCAGGCTTTAGTGGATAGCGAGATCGAACTGTTCTTGCACTTGACGGCCGGACCCGAGGCAAAGTCGTCTGTCCCTTGCGCAAATACTCTAATCACCGCGCTTAACGGGCTGCGCCGTACCCGACTTTTCCGTATCGCAGAATGTAAAGATGTGAGATTATAAATGACGAGGAGACGCCTCAAGCATCTACCCACGCGAGGAACAATGAAAGTAAAATGGAACGGCGTATATCCGGCGCTAACGACTCAGTTTAAGCAAGATCAGTCTCTCGACATTGAGGGTACCGCAAGACACCTCGAAGCGATGATCTCGAGCGGGATCCATGGCGTGATCGTCCTCGGAAGCGTCGGAGAGAACACAGCTCTTGAATACGACGAGAAGCTGACGGTGATGCGGGAGATGTCCCGTGTGGTTCGAGGCCGTATCCCGGTGCTTTCCGGCGTCGCTGAATACACGACGCCGCTTGCAAGCCGCTTTGCGAGGGACGCCGAAAAGATCGGGCTCGATGGCCTCATGGTCCTCCCCGCCATGGTGTACAAGGCTGATCGCAGGGAGCTCATTACGCATTTCCGCACGGTGGCCCGCGCGTCCGGATTGCCGATCATGATCTACAACAATCCGGTCTCCTACAACGTCGACCTCAGCCCCGAGGCGTTTGTCGAGTTGCAAGATGAGCCTACCATTGTGGCGATTAAGGAATCCTCCGATAACGTGCGCCGCATTACGGACATCGTCAATCTCGTCGGCGATCGGTATATTTTGTTCAGCGGTGTCGACGATCTGGTCCTCGAGAGCATCCTGCTGGGGGCGAAAGGATGGGTTTCGGGCTTGGTCAATGCGTTCCCCGACGAGAACCGCGCGCTCTGGGATCTGGCCACTTCCGGACAATGGGAGGCAGCCCGCGCTCTCTATCGCTGGTACACTCCGCTGCTCCATCTCGACACCAAAATTAAGCTGGTGCAGTACATCAAGCTGGCGATGGCCGAGGTGGGCCTGGGTTCCGAGGTGGTTCGCGCGCCGCGGCTGCCGCTCGTCGGCGCCGAGCGCGAGGAAGTTTTGGCAATCATCCACGGCGCCCTGGCAACCCGCCCCGCGCTCAGTTTCGCCGTCCGCTAAGCTGCCCGTTTGGACCCTGAGTCTCCACGCCGCGTCACAATCGTCGATTCTCATACCGGCGGCGAGCCGACGTGCGTCGTCATCACCGGTGCCCGCGATCTCGGTTCCGGATCAATGGCCGACCGTCTCTCCCGCTTTCGCTCCCGGTTCGACGACTTCCGCTCCGCCATGGTCAACGAGCCGCGCGGTTCGGAAGTCATCGTAGGCGCACTGCTCTGCGAGCCAGTCGATTCCCGCTCCGCTGCCGGCGTGATTTGTTTCAACAAAGTCGGTTATCTCGGGATGTGCGGCCACGGCACCATCGGACTTATGGTGACGCTCGCTCACCCAGGGAAGATCGGGCCGGGGAGCATGCGGTCGAAACCTCCGTTGGCAGGGTGAAATCAATCCTGCATGACAGCGGCGAGGTCACCGTCGAAAACGTGCCGAACTACCGCGCCGCCTCGCAGATCCGCCTCGACGGCTACGGAACCGTCACCGGCGATGTCGCCTGGGGAGGCAATTGGTTTTTCCTGGTGAGCGATCACGGCCAACGCATCGACTTCGACAACGTCGAGCGCCTCACCGATTGTGCGTGGCATATCCGACAGGCTCTCAAGCGCGAAGGAATCGCGGGCAACGATGGCGGCGAGATCGACCACGTCGAATTGTTCGCCGATTAGCGTCAGACCCGCTGCGGCATGGGCCCCTGCCAAGGCCGAATCTGCGGACCGTCGGTCGAGTTCCTGCTCGGGTGGAAACAGGAATCCGTGCGCCCGCCCATCTTCCCCATCAAATCCGACTACCTCGCTCGCTCAGCGCGCGGCGCAGATTCTACTTCACACCTTTTGGAGCGCCCGGAGGAAAGCGCTGCGCAATCCCCCCGCCCTGCTTTACCGCATTCTCCAGATCGTTCAACTCCGACGGCAGAAAAGCGGTGAAGTTTTCGTACCCGTTCTCGGTCACCACCACCACATCCTCGTACCGCAGATACAGGTTCTCACCTGGTACGCGAATCGCCGGATCGATGCTGAAAACCTGCCCCGGCTTCAACGGCTCGCGCGAGTAATCGCCATCATCGTGGACCGACATCCCCACAGGGTGCGAGAAAACGCCTCCGCCCCGCTCCACCAGAAGCCTTGCCGCCTGCTCGTACTCGGGCTTCGAAAACTTCGCTCTGGCAAGGACCGGCTCCATCGCCGCCTTCGCCTCGTCCATGATCTGCTTTACGGTCACCCCCGGCCGGATGCGCTTCATCACCGCGTTGCGATAATCGAGCGTCACCTGCAGTAGTTCGCGCTGCCATGGCGTGAACTTGCCGTTTACCGGCCACATACGCCCGATGTCGCTCGTGTAATAGTGATACTCGGGCGCGTAATCCATCAGCACCATCTGTCCGCTGTCGACCTTGCTCATGTTGCGGTAGTAATGCATGTTTTCGATGTTCGACGTCCCTGCCGCGGTAATGGACCGGTAGCCTTCGAGCCGCGCCCCGTTTACCAGGAACACATACCGCGCCGCCGCATCCAGCTCGTATTCCGAAACTCCCGGTCTGCTGCTGCGCATCGCCTCGAGCACCCCCTGCCCCGCGATTTGTGATGCGCGGCGGATCAGTGCGATCTCGCGCGCGCTCTTGACACTCCGCATCTCGTCGAGAATCGGCGTACTGTCCGAAATCGCCGACCCTGGGTTCCTCGACCGCAGCAGTTGCGCAAAATTGTCCTCCCGCGAGACTCGCCGGTCCCAGTTATCGTTCTTGATGGCGCTGTTTGCCGCCGTCAGTTCGCCGCGCGCCTGCGAATTACCCTCCGCCGGCGTGAGCAGCGTGAAGATCGTCTTTGGTGCGCCGCCGGGCAGCCTTTGCAGCCAGTCGTCCTGCATCGCGGTCGTGCTCACTACCTCGTCGACGCCCGTCAGCCGCCGCACTTCCGCCGCGTCCTCTGCCGACAGCACTCTGCCTTCCGCCCGCTCGAGCCTCTCATTGCGCGACGGCATGTACAGCGTCACTTTCCGGTTGCGCCCGTCCAGCAGCAGGTACGAGTGGGGCGTCTCAATTCCGCAAAGATAATAAAATTCGTTCGTCTGCCGCGGCATGATGTACCCGGGAGTCATCGGCACGCCCTGCATCGCTAAAACCGAGTCACCGCCGATTTTTGCAAACACCTTCTCCCACCGCGCGCGAAACTCCTCCGGCGGGAAGTCGGACTGGAACCAGGCGGGCGCCTGCGCGAACGCAGTCCCTGCAAGCATCGTCACAAAAAGAGAAATCAAGGCGCGCCGATTCATACCCCCCCGGTTTTAAAACGAATATTTGGCTCCTAACTGCAAACTACGGGCCATACCCTCGATCTTTGAATCAAGCCGAATATTGGAGGCCTGCCTTTTGAAAGCGAGGCTGAAAGCTCGTATGGTTCAGCACGTTGAAGAGTTCCAAGCGCAGATCGATCTTGTGTTTCTCCCGCATAATAACACCGCAGGACATCATGTTCGCGTCGGAGTTGGCGTGGCCAAGGCTGCGCAGCGAGTTGTACCCAGCGTTCCCAAAGATTCCGGCCGCGATCCTGGCAATGACCAAATCACGGCGAAGCTGTGATAGGCAAGCTCTTGTCCCATTGGGAGTTAGCGGAGCAGCATGAATTTGTCTATCCAATAGGGCCATGCGACCTTCCACCAGATGATTAAAGATGATCTACCATCTGTAATATGACTTGGCGCGCCTGCATAGCCCTGGCCTTCCTCGGATCGGCCTGCGCCGCCTCCTATCCCGAGCCGGTCGAGGGCGACTATATCGTGAACGATTTCCGGTTTGTCACCGGAGAAACCCTGCCCGCGCTCCGTCTCCACTACACGACCATCGGCTCCGCCTCGAATCCCGCCGTCCTCATCATGCACGGGACCACGGGCCGTGGCCGCGAGTTCCTCTCCGAGCGTTTCGCCGACCAGCTTTTCGGACCCGGACAGTTGCTCGACGCCACCCGCCATTTCATCATCCTCACCGACGCCATCGGCCACGGCGATTCCAGCAAACCTAGCGACGGGCTCCGCCTCAAGTTCCCGCGATACACCTACGAGGACATGGTTCGCGCACAGTACCGCGTCGTAACCGAAAAACTGGGCGTGAAACGATTGCGGCTGGTGATGGGCACCTCGATGGGTGGTATGCATACCTGGATGTGGGGCTACCTCTATCCCGGCTTCATGGATGCTTTGATGCCGCTCGCTTCGGCCCCCGTGGAAATCGCCGGTCGTAATCGGATGATCCGCAAGATGGTGATCGATTCGATTCGCAGCGATCCGGAATACAACGGCGGCCAATATACCGGCCCCATCAAGGGCATGCTCGGCGCGCAATTCGCGCTCTTCATGATGACGTCCAGCCCGCTCCAGCTTTATAAAGATGCACCCACCAGCGCTCAAGCCGACGAGGCGTTCGAGCGCCGCTTCTATGGCGAGACCGTCCGGCGCTACGATCCGAACGACATGCTCTACGCCTACGATTGCTCGCGCGCATACAACCCCGCCCCGCACCTCGAAAAAATCGTCGCGCCGCTGTACGCTGTCAATTCGGCCGACGACCTGGTGAATCCGCCGGAGTTGGGAATTCTCGAACGCGAGATCAAGCGCGTCAAGCGCGGCCGCTACATTCTCATTCCGGTCAGCGACCGCACACGCGGCCATGGCACACATTCCATCGCCGCCATCTGGGGTGAGCATCTGGCGCAATTATTGAACGAGTCCACCGCTCACGCCCTCGCACTCCGCGATCCCGATCACCCGCTGTGGCTGCGTCCTGCCCCGGAGCGGTATCGAGCGAAATTCGATACAACCAAAGGACATTTTGTTCTGGAGGTTACACGTTCACTCGCGCCGCTCGGCGCCGACCGCTTCTATCATCAGGTCGAAACCGGGTTCTTCGACGACTCCCGCTTTTACCGTGTCATCGCCGGCCGGTTCGCGCAGTTCGGCATTCCCGGCAATCCGGCTATCGCGTCAATTTGGCGCGACCGCCGTATTCCCGACGATCCGGTCCGCGCCAGTAATGTCCGCAGTACGTTTGCCTACGCCATGCCCGGCGTCGATGGACGCACGACGCAGATCTACATCAACACCGGCGATCAATCCGCCCAGGATGCTACTGGATTTGCGCCCTTCGGCAAGGTGGTGGACGGCATGGAAGTTGTCGACAGCCTCTACGCCGGATACGCCGAAAACTCCGGCAGCGGTATGCGCAACGGCCGTCAGGCGAAGCTGTTTGAAGAAGGGGCCGCTTACCTCGACCGCAATTTTCCTCTGCTGGACAAACTGATTCGCGCCCGGATCGAGGTCTCGAAATGAGAAGCGTCCGTCGCGTTGCTGCAACCG
This sequence comes from Terriglobia bacterium, assembly GCA_010084195.1. Lineage (GTDB taxonomy): Bacteria > Acidobacteriota > Terriglobia > Bryobacterales > Bryobacteraceae > BOG-234. The sequence continues at coordinate 46,106 of RGPS01000008.1, forward strand.
CACTCCTTCTCATCTCAGTGGCCGCGGCCCGAGCCATCTCAACAGTTTCGCGATTCGTTGCGGCGCATCTTCGCGACGGGCAACTCGGGACGTGGATCGGCCGCGCCCGCCCGATGGTTCGAAGATGGGAAAGCGGCTGCTCGAACTCGGTAATACGTTCGATTTTATGGAGTATCCGAATCGCAACCACGACCTCGCGGCCGGACCCGGTACTCTACTGCACGTTTACTCCTTGATTTCAAGGTACTTAATGGAGAAGTTATGAAGATCCTGTTTCTGCTCATCCCGTGGATTTTGTACGCTCAGGTGACGTCCGCCGACTACGAGCGGGCTCGAGGCCTGAAGGACCGATTCCAGGGGTTGGCGGTTAACGTCCCGGGTCCCATCACGTGGATCGGTGATACAGGTCGGTTCTGGTACAGGAAGTCGGCGCCCAAAGGGAGTGAATTTGTGCTCGTAGACGCTCCAAAGGGCGTAAAAACGACCCCTTTTGCACACCCAAAGCTGGCAGAATCGCTCTCAGCCGCGTCGGGGCGGCAATATACCGCGCTGACCCTGCCATTTTCCGAATTCAGGTTTGTTGATCGGGAACAGGCCATCGAGTTTGCCGCCGACGGCTCGACATGGCGGTGCGATCTGACTCGCTACGCGTGCAGCAAAACAGGAACGTCGCCGCAAGCTTCGACGCCGGCGCGGAGCACGGCGCCGGCCGAATTCGAGAACGACGTTTTTGATGGCATTTCAAATCTGTCGCCGCAGACCGGACCCGAATTGCGAGCACCGCAGGAGAGTATGGAATCGCGCGTGTCGCCGGACGGAAAATGGGAGGCGCTCATCCGAAATTACAATGTCTTCCTGCGGCCGAAGGGAAAGGCCGATGGTGTCGCTCTCAGCTTCGATGGCTCCGAGGGGAACTACTACACTCTGCAATCGGTCGCATGGTCGCCGGATTCAACGCGCATCGTCGCCTGCCGCACGCGGCCCGGATACCGGCGCGAGGTGCATTACGTGGAATCGTCCCCGGCCGATCAGCTTCAGCCGAAGCATTCGACGCGCGTTTATGCCAAGCCGGGTGATGCGCTGGACATCGCGCAGCCCGTGCTTTTTCATATCGAGACAAAGAAGTCCATCGACATTCCCATGACGCTCTTCCCGAACGCTTACAGCCTGTCGCGGCCGGTGTGGTGGAAAGACGGCAGGGCTTTCACGTTCGAATACAACCAGCGCGGGCACCAGTTGTACCGGCTGATCGAAGTGGACGGAATGAGTGGAGTTCCGCGGGTACTGATCTCCGAGGAGAGCTCAACGTTCGTCGACTATCGTCCGCTGGTTCCCAATCCGCGCGATACGGGCAAGAAGGTACGGTACGACGTCGCCGATGGAAAAGAGATCGTCTGGGGCTCGGAACGAGACGGATGGGAGCATCTTTACCTTTACGACGGCAAAACCGGAAAAGTGAAGAACCAGATTACGAAAGGAAACTGGGTTGTTCGGGCGATCGATAAAGTGGACGAGGGAAATCGGCAGATCTGGTTCCAGGCGAGCGGCATGTACGCAGGGAAAGATCCGTATTTCGTGCATCAGTACCGCATCAATTTCGACGGCACGGGGCTGGCCGCATACACGGAAGCGGATGGCGATCACACGGTGAAGTTTTCTCCCGACGGGAAGTACTACGTCGATACGTGGTCGCGGGTCGATCAGGCGCCGGTGTCTCAGCTTCGGAGTACGGAGGACAAAAAGCTGGTGATGGAGCTCGAGCGGGGCGACAGTTCGGCGCTCGCGGCGGCAGGCTGGCGCGCTCCCGAGCCGTTCTCTGCGCCGGGGCGCGACGGCAAGACTGAGATATGGGGCGTCATACACCGGCCGGCTAATTTCGATCCAGCGCGAAAGTACCCGGTGGTGGAGGCAATTTACGCCGGACCGCAGGGGTCGTTTGTTCCCAAAGCGTTCAGCGAGACGGTACAACCCCTGACTGAGCTCGGATTCGTGGTGGCGCAGATCGACGGGATGGGCACGAACAACCGCTCGAAGGCATTTCACGAAGTGGCGTTTAAGAACCTGGCGGACGCCGGCTTCGCCGATCGGATTCTATGGCACAGAGCGATGGCGGCGAAGTACGCATGGTACGACACGAGCCGTATGGGGATCTTCGGAAACTCGGCGGGCGGGCAAAACTCCATGGGCGCGTTGCTGTTCCATCCGGAGTTTTACAAAGTCGCCGTATCGAGCAGCGGCTGCCACGACAATCGCATGGACAAGATCTGGTGGAACGAGCTTTGGATGAGCTGGCCGCTCGGGCCGCACTATGCGGCTTCGTCCAATATGGAGAATGCCGCTAAGCTTCAAGGCAAGCTGCTGCTCGTGGTCGGTGAGATGGATACGAACGTCGACCCGTCATCTACGTTCCAGGTAGTCAACGCGCTGATCAAAGCGAATAAAAAGTTCGACCTGCTGGCGATTCCCGGCGGCGGTCATGGACTCGGCGGGGACTACGGACAGCGGCTGTTGCAGGATTTCTTCGTACACCACCTGCTTGGAGTGGAGCCGCCCGACTGGAACACGGTCGCAATACGCTAGCGCCCGTCAAGCAAATGCAGGCGAGACTCTTTCCCAAACGCGCGTGGCGGCGGCCACCGGATCGTAATTCGGGAGATCGAAAACGTCGACGCTCACTTCGACTACCACGGGGCCGCGGTAGCCCAACCCGGCGAGCATGGCGACATAGGCCTTGTAGTCGGTCTTGCCGTCGCCCGGAAGCAGGAATTTGGAGCCGGGAGCGGGACCCGTGCAGTCCTTGATGTGGGCGAAGACCGCGTGCGGGACGATCTGCTCCATCGTCTGCTTCATATCAAGCGCGTTCACTTCGTAGTGGCTGTAGTCGTAGACGAGCTTGATCGACGGGCTCTTCACCTGCTCGATCAACCAGCGCGCGCGCTCTGGGCGATTCATGGCCAGCTTCGAATGAGGCTTGATTGCAATGACGATCTTGAGCTGTTCCGCGAGTTTGGCCCAGCCGGCGAGTTCCTCGGCCATTGCACCTTTCATCTGGTCCCAGGAGTCGGGCCGGCCACCGACGGTGGTTTCCATCAGTGCCGCAGGTCCCGGCGAGCATTCGTGACAAATCTCGGCCGCGGCGCGCAAGCGCTCCTGGTTCACCTTCAGTCCATCCGGCCGGCCGAGCGGCATGTTCTCCATAACGGCCGGCAGCGCGAGCCCGGTATCGAGGAGCCGCTTCCTGATCTCGACCCGATCGGCCTTCGTAAGAAGCCTGGGCTCGGTATTCCAACCCGCACGCAGGCTGAGCTCGGTCGATTTGTATCCGATGCGTGCGACGTGATTGATCCCATCGCGCCACGGCAGGGACCTCATGCCGTAGAGGCTGAACCCGAATTGTAGTTTCAGCGGCGCGGCCGGTAGCAACGCCGCTCCGGCAAGTGCAAGCGCCGAGCGTCTGGTGATCGTCATGGACATATGAAATTTGCTCCTTATTTTCGACGGACGGAGAGGATTTTAATGGGCGGTGTGAGCTTCTGATTACCTACGGCGACCGCCTCCTTCGTGTCATTAGGGCCGGAGGGCGAGCGATGAATCTGGCGCGCGATGTCCATCCCGGACGTCACGCGGCCAAACACGGCGAAGCCCTGGCCATCCGGATTTCGGAGCGCGCCGAAATCCATGTTCGGCTGGTCCCCGATGACGATGGAGAAGCCGCTCGTGGCCGAGTCCGGCGTGGTGCGCGGCATGGAGAGCGCGCCATCCACATGCTTGAGCCCAGTGTCTTTGGTGCGCTCGAGCTTGAAGGGCGCGAACTCCTTCTTTTCCATATCCGGATTGACGCCCGCTTGCACGACTTCAATTTTCACCTTCGTGCCCGGCTGATTGTCCGGCGAATTGCGAACGGTGCGAAAGAAACGGCCGCCGCTGTAGTGTCCGGCGTCGACATACTTCAAGAAATTGGCGACGGTCACCGGAGCTTTCTGATCGTCCAGCAGGGCTTCGATGACGCCGAATTCGGTCTCGATTGCGATCGGGACAGCCGCAAGAGCGGGCAGGACCAGCAGCGAGAAAACGATGGATGCGCGCAGCCAGCGCGAAGTGAATTGCCGCATGTTATTCCACACTCCCATTGAAGCCCGCTGTCAGCATGTCTATTTTGAACGCCGCGCCGAGCATTTCACCCGACCGTTTGGTCTTGGGAAGCCATTCTTCCGCCGGGCCGGGAATGCTGGCACCCAGCTCGTAAACCGAGGGTGAGGGTTGACGCAGCATGTTCACTTCATGGTGAGCAATTTTGACGGGAAAACGAGCCGTCCATGAAGTGACAGAGGCGGCACCAGCGTCGGAAATCGAGGCAAGAAACCTGCGACGGTCCAGCATGGTGAGATTATAGATCATCTCGATTTGGTATGCCGCACGAGTGAGGCATGCGGCGGGTTTTGGCTTCGATGCATGATCGTCATGATTTCGAGCAGGATTCACCACGAAGCTCACCGGCGGCTATGCGAAGGACGCCGAGCGAATTGGGCTGGACGGGCTAATGGTATTGCCGACCATGGTCTGCAAGGCGGACCGGCGTGAATTGATCACCCATGTCGCGGAAACAGGGATTCTGATATGGGCTGCTAGCCTAATGTGAGGCGATTTGGTGAGAAGCGCAAGAATTCGGCACTGTCTTTTGGTCACGGCCGTGGCGATGGCCGTAGCGCCAGTGGCGCCCACGCAGGCACCGCCGGGCGCTGAATCCCGGTCGTCGTCGGCCCCTCTGCAGCCGACCGCTGTTAGCCAGCGCGGCGGAGCCATCCGTCTGAACAATGTGGGCGTCGCCTACATGGGGCAGCAACGCTTCGCCGACGCCGGTCGTATGTTCGCTCGCGCCCTCGCCGTGAACCCGTCTTCGGACGTTGCGCGGCTCAATCGCGCCATCGCTCTTTACTTTTCGCAAAATTACGACGAAGCCCGCGCCTTGTTGCTGGCGCTTGCGAAGAGCCATCCCAAAGATGCGCGCGCCTGGTATTATCTTGGACTCCTCTACAAGAGCCAGGCGCGGTCCCAGGAAGCCCTGGCATCATTCCGCCGTGCTGCGGAGATCGCCCCCGGCGATGCTGACGCGCGCTATTTTGTGGGCGACTCCGCCGCGCACCTGCAGCAATACCAGCAGGCCATCGAGGCTTTCGAGCAGGCGCTGCGCCTGAACTCGAATCATGCCTCCGCGGAATTCGGCATCGCCGGTTCCTACCGCCGCCTCGGAGATATGGAACAGGCGAGGCAGCACATGCTGCGCTTCCAGCAGATCACGCAAAATAAGCTGGGCTCCCCCATGAGTCTGGCTTACGGGGACCAGGGCGCACTCTCCCTGGCGCAGGAGGTCCGAGCGCCGCAGACACAGGTGCCCGCTGCTATCGCCGTCAGATTTGAAGTCGTGCCACTGCCCGTGAACAAGCCCGCGCACGCCCCGGCGCAGCCGGGGGCGCAACTCGGCCCGGCGGCCTGCTGGTTGGACTACGACGGTGACGGAACCCCGGACCTGTTTCTGTCCGCCGGATCACGCGCTGGCGGTGGAATCGCGCTGTTACGCAATGCGGGCGGCAAATTCAACGATGTAACCGCGGATGTTGGCCTGGCAGCGGGCGCCACCGACGCCCAGTCGCGGCCCGGCATCGCCTGCGCTGCCGCCGATTACGACAACGACGGCAGCGTCGATCTTGCAGTGAGCTTTCTGCACCGCGTTTCTTTGTTTCACAACCAGGGTAACGGCAAGTTCATCGAGGTTTCCGGCAAGGCCGGTGTGAAGGCCGGGTCCAGCGGCGCAACCGCCCTCACCTGGTTGGACTACGACCACGACGGCGATTTGGACCTCTTCGCAGCGGGCGAGAATCGTCTCTGGCGCAATAACGGCAACGGTACCTTTGCCGAGGTAAGCGGCGATACCGCTATCGGTGCTGCTCCCAGCTTTACCGCTGCCGGGACTGACTTCAACAACGACCGTGCCGTGGACATTGTTCTTTCCGGAGCATCATCTCTATGGCTGAATCCGAGGGAGGGGAAGTGGAGCTCGGCGCCAGCCGGCTCGTTACCTGATTTTCCGACCTCACAGGTTGCCGTTGCCGACCTCAACAAGGATGGCTGGATGGACCTGGTGTTCACCGGTCCGGCGGACGCGCCGCTGTCGCTGTGGCGCAACGCGAATGGAAGTTTCGAACGGGCGGCTGGCTTGAATGTGGCATGGAAATCGGGACAGGCCGTCGCCATTCTCGACTACGACAACGATAGCTGGCTCGATGTTATCGCCGCCGGCCAGAACGCCTCAGGCCAGCCTGAGCTTCGCCTGCTGCGCAACGAGGGCCCGACGGGATTTCGCGACGTCACCGCCCGGGCCGGCCTGGACAAGCTGCCGTTGCAGTCGCCATTCATGCTCGCTCCTGCGGACTTCGACGGCGATGGCGACACCGATATCGCCGTCACCCAGGTGGATGGCCCCGCGTTTCTGTTGCGCAACTCCGGCGGCAATCGGAACCACTCTCTGCGCCTGACTCTCAGAGGACTAAATCCTGCTGGTCGGCTTGGGCAAGGAGACGCAAGCCGATGTAGTGCGCCTGCGGTGGCCCACCGGTGTGGCGCAGGACGAGATTGAGCTCGCCGCCGGCGCCGCCAGGCCAATCGTGGAACTCGACCGCCGCGGCAGCTCCTGCCCGGTGCTGTTCGCATGGGACGGATCACGCTATCGCTTCATCACCGACGTGCTCGGTGCCGGCGTACTCGGGCACTGGGTCGCCCCCGGGACCCGCAACGTCCCCGACCCCACGGAATATGTGAAGATCGAAGGCTTTTCTCCGAGCCTGCGGAATGGCCTTCTCAGTTTCCAGCTCATGGAGCCGATGGAGGAGGTGGTCTACCTCGATCAGGTGCGCTTGCTGGCCGTAGACCATCCCGCCGACACCGAGGTGTTCCCCAACGAATACTTCGCCAGCAATCCTCCCTTCCCGGAATTCAAGGTCATCGCCAGCCGTGGCGCCCGTCCCGCGCGTGTCTGGGATGGCAACGGCGCGGACGTCACGGAAACGTTGCGGTCGCGCGACCACCGCTATGTGGACAAACTGGAGCTGCTGCGTTTCCAGGGCTTCGTCCGCCCGCATACTCTCGAAGTTGATCTCGGCGAGCCTTACACCGGCGGCCCGCTGCGCCTGCTGTGGTATGGCCACATCGAATATTTCACCGCCACTTCCATGTATGCGGCTGACCAGGCCGGCCTGCAGCCCCTCGCCCCGTACGTAGAAGCTTTGAACGCCGACGGGCAATGGGTGCGCGTGCTCGATGACATGGGATTTCCCGCCGGACTGCCGCGGACCATCACCGTTGACCTGACTGGCAAACTGCCGCCGGGCGCGCGCCGGCTGCGGGTTACGACCAATTTGCAGATCTATTGGGACCAGCTCCTCGTCGACCGCACCCCCGAGGGCGAGCCCGTCCGCGTCAGCGAGGCCGCCCTCACGCGAGCGCAACTAAGCTTTCACGGATACCCGCGCACCATTGAAGGCGCCACCCCCGGTGACTTGAGCTACGTTTACGAGCAGGTTAGCGACAGCGGCCCGTATGCGCGCCAGTTGGGCGCCTACACCCGACTGGGCGATGTGCGGCAGTTGCTCGACGCCTCCGACAATCGCTTCGCGATCTTCGGATCGGGCGAAGGAGTCACGCTGGAGTTCGATTCCGCCAGTCTGCCGCCGCTGCCCTCAGGATGGAAGCGCGACTACTTTTTCTATGCCGATGGCTACGAAAAAGACATGGATTTCTACGCGGCCGAGCCCCTCACCGTGGAGCCCTTGCCCTTCCGCGGCATGGGCGTCTATCCTCCCACCCTGCCCTATCCGGACACGGACACGAGCCTCGGCTATCGTCTGGATAACAACTCCCGATTCGTCGGCTCACAGGATCCACCGGCCTATCGCTTCCGTTACGGTAAGACTCGCAGGCAGTTCCAGGGCGAAAGCCTGAAGCCGGAAACTGCCCGTCCGCGTGCCCGGTAAGGCTGCGCCTCCGGGCGGCGTACAATGCAAGGAGCCGATGTCTCTTTTGAACCGTTTCGTGTTGGCCCTCGCCATTGCGCAAGCTTCGGGGCTTGCTGGCCCGCAGGCTAATTCAGCGTCGCGTCCGCCGACGGCGGCGAGTTCGGTTCGGAATGCACTGGCGCAATCGAAGAAGGGTTACTGCAAGGAAAACCTGCCCGCGCTGCGGCGCGCCATGCGCGGCATAACTGATAAAGAACTGCAATACGAGGTGGGTATGGTTACCGCTCGCTGCGCCATGGGCATGGGGGATGACACTATCGCGATCGAAGCCCTGCTGCTGCTGCGCACGCAATTTCCTGCGGACCCGGAGGTTCTCTATACTTCCGCGCAATTTTTGTCCTCGCTGGCGAACCAGGCCGCACAGCAGCTACTCACGACCGCCCCGAATTCCTACCAGGTTGCCAAGCTGAACGCCGAGTCACTGGAATCGCAGAAGCGTTGGGATGAAGCCGAGGCGGCGTATCGAAACATTGTAGTTGAGCATCCGAAAGTGCCTGACATCCACTTCCGGATCGCGCGCATCCTTCTCGACAAGTCTGCAACGGCGGAGACCGCCGAGCAGGCAAGGGCCGAACTGCTCCAGGAACTGCAAGTCAATCCTGACAGCGCTTCCGCTGAATTTGTTCTGGGTGAAATCGCCCGCCGTTCCGGGCATTGGGACCAGGCCATCCAGCATTTCACGCGCGCTTCCGGGCTGGACGTCGGCTTTGCAGAGGCCTATCTTGCCTTGGGCATGTCATTCAGCGCCGCAGGCCAGGACTCGCAAGCCATAGCGCCCCTGGAACGGTACGTGGCGATCGTTCCCGAGAATCCCGCGGGACACTATCAGCTTGCCATGGCCTATTCAAGGACAGGCAATAAAGAGGCGGCCTCGCGTGAGCTCGAACTCCAACGCAAGACCGCGGAAAAAGCTCCCTTGCGGCGCGCTCCAGGTTCCGTCAAATAGCGCCTATGCGCCTGACCCGAAGGCCCTCCCGACGCCAACTCTTCCGCGCGCTTGCGGCCGCCGCCGTGCCGCCCATCCTCTCTTCCTTTCAATCCCCGCCGGCGCGCTCCGCATTTGAGGAGATCTCTCCGTCCGCGAGCGGCATTCGCTGGCAACACGTCGCCGGCCTCTCGCCGGAGATGTTTATGCCCGAGACCGCGGGCCCGGGCTGCGCCTTCCTCGATTATGACAACGACGGCTGGATGGACATCTATCTCGTCAACAGCGGCCCCTGCGACTTCTTCCAGCCCTCCAAACCCTTGCGCAATGCCCTCTACCGTAACAACCGCGACGGGACATTCACCGATGTGACCGACAAGGCGGGCGTGCCAGGCAACGCCTACGGCCAGGGAGTCGCTGTCGGCGACTATGACGGCGACGGTTTGCCCGACATCTACGTCACGCAGTACCCGCGCAGCATTCTCTATCACAACAATGGAGACGGGACCTTCACCGACGTGACCTCCAAAGCCGGGGTTGCCGCACCGGGATGGGCCACCAGCGCCGTCTGGTTTGACTACGACAATGACGGCCGCCTCGACCTGTTCGTCTGCGGCTTCCTCGACTACAGCAAGGCGAAGAACGTCTACTGCGGCAGCAAGCAACTGCGCTCGTATTGCATGCCGAACGCATACTCGCCCGTGCCCTGTTGGCTCTTCCACAACAATGGCGACGGCACGTTCACCGACGTCAGTAAGGAATCCGGCATCGCCAAAGAACTGGGCAAGGCCTGGGGGGTGGTGGCCGCCGACCTCAACAATGACGGCTGGCTCGATCTGTTTGTCGCGAACGACAAGGTCCCCAACTTCCTCTTCGCCAACCGCGGCAAGGGGCATTTTGAAGAGGTGGGGCTGCTGGGTGGTGTCGGCGTGAACGCCATGGGATTGCCCCGCTCCGGCATGGGCGTCGATGCCGCCGACATCGACCAGGACGGCTGGCTGGACCTGTTCCTCACCAACGTCGATCACGAGATGTTTTCGCTCTACCGCAACCATAAGGACATGAGCTTCGACGACCTGGCGATCCCCACCGGCATCGGGGCCGCCACCATGCTGCTCAGCGGGTGGGGGGCAAAGCTGTTCGATTATGACAACGACGGCGATCTGGATCTGCTGATCGCGAACGGCCATCCCGACACCACGGTCGACAAGCGCATTCAAAATGTGCGCTACTCCGAACCCATGCTGCTGTTCCGACACAGCGGTGACAAGTGGGAGAACGTGAGCGCGCAGAGCGGTCCCATCTTCTCGAAGGACCTGGCGGCGCGCGGCATGGCCATCGGCGACTTCGACAATGACGGCGCGGTGGATGTGTTGGTCGCCCTCAACGACGCCGCGCCGGTGCTGTTGCGCAACAACATCGGCCGCCAGAACCATTGGCTGGGAGTGCGCCTGATCGGCAAGAAAGCCAACATTGACGCAGTCGGCGCAAAGATCACCTATCAGTCCGGCGACCTGCGCCGCACCGCCTGCAAGGCCGGAGGTGGCAGCTATGCCTCCGCCCACGATCCCCGCGTTGTGCTGGGTCTTGGGCAGCGAACGAAAGTAGACTGGCTCGAAGTCACCTGGCCGCAACCCAGCGGCAAGATCGAACGCATCGCCAATCTTCCGCTTGATCGCTACATCACCATCGTCGAAGGCGAGGGGAAGTGGCGCTAGCAGTGCTCCGGGACAACGCGTGACGTCACGATCTGCGCCTTTGCGCCATTTTGCACGGCACGTTAATCTTTGAGCGACCTGGATAACCGAAAATCCTGGCGTAGCATTGCTGGTATGGTGTCACTAGTCCATGAGCGGTTGCACGGCTTCTTGACGGGCGCGCTGCCTGTGTTTTTGCTCCTCGTCCTTCTCGCGCCGACGGCCTTCGCGCAATCCTCCGCGAGTGCCGACGCCAAACAGGCCGCCGAATTAACTCGTCAGGGAAAATTTCAAGACGCCATTCCTCTCTTCCTGACCGCCCTGCGGGGCGCTCCCGACGAGTTCGCCATCAAGTTCAACCTCTCGCTGTGTTACGTGGCACTAGCCGAATTCGACAAGGCCATCCCGTTGCTCGACAGCATTCGCGGCAGCCAGCGCAACGCCAACGTGGAGAACCTGCTGGCTCAGTCCTACATAGGAACCGGGCAGTCCGGCAAGGCCTTCACTTCCGTTCAGCGCGCAGCCAATGCGAATCCCAGGGACGAAAAGCTCTACCTGTACATCGCCGATGCCTGCAATGCGTACGCGAACTACGACCTGGGGCTGAAGACTGTCGAACTGGGGCTGGAACAGCTGCCGCGCGCGGCCCGCCTTCACTACCAGCGCGGCGTATTTCTTGCTTTGTTAGAAGCCCCGGCGGAGGCGAACCGGGCTTTTGACGAGGCCACCAAGCTCGCCGTTGGCGACAGCATTGGCTACGTGGCCGCCGTGCACAAGAATCTTTTTATCGGAAACATCGCCGAGGCGCTGCGGGCCGCCCGTGAGGGCGTTCGCAAAGGCAAGCCAGACTTGCTGTTGTTGAGTTTTCTGGGTGAGGCTCTCATCCGCAACGGCGTGGCGCCCGGCGATCCGGGATTTGCGGAAGCACGAGGCGCTCTCGAGCAGGCCCTCGCCGAGCGGCCGTCCTATTCCCCTGCGCTCATCGCGCTGGCCAAACTCGACCTGCTCGATCGCCACTGGAGCGAAGCCATTGTCCGCCTCGAAAAAGCTCGCCAACTGGAGCCGCGCAATCCCACCGTCTACGCCAACCTCGCGCAGGCCTATCGCCTCAGCGGAGACCAGCCGCACGCCCGGCAAATCCTCGCAATTCTGGCCCGGATTAACCAGGAGCAGGTGGAGCGAATCCGCTCCGCGCCCGGCGAACGCAAGGCCGGCTACGGCCAGGCCATTCGCCCCTGAACAACGGCCCGTCCTAGCGCGAAGTTTTGTCGGTGACCCGCAGAAACCGCCGGTCCACCACGCCCTTGCCCTCTTCCACAGCGATGATCCCGTCGGCCGGAAGGTCCTGCAACCGCGTCACCATTCCACTCGGCCATAGGATTTCGAGCGAGTCCACCCTGGTCCTCTGGCCCAGTCCGAAGTGCAGGCGCGGGTCGGGCGCCGACTGGTAGCTTGTTCCGCCCTTTCGCTGATCGTACAGGTTCACATCACCTGCCGTCAGTTTCAGCCGGGCACCCACGCCGTCGCGATTGGACTTCGTGCCAATGAGCAGAATCTCCAGCCAGTGGCCGGCATTGCCGCCATCGTTGCGCAGCAACTCCGGAGTCCCGCCGTTATTGCTAATGAAAAGGTCCAGGTCTCCGTCATTGTCGAAATCACCGGCCGCCACGCCACGGCTCACGCGCGCCCGCATCAGATCCGGTCCCAGGCGATTGCTCACGTTTTGCAGGATCCCGCTTCCGGTGTTGCGCAGCATCAGCTTCGGTTCGGCATAGGTGACGTCCGGACGATACCGCGCTACGTTGTCGAGCACGTGGCCGTTGGCAATGAACAAGTCCCGCCAGCCGTCATTGTCGTAATCGAGAAAGCAGGTTCCGGTCGATGTCGGCGGCGTCGACGCCCATTCCCGCCTCGGAATGTCCATCCCCGCTGACAGCTACCCCAGCCAGATAGGCGGTTTCGGTGAAGGTGCCATCCCGATTGTTCTGGAAAAGAAAATTCGGCATGTTGTCGTTGGCGATGAAGATGTCCTGCCAGCCGTCATTGTCGTAATCGAAGGTGACGACACCCAGGCCGTTGCCGGGCTTCGCTCCCACACCGGACGATTTGCTGACGTCTGTGAAGGTGCCGTCGCCGTTGTTGTGGTAGAGCGTGGGTGCCTGCCCGTGGTACACGTCGGGGTGGCAATAGCTGCGCATCCCCGGGCCCTTGTCGCCGCAGTAGTGGTTGGTTTCCGGCGTCCAGTCGACGTAATTGGCGACCACAAGGTCAAGACGGCTGTCGTTGTCGTAGTCGAACCAGGCCGCGCTGGAGGCCCAGCGCCCTTTGTTTTCCACTCCTGCCTTTTTGCTTACGTCGCTAAATGTGCCGTCCCCATTATTGTGGTAAAGAATGCAACGGTCGTAACCCAGGACCATCAGGTCGGGAAATCCGTCATTGTCGTAGTCACCGACCGCCACCCCCATCCCGAAAAGCCCCTCGGCACCCACGCCCCCGCGTTCGGTGACGTCGGTAAACGTGCCATCTCCATTGTTACGGTAGAGGGCCGCCCGCAGCGGCTTCCCTGGTTTGTAAGCCTTTGTCGCCGCGCTGTTCACCACGTAAAGATCGAAGAGTCCGTCCTGGTCGTAGTCAATCCAGCCGCATCCTCCGCCCATGGTTTCGATCAGGTACTTCTCCGCGGTCGCTGCATTGTCGTGCCGGAACTGAATCCCTGCGGCGGTCGCAACATCCACGAAAGTCACGTTATTGGTCTGGGCGGCAAGCGCCAGGCGAAAGGGGCTGGGCGCAAAGCCGATAAGCGCCAGCCCGCCCAACATGGCCAGCCGCTTAGTTGTCTCTCGTCGCGCGATCTTGTACATCAGTCCTCTTAGGCGTCCGCCCGCAGGTCAGCTATAAACACACTTCGCTTTAGGTTCATAATAAGCCGCTTCCGCTTTCAAATCCGACCTCCCGGTCTCGAAGCCCCAGGGAAGGCTTCTGAAAGCGCCCTGCTTGGCATAGTCAACACGCAACTCTTTCTTTGGGGAAAGGCGGGAAGCGAGCGCGTCGTGAATTTACGTCATTTTCCGGAGAAGAAGCAATATCCACTTGACATTGGCTTAGCCAAGATTATAGATTACTACTTGGCGGGGTCCGGGATGGTGAATCGCTCGTCAAATTTAGGGGCGTAGAACTCAATGACGCGAAGTTTATTGCGCAGCTTAGCTGCTGTGCTCATGTTATTTTTGGTGGCGATACCGTCGGCGTGGGCTCAGAACGCCGGCATTACCGTCACTGTTGTGGATCCCACCGGCAGCGTGGTAGTGGCTGCGGATCTTCAGCTGCGTGATTTGGCCACAAACACTGTGCGCACGGCACGCACCCAGGATGTCGGCAACTACAGATTCGTGAACTTGCCGGCGGGGGTGTATTCGCTCTCTGTTGGCGCGCCCGGATTCGAGAGCCGAGTTTTCAATAACGTCACCGTGCAAGCGGCCCAGACGACCGATCTGAAGGCGGTTCTCACGGTTGGGGCCCAGGCGCAAACGGTTGAGGTCAGCGGAGAGGCGACGCTCGTTCAAACCACAACCAACACTATCGGAACCACGATCACGACATCACAGGTGGAAAGCCTTCCCATGCAGGGCCGGAACGTCACCCAGCTCACCACCCTGATGGCGGGATACAGTGGTACTTGGAACGGTTTGCCGACTGCCTCTCAAGGCAACAATGTGGACGGAGTAGTCAGCAGTACCAGCCGAATGAAGTTTGGCGGCAACGCGACCCCCATCGTCGGCGTGCGCCTGGAGAATATTCAGGAGATGACGGTGCAGACCGACGCGATGGACTTGAGCCAGGGCAACTCCGCCATGCAAATCAACATGGTCACCCGCCGCGGCGGCAATACTTTCCACGGGATGCTGTTTGAGGATCACCGCAATGCTGCACTGAACGCGAACAGCTGGGTCAACAATGCCCGCGGCATTCGCCGTCCGGCGCTCATTTTAAATGACTTTGGCGGCAACTTCGGCGGCCGCATCCTGCGCGACAAGTTGTTCTTCTTCGGCAGTATGGCCATGCAGAAGCTGCCGTCGGGCGTTGAGCGGAACACCACCGTTCTGGCTCCTTCGGCGCAGGCGGGTCTGTTCCGCTACGGGGCGAATCCGAACACCGGAGTCAACATTCTCAACCTTGCGGCTTCCAGTGGTTTCCCGAACGCCATAACCTCCACGACTGCCAGCGGGCTCAGCAGGATCAATGCTGCGCTCGGGGGAGGCAGAGTCACGCAGACCGGCGATCCCAATATCAACAATCTTGGATTTATCTATTCGGCCGCGCAGACCTTTTACTATCCGACATTTCGCATTGACTGGAACACCAGCTCCAAAGTGCGCATGAACCTTGGCTTCAATCAGGAAAAGTTCGAGCAGGCGAACGGCACTGCTCCCAGTTTCCCCGGCCAGGAATTTGCTGCCCTTCAGGCTGCCGACTCCAGGCGGACGTCCTACACCATTGGATACGGACTGGACTGGACCGTCACTCCTACCGTCATTAACCAGTTCCGTGGCGGTTTCCTCTACTTCTGGGCTGGATTCGCGCAGGGCTTCGACGAGACGCGACGCTTGAAGCTGCCTCATGTCTCCTGGGCATATGGCACCAGCCCATACAGTTATCCCGGTCCGAACTCGCGCTACTTCCCTAACTTTAACGCTCAGGACACGGTGTCCTGGCAGAAGGGCGCCCACTCGCTGAGCTTTGGCGGCACTTACTGGCGTGAGCAGGACCACTATTGGGATCCGCCCAGCGCCTGGCCCACCTATTCCCTGGGGATGAATGCCAACGATCCGGCCAACGCCATGTTCACGACCGCTAATTTCCCTGGGGCAACAGCGGTCGAAATGGATCGCGCGCGCGGTCTCTACGCCACATTGGCGGGCCGCGTAAATACAGTTACCGCTCGCGGCTGTTACGACCCAAAGAAGAACGGCTTCACCAAGTCGGGTGAGCTCTGCAGGGCCGTCCTCAACGAGGTGCAGAGCCAGTGGGGATTGTTCGCCCAGGATTCCTGGCGCGTACGCCCCTCGCTTACTATTAACTTCGGGCTGCGCTGGGACTTCATCAGCCCCAACGTGGACCTCCGCAACCAATACCACTCGGCGACGCCGGAAAGCATATTCGGCCCGTCGGGCCTGGATAGCAACGGCATCGTCGGCGGTAATCTCTTCAACCCCGGCTCTCTGAAGGGTACAAACAATCCCACTTTGGACACTCGGCCCCGCCCGTATGAGGGCTGGAATATGACCCCCCAGCCGACCATCGGTGCCGCCTGGAATCCCAGTTTCGACAGGAGCGGCTTCCTGGGTAAACTGATGGGAGGAAATAGCACTGTCTTCCGCGGCAGCTTCTCAATGCGTAGATGGGTTACGCCGCAGCAGTACTTCTGGAACACCGCCGCGAATTACGGTTCCTTCTACTATCAGGACTATCGCGCCGATGCTGGTATCAACTTCACTCCCGGGAGCCTGACTTTGGGTCCCAATCCTTCGCTTGGTGGCGATCCACTCCCGCCGCTAACGGTTACGCCGTCGGCTTATCAGCCGAGCGCGCCCCTTTCGGAGTTCACGTTCCGCGCCGGGCGTCTCAGCGGATTTGCCAAAGACATAAAACAGCCATATACACAGTCCTGGAACTTCGGCATCCAACGTAAGTTGACCAGCAAGCTGGTGCTCGAGGCCCGCTACAGTGGCAACGGTAGTAACAACCAGTGGATTGCCTTGAACACGAACCAGGTCAACATCTCAGCTTCTCGGCCGGGCGAGGCGACCTTCCTCGACCAGTTCAAACACGCGCAACAGAATCTGGTTCTCAACGGTGGCACGTCATTCGCCAACAATGGCATCGCAGGGCAGCGCGCCATCCCGGTGTTTGAGGCCGCCTTCGCCGGCGCTACACCTGCCAATGGCTTCTCGAATTCCACCTTCATTCAGAGCCTCCGGCAGGGCGAAGCTGCCAGAATGGCGCTGGCTCTCGGTGGCGCGGGCAGCGCGAATTCACGTTACTTCTGCAACCTCGTGGGTGCCAGCTTTAGCCCTTGTGCGACGAATCTGGGTTACACCGGGGCGGGCGCGGGTTATCCCATCAACTATTTTCAGGCGAATCCCTACAAGACCGGCGAAGCCAATCCTGTCAGTTATATGGATTCGGTTGGATACTCCACCTATCACTCACTCCAGGTCGAGTTGCGCCAGCAGGTGTGGCACGGGCTGCAGTTCAACGCCAACTACACCTTCAGCAAGAACCTGGGTATTGAGCCCGGAACCAACTGGGAAGGCCAGTTCGCGCAGTTCGATCTTCGCGACCTCGGCATGAGCTACATGCCGTCCGGGTTCGATCGCCGGCAGGTCTTCAACTTCACCCCGGTGTATCAGCTGCCCTTCGGTCAGGGAAAGCAGTTTGCCAACCGGGGCGGCTTTGTGGACAAGGTTGTGGGCGGCTGGACCCTCTCGAGCATCGTCGTGCTCCAAAGCGGCGCTCCGTTCCGGCTCACCAGTGGATTTTGGTCGGTTGCCCAAGGGGGAGACTCCGGTGTGCAGCTGAACGGCATCACCCGTAAGGACCTCCAAAACGCGGTCGGTGTGTATCGCGCTAATCCCGCCACCACCCCTGGCGCTATCGACTTCGTACAAATCCTGGATCCCAAGTACCTGAGCGGTGTGCGGGGTCAGGGTGGCGCGAACAGTCAGTTCATCAGACCTTCCACCGAGCCGGGCACGCACGGAGCGATCGTCAACCTGTATGGCCCGCGCCAGACCTTCGTGGACATGTCACTCTCCAAGAGCCTTTCCATCACGGAGCGGATAAAGTTCAAGTTTCAGGCGAATTTGCTGAATGCCTTGAACCATCCCGTATTTGGCAATGCAGGCGGCTCCACCATGAATGTCGTTGGTAGCGGCTTCGGGACTGTGACCGGCACTATCGGGGCGAACACAGTCGGCACTCAGACGGTCTCCGGTGGAACCGCGGCGCGGCAGATCCAGGTCCGGGCGCAAATTCAGTTCTGATATGGAGCGACTTGTCAAGCCACGGATAGAATTCATGGTCTGACGGGTTTTGAAATGGTTGTTTTTTTTCGGGCTGGAGATTCCTCGACAGA
>RGPS01000071.1 GCA_010084195.1 Terriglobia bacterium
AGTATCGCTGGGCTTCTTCCACTCCCCAGCTTTACCCGCCCCGCTCTTGCGGACAGATCACGTGTTAACTCGACCGGACAACTCACATACTAACGACACAAAAAAAACTCCACCCTTGCTTTCCACCCCAGCATAGGTTATTCTCACTTCGATTAGCGGAGCCAGAGAATGATTATCGGAATCTATTTATCAGTATTAGCCCTTATCCTGCTTGGAATGACCGGGATATTACTGCTCACCAGAATGCGGCAGATGCAGGCCACACAGAACCTCCGAGCCGCCAGTCAGGTAGACATATCCCGGTATGCCCCGATGCAGAGACTTCTCTCCGACGAAGACCTGTCCCTGGTTGCCGCCGATAAGGCCCTTGTCAGACAGCTTCGGGCGCAGCGCTGCCATGTCGCCTTCGGCTACCTCCGCTGTATGACCAAAGATTTCGCCGCCCTCCACGCCAGTATCCGCCAAATCATGCTGGATTCTAATGAGGACAGCCCCGAACTTGCCGCTCTGTTGCTCCGCAGCAAATTCAACTTCGTGATCTCATCCTGCCGGATTGAAGCGAAACTGTGGCTGTACCGCGCGGGAGTCGGCACAGTCGATCTGTCCGGGCTGGTTCATCAGATCAGCGCCTTCGGCAAGTTGGCCCAAATGCCCGAATTTTCAGCTGCGTAACGGCGCCGCGCTGCCCCAACCTTCTTCACGAATACACTGCGCAATACCTGCGCGATAGTCCGGATATTCCAATTGCAGACCCAATCTATCCACGATATCTGTGCCATCCACCCAACGGCCCGTCGAAACAGTACCGGAAATATCCACCTGGTTCGGATCCAGCCCCAGATACTCTACACACCACTGCAGGATGGCTTCGGTGGAGCAGGGCAACGTGTCGGCCACCGGAAATGCCCCGCACAACTCCGAATCCAGGCCTCTTTCCATGAGTCCGGCCAGATCCTCTACGTGAATCCGACTCACCAGGCCTGAAGGCCCCCTCCTCTGGTTTAGCGCCGGGGTCTGCGGCACCGCAAGGCGGCGGTGTGCGCCCCTTCCCGGCCCGTAGATGGCCGCCGCACGGAGAATCAACGCTGCCCACGGTCCGCCGGCGACCCACTGCTCCTCTGCGTACCGGCGGAGAGATGCTTCACCGGACGGAATTACGGGACTATCCCCGGTAACCGTCGCAAGCTCCCCATAAACACTGGTCGCCGACACATACACGATTCTCCGGGGTGCCAATTCCACCAGGAACTCGTGCAGCGCTTCCTGAGCCGCCTCGTCAACCGGAGGAATCGTGTGGGCAATCA
Organism: Terriglobia bacterium; assembly: GCA_010084195.1. Taxonomy (GTDB): domain Bacteria; phylum Acidobacteriota; class Terriglobia; order Bryobacterales; family Bryobacteraceae; genus BOG-234. The sequence continues at coordinate 1,305 of RGPS01000071.1, forward strand.
CTGCTCCCCGGGGAAACAACTCCGCGTGGAAGTCGGCAACGGTCAAGCCCTGCGCTGCCAGTTCCGCAAACCTTTCCGGCTTCCGAGTAGCCGCAAAAATCCGTCTGTCTCCCCCCAAAAGCCGACGCGCCAGCCGTAAGGAGGTGAAACCCAACCCGAACAGGATAACCGGAGTCTCAGACATTTGAGCCAGGGAAGGGAATCAGCGCTCGTTCCATCCGGCGCACAATGCCATCGGGCTCTGCAATGCCCAGCTCCACGATCCTCGATGCGCGCTCCGGCGTATCGGAAACCGCATATAACCGAAACTCATCCGCGTTTCCCGAAGGTCGAAAATGAGCTACATCGCCATCCGTGAAAATCATCCGGACGCCATCCGTGTAATCCAACCGGGAAATAGCGGAAAAGCCGGCTGTCGCCATGAAGAATTCCGGCAGAATCGTTATCGCTGAAGGTTCACTAAGCAACTCCACAATCCGACGACCACTGGAGCGTGGGAAATTTCGCACCAGACCGGCGCGACCAAACCGGGGCGGCAACTCGGCAAACAGAGCCGGAAGCGAAATATCCCTCTTGTGAGCCGCAGACAGCACCGCTATGATCGGCAGAAAAGCATCCCGTGTTGGCAACGGGCCCAACCTCAACCCATCCCGCTCCACATCGGAACCAAGCAGAAACCCGCCATTTGCCTCCCAGCCACACACCGACTTGCGACCAGCTGCACGCGCTGCGGCCATGCCACTCACCACGAAGGGAGAACCGATCTTCGTTCTGGGTTCGAGCGCATCCGCCAGCGGACCCCTGTCAATTGAGTCATTGCAGGTAATCGGCACCACCACCGCATCGGCACCAAGGTATCCCGCCACAATCATGCCGACAAGGTCTCCGCCAAAAAACTGAACCTTGCCACCCTCCAGCCCCAGAATCAGAGGCCGGTCGCTATCCCCATCAGTGGAAACGACAGCCCATAAGGGCCCCGTCTTACTCACCGCATCATCCACAACTGCCTGGACCGCGTTCAACTGGGCCGCATCGATGGCTTCGGTATCAATCGCCACAAAACTGTCGCTGCGCCCACCGGTAACCACCTCAGCCCCCAGCCCCGCAAGGACCTCAACCAGTAAATCCCGGCCCACCGCCGAGTGTTGATAAACCAGAATCCGCCGACCCTGCAGTGCCGCACTCCCAAAGAACGAGGTGTAGCGCGAGATGTACTCGTCCCGAGCCTCCTCCTGCACCGGAAGCATCGGAACAGAACCGCTCTTCAGGAACCCTTCCGCAGTAAAAAGCCCTGTCGCGAAATCGGAAGCGTAAAGCCGGGTCCGAACTCTCTCCACGGCTTCGTCAATGGGAGCCTCAAAATCCTTCAACAACTCACCAACGGAAGTATTCAGTTTGTAGCCATTCAGGTCAAAAGGAATGTGACTCCCGGTGATCATCACGCTGGCTCGATGCCTCCGCCAGGCAAACGCCGCCAGGGCCGGTGTCGGGATGGCACCAAGGTTCACCGGCAGCATCCCCGCATCCGTAATTGCCTGAGCGGCCGCCTGACAGAGTTCCCCGCGGCCCCCCGCCGTCTGGTCGAAACGTGTGGAACTGGGCCGCAAATCATGGGCGAAAAAAACCTCGTCGCCGGGTTCTATACCCCCCTGCCCCCGAGGTAAAACTTGCAGAAATTTCAGTTCTGCCGTGACATTGATGTAGATCTCCAGCTGACTGAGATCCGCCACACGCCCGCGGCGGCCACTGGTGCCGAAACGCAAAGGAACCGGCTGATAACTGAGGTTGGAAAGTAAATCAGACAATACGAGACGAGTATAGCGAGCCGCAAAGCTGCTATTCACGTAAATGGATGTTCGGGAAACTTGCCCGGGCAAAGTTCCCGTGGGTTCAGGACCGCTTCCGAAACGGTGTGTCCTGAGCCTTTTCTTGAACCCATTGTCGCTGCCCCTCCGATGCACCACAAGTACCGCGGTACTGGAACTGCCGCGACCCTTTCGCCTGCCCAACCCACGGGCTACCATAAACGAGTGCGCATAGATGCCCACCAACACTATTGGGATATCGCCCGCTTCACTTATCCGTGGATGCCTCCGGGTGACTCCGTGTTGCGCCGGAACTATCTCCCCGAACATCTGGAACCAGCGCTCGAAGCCAGCCGCTTCGATGGCTCAGTTGTCGTCCAGGCCAACACCATCCTGGATGAAACCTGGTGGTTGCTGGACCTGGCCGGGCAAACCACATCTATCCGCGGCGTGGTCGCCTGGGTAGATCTGACCGACCCTCGCGTGGGTGACGTTCTCGATCAATGCGGCCGCCACCCCAAATTCTGCGGTGTGCGCCACATCGTTCACGATGAGCCCGACCTCCGCTGGCTCCTGCGCAACGACGTGATCCATGGCCTCCGCGAACTTGCCAGCCGCAACATTCCCTACGATCTCTTACTCCGCCCCCCCCATCTCCCTCTCATCCCGGAACTCGCGGACAAGGTGCCCGGGCTCAGGATGGTGATCGACCACATCGCAAAACCCCTCATCGCCGACGGAACCATGGAACCCTGGGCCCGCGACATGGAGCTCGTTTCCCAAATTCCCAACATGTACTGCAAGCTCTCCGGCATGATAACCGAGGCAAAGCCTGACTCCTGGACGGCCAGCGACCTCCGCCCTTACGTCCAACACATCTTAGGTCTGTTCCCGGTCGACAAACTCATGTTCGGCAGCGACTGGCCGGTATGCCGCCTCGCCGGCTCCTGGAAGGAAGTCCTCGCGGCTTTCACCCAGGCTTGTGGTCCCATCCCGCAGCCCCTCCGTGAAAAACTGCTCGGAGAAACTGCAGTGCAGTTCTACGGTCTGAAATGATTCGCAACCAAAGATCAGAAAACCTCGCTCGCCTCGCCCAGGAAAACTGGGACATCCTCATCATTGGCGGAGGCATCAACGGCGCTGGTGTTGCCCGCGATCTGGCTATGCGTGCCGCTCATATTCCCGGCGGACTCCGGATAGCGCTGGTAGAAAAGCGCTATTTTTCATCGGGCACCAGCGGAAGAAACTCCCAGCTCATCCACGGTGGTCTCCGCTACCTCAAATACGGTGATTTCGGCCTGGTCCATGAGGCTCTTCGCGAACGCGCGACGCTGTTGCATATCGCGCCGGGCCTGGTGAAGCCTCTGGAATTCCTCATCCCCTGTTACGGTCGCTACGATCGCCTGTTCTACGGAACAGGTCTCACCCTCTATGACGCCCTCGCAGGCTCACACGGAATCGCGTCCCACCACACTATCGGCAGCGAAGCAGCGTCCCGTCTGGAGCCCAACATGGCGTCGGAAGGCCTTCGGGGCGGCGTTCTGTTTCACGATGCAGCCGTCCACTCCGCAAGGCTGGTCCTGGAGAACATTCTCGATGCCGAAGCTCGGGGAGTTTGCCCCGCAAATTATGTGGAGATCCACCAGAGCCCCCACGGCCTTCACGCCAGAGATCTGCTCACCGGCTCGGAGTTCGGTGTCCGCACGCGTACCATCATCGATGCGTCAGGGTCGTGGTCACAAGCCGCACCCCTGCGCCTCGTTCGCGGCTCCCACCTGATCTATCCCCGCATTCAAAAAAGCTCACAGGCGATCGCTCATTTTGACGAAGCCGGGCGCATCATCTTTCTCATCCCCTGGGGTGAAAATGACGACCTCACCCTGGTTGGCACCACTGATGTTGACCACCAGACCGGCGCAGACCAGGTTGCCATCTCTGCCAGCGAGACGGACTACCTGAAGTCGATCGTGCGCCGTCTTTACCCCTCGTTCCGCGAAGAGCCAATCACCAGCTACAGTTCCCTTCGGCCCCTCATCGTTCAATCCGGGCGCTCCGCCACATCCACCAGTCGCGAACACAAGATCTGGAAGAGTTCCGACAACGTTCTCCACATTGCGGGCGGCAAATACACCACCTACCGCTCCATGAGTGAGGAAGCTGCCGACACGCTCATGACGGATCTCGCGCCGGGGCGGAACATCCCTGGTGAGACGGCCACTACCCCCCTCAACCTGCCTGAAATCCCCCCAACTCAGGAAGCCCGCGTTCGCATGGCCGTGGAGCGCGAACACGCGCGGTCTCTCCCCGATGTGATCTACACCTCCACCTATTGGGGCCACGAACGCAGACTCGACCGTCAATGGCTGCACCCCATTGCCCTGCAGATGGCGGACCTGCTCGGCTGGGATCAGGCGAAAATTACCGTCGAAATGCAGAACCTCGGTGTCTGACACCGCAACTTTCTCGTAGCCAGGGCGTTCTTATTTCCAGATAACACAAATGAAAAGGACATTCGCTCTCCTCGCTCTCGCCGCCCTGGTCTGCCTGGCGCAACCTTCGGCCATGAGTCCCGATCAAAAACTCACCCACGCGCTGAACCGCCTCACTTTCGGAGCGCGCCCCGGGGACGTAGAACGCGTCCGAGCCATGGGTCTAACCCAGTGGCTCGACGAACAGCTCCACCCGCAATCCATCACAGAGAACACAGAACTCGAAAAGCGCCTCGCTCCCCTCGACACCCTCCACATGTCGACCTCAGAAATGCTGCGTCACTACCCGAGCCGTCAGGTTGTCAAAGCCATCAGTGAGGGCCGCGCCGAACTGCCGACAGACCCCTTCACCCGCGCCGTTTTTGAAGTTGCAGCGAAGCGTGTCAAAAAAGCGCAAGCCAACAACCCGCAGGGCGACGAAAAGCCCCTGCCCGCACTCCCGGCCGACATGCCGACACGTCCCCGTGAACGTGTGGCCTACCTCGAAGCTCTCCCCGCAGAAAAACTCGTTGCCGCCCTCGAAGCGATTCCACAAGGCCAAAGACGACGCCTCGCGGATCTCGCCGGCCCCGAGCTGCGACGGAAAATCGAAGTTCTTTCCGCTCCCATGCAGGTCATCCCCACAGACCTCGTCAGCGGCAAAATTCTCCGCGCCACCTGGTCCAACAAGCAACTCGAAGAGGTCCTCGTCGATTTCTGGTACAACCACTTCAACGTCTTCCTCGAAAAGGGAGCCGACCGGGAACTCGTAACCGCCTATGAGCGCGACGCAATTCGCCCCCACGTCCTCGGTAAGTTCAAAGACATGCTGCTGGCCACCGCGCAAAGCCCTGCCATGTTGTTCTACCTCGATAACTGGCAGTCTTCAGGCGCGCAAGCCCCCGCCAGAGGAGCCAAACAAACCCGCGGTCTGAACGAAAACTACGGTCGCGAACTTCTGGAACTCCACACGCTGGGCGTAGATGGCGGTTACTCGCAGCAGGACGTAACCGAAGTTGCCCGCTGCTTCACTGGCTGGACATTGCGCCGACCCGGTCAGGGCCGTGACTTCTTCTTCAATCCCCGGATGCACGATCGCGGTGAGAAGCATGTCCTCGGCAAGACCCTCGAACCTCGCGGCATCGCAGAAGGCCTCCAGGTTCTGGACATCCTCGCGCACCACCCTTCCACCGCACACTTCATCGCCACCAAACTGGCCACGCGTTTTGTAGCCGATGATCCACCCCCGTCCCTGGTAAGCAAAATGGAGAAAACCTTCCTTGCCTCCGATGGCGACTTGAGGGAAGTAATGAAAACCATGCTGGCAGCGCCCGAATTCTGGGAACCGGCCCGTTTCAACGGAAAGCTGAAATCACCCCTGGAATTTCTGGTCAGCGCCCTGCGCGCCTCGGGTGACGAGGTCAAAAATCCGCCATCACTCAATACCCTCATGACGAAGATGGGGCAGCCTCTCTATCGCAAGGCCGAACCAACCGGATATTCCAATCGCGGCGCAGACTGGATGAACTCCTCATCCCTGCTCGCCCGTATGAACTTCGCCACCAGCCTCAAACACGCCGAATACGGAGCCCCGGACTTCCAGAGGAAATAACGCCATGAGACCTATGCATCGCCGTATCTTTCTTCGGGATTCCGCTCTTGCCATAGCGGGCGTCGGCTCTCTCCCCCTTTGGCTGCAACGCACCGCTCTTGGTGCAGAATCGCAAGGTCGTAAAAAGACCCTCGTTGCCATCTTCCAGAGGGGCGCCGCCGATGGTCTGAATATTGTCGTCCCTCACGGAGAACCCGACTACTACAAACTCCGCCCCACCATCGCCTTACCCAAAGAGTCGCTTCTGGACCTTGATGGCTTTTTCGGCCTGAATCCCGCCCTGGCCCCTTTGAAGCCGCTCTGGGACGCAAAGAACCTGGCCATCATCCACGCCGCAGGTTCCCCGGACCCCACCCGCTCCCACTTTGATGCGCAGGATTACATGGAATCCGGCACACCGGGTCGTAAATCCACCGCCGATGGGTGGCTCAATCGCGCCTTGCTTCCCGCCGACCATCCTTCGTCCGTTCGTGCGGTCAGTCTGGGAGCTGCCTTGCCGCGGACAATTCGAGGCCGCAATGCCGCCGTTGCCGTTGAGAGCATAGCCTCATTCCACGTAAAGGACGCCGCTGCCTCCCAACAGTTTGAAACTCTCTACGGGTCAGACAGCATTCTGGGAGGAACCGCCCGCACCACCTTCGACGCAGTCAAACTCCTGCGCTCGCTTGGTGAAAATACCGCCACAGGCTACCCTCGCGGCAAATTCGGCGAGAGCCTGAAGCAAATTGCGCACATCATCAAGGCCAACGCAGGTCTGGAAGTTGCCTTTGCGGACCTCGGGGGATGGGACCACCACGTCAACGAAGTCGGGCAGAACCCTACTGAAGGTCAACTGGCCCAGCGCCTCACCGAATTTGGAACAGCGCTTGCGGCCTTCCACGCCGACCTGGGAGCCCGTATGGAGGATGTTGTTGTGGTCACCATGTCCGAATTTGGCCGTACCGCCCGGGAAAATGGAAATCGAGGCACCGATCACGGCCACGCCAACGCCATGTTGGTCATGGGCGCAGGCGTCAAGGGCGGCAAGGTCTACGGCAAGTGGCCAGGTCTGCAGCCGGAGCAACTCTACCAAAACCGAGATCTGGCCGTCACCACAGACTTCCGGGACGTCCTCGGCGAAGCCGTCCACCACCACCTCGGGAATCAAAAGCTGGAAGGCGTCTTCCCCGGTTACTCCGCCTCGCCCGCCCGATTCCCCGGAATTATGAGCGCATAATTCTCCGGCGCCAGGCCCTCGCCTGATGTGGGGCGGGGTGGCACCCAGTGTGGCACCCCGCGCGGCGGTTGGCTACCGCCCGCTGTCCGGTTCATCGAAGGAAAAGCCGACCCCCATCGGCCACGTTGACGCTTCCTCGGATCATCGTGGCCCCGGCAGCCTGATACCGGGGTCCCACAAAAACTCCCAAAAGAGGCCTGATCCCTGAAGACGTGTCCGCGCCCGGCGTAATAGTGGTCTGTGCCGCCACGGCGGTCGGGAAACTCCAGAGGTTTCAGCACCACGTTCCAAAGCGCGTCCTGCTCCGTCTAAATAACTGGTCGGCACCTCGCGGTATACTTGAAGTTTTGGTTTCAATAAGTTCGGTTTGTATCAGGAGCGTTTTCTCTAATGTTTAACCTTTTCCGCAGCCGCGACAAGTCTGTTCGCATTCTTTTGGGCGTCCTTCTGGGCCTCGTTGCCCTCTCGATGATCACCTACCTCATCCCCAGCGGTCCGGCCACTGGTGCTGCCACTGATCCTTCCGTCGTCGCAACAGTTGGCTCTGAGTCCATTACCGCCCAGGACGTGAACCGCACCATCCAGAACATGACCCGGAATCGGCAGCTCCCCCCCGAACTGCTCTCCATCTATGTGCCCCAGATTATTCAGCAGATGATCAACGAACGCGCCATGGCCTATGAGGCAAACCGCCTCGGCCTGAAGGTTTCCGCTGACGAAACCAACACCGCCATCATCGACAGCCTGCCACCCCAGGTCGTAAAAGACGGCAAAGTGGACGGCGCAACTCTCACCGCCCTTCTCCAGCAGCAGGGCGTGACCTTTGCCGATCTCCAGAGCCAGACGTCTCGTCAGGTTCTCATCGCCAAGCTGGAACAGATCGTCGCTCAGGGTGTCCTGGTATCCCCGAAGGATGTCGAGACGGAATACAAGCGCAAGAACGACAAGGTCCGAATTGAGTACACTCTTCTCGCCCCCACCAAGTACCAGTCCCAGGCGGAACCCACCGAGGCGGAACTGAACGCCTACTACGAAGCCCACAAGACTGAATTCCGCGTCCCCGAGAAGAAGAGCTACGCCATCATCGTGGTTGATCCCCAGAAGCTCGCTTCCCTCAATATGCCAACTGACGCCCAGCTGCAGACCGAATACAGCGCGCGTCGCAATGATTTCCAAACGCCGGAACGTGTCAAGGCTCGCCACATCCTCGTGAAGTCCGATGCCGCCAACGATGCCGTCATGAAAGTTAAGGCGGAAGGTGTCCTGAAGCAACTCCAGGGCGGTGGCGATTTCGCTGCCCTCGCCAAAGCGAACTCAGAAGATCCCGGCAGCAAAGACCAGGGAGGCGAACTCGGCTTCCTCGTTAAGGGCCAGACGGTTCCCGAATTCGACAAAGCTGCCTTCACTCTCAATGTTGGCCAGACCAGTGGTCTCATCAAGACAACCTACGGCTATCACATCATCCAGGTCCAGCAGCACGATCAGGCTCGCCTGCAGCCGTTCGAAGAAGTGAAAGTCCAGTTGCTGATGGATCTCCAGAAGCGCGTCGCCGGCCAGCAGATGCAGGGCCTGGCCGACAAAGCTGTCGCCGAATGCCGCAAAGACCCGACTCATCCGGAAAAAGCTGCTGAAGCCGTCGGCATGCCGCTCTTCAAGGCTGACAACGTTCAGGCGGGCGACCCCATCCCCGGCCTTGGTACCTCCAAAGAATTCTCTGACGCCGTGGCCCCTCTCCGCAAAGGTGAAGTCACCGCCGGCCCCATCCTCCTCCCGGATGGCAAGGCTGTCGTCGCCGTCGTGACTGACCTGCAGGCCGCTCGTTCCGCGAACTTCGACGAAGCGAAGGCCGAAGCCCGCACCAAGGCCACTGACGCCAAGCTCCAAAAACTTATCGAAGACAAGGCCAACGAACTGTTCGCCAAAGCGCAGTCTATGGGCGGCGACCTCGCCAAGGCTGGTAAAGCTCTCAACCTCGAAGTGAAGACTTCCAATGATGTGGATCGCCAGGGCGCCATCGAATCCGTGGGCACCGCCTCGTCGGTTGCAGAAGCCTGGTCGAAGCCGGAAGGTTCCCTCCTCTCGCCTCTCAATGTCACCGGCGGCAAGCTCGTCGCCAAAGTGGTTGCGAAGATCGGCGCCAACATGGCTGAACTCGGCGTCCAGGCCGAGACTATCAAAAACGAACTGCGCCAGCAGAAAGCTCGTGAACGCGCCCAGCTCTTCCAGGACGGTCTCAAGGATAAGCTCAAGGCCGACGGCAAGCTCAAAATCAACGATGATGTGATGAAGCGCATCCTCGCTAACTACCAGCGCAGCTAACCGGCTACGCTGATGGCCGACATACTGGATTTTCTAAAGTCGCTCTATAACGCCGAGCGCCTGCTGGGAATGGTCCGACTCCTGATGTCGAGCCCCCTCGGCGTCCTCGGTTTGTGCGGCATCGTCTTCGCCGAAACGGGGCTCCTTGTCGGCTTCTTCCTGCCAGGTGACTCCCTGCTCTTCAGCATCGGCGTCGCCTCAGGCGCGGCGTCACTGAACGTCTACCTCCTCGGCGGGCTCCTCATGCTGGCGGCCATCATCGGAGACAACGTCGGCTATTTTCTGGGACGCCAGGCCGGACCCCGCATCTTCAACCGGCCCAAGTCAAAATTCTTCCACCCGGATCACCTGAAACGGACCGAGGAGTTCTACGACAAGTACGGCCCACGCGCCATCGTCTACGCCCGCTTCATCCCGATCATCCGTACCTGCACACCGTTTATCGCTGGCGTCGCCCGCATGAACTACGGTCGGTTCCTCTCCTACAGCCTTTTCGGCGGCATCTTCTGGATCGCCTTCATGACCACCCTCGGCTACCAGTTAGGCCAAATCGAATTCATTCGCCGCCACTTTGAGAAGGTTGTCTTCACCATCATCATCGTTTCGGTAATCCCGGTCCTGCTGGAAGCCCGAAAAGCCCGCCGATAAGCGCCCCAAAAACTGATAAAATACCTTCATGGCCCCAGCACCAGCCCGTGCTATCGAGAGTGACAATTCAGAAGACGGCGTGGATGTGGAACTTATCCGCTGGATGCTGTCGCTGACGCCTGCACAACGTCTTCAGACCCTTCAAGACCACGTCAATTCCGTGCTGAGACTGCGTGCAACACTCCGGACAAATTGACTTCGCCCGCATCCTGGAGTGTCTGGCGCGCCATAAAGTTCATTTTGTCCTCGTCGGCGGCGTCGCGGCAGTTCTGCACGGTGCCGACATCAATACTTTCGATCTCGATATTGTCCAGTCGAGAGAACCGGGAAACCTCTCTCGCCTGTTAATTGCCCTGCAGGAACTGGACGCCATCTACCGAATGCAACCTGCGCGGCGCCTCCAACCGAATGCCAGTCACCTGTCGTCCCCCGGGCACCATCTGCTTATGACGAGGTATGGTCCCCTGGACGTCCTCGGGACCATTGGGAATGGCCACGCCTGGGGCGAGCTTGCGGAACGATCAAATACAATAACGCTCAACGACGGCCTTACCGTTGCCGTGCTGAACCTGCCCGCCCAAATCGAGATCAAAGAAGAGGTTGGCCGCGAAAAAGATCTTCTCGCGCTGCCTATCCTTCGCCGAACCCTCGCAGAGGCAAAAAACTTTCCTACCGCGAAAACCGACTAGCCACCGGGGCAGGCATCTGAACCTTCGGTCCCTTGATGGCCGCCCACAGAATTTCATTCAACTCATCATCGTCAATCTCATCGGCCTCAACAAAACGCATCCGCGCCGACCTTGCCGCCAAAGCTGTGTTCGACGGATTCCGCGTGGTCAACGGAATCCGGGCCTGTTCCGCCACGTACGGCCCCGCCGCCGCCACATCACTAAATAAACTGAACATCGGCCGAGCCCCCGCATCATAAGTCGTCAGAGGGTGAAGCCCCAGAATCAGCTCCATCGTTCGCAAAACCGACGCCTGGTTGTACATCGTCCCGTTCACCTGCCCCTTCCGGACCCACGGTGAAATCACAAATGCGGGCGACCGATGCGAATCTACATGGTCCGGACCATTCTGCGCGTCGTCTTCAATCACAAAGATCGCCGTCTCGTTCCAGAACTTACTCTTCGACAACCCCTCCACAATCATCCCCAGCGCCAGATCGTTATCCGCCGCTGCTGCCAGAGGAGCAATCTTCCCCGCCGATGTACCGCTCGTGTGGTCGTTCCCCAGCCGCATGATCATGAACTGCGGCATCGTCCCCGCCTTCTCAAAATCCTTCACTTCATCCAAAAACTCTTTGGCGCGCTCCACGTCCGTGTAGTCCAGATCAAAGCCCCGGAAGTTGGGGTCCGTATTCGGAGCCAGAATCGGGTCGCGTACCGACAGGATCTGCGTGCCATCGGCCTCGGCTTTCGCGCGGTTGTCCACAAAATACCCGTAGTTCCGCATCCTGATACCAGCCTGTCCCGCAGCTGTCCAGATATAGCCAGCCGGCGGAGCATTCGCCGGTTCCTGACCCTCATAGTCATAGGTCTTCCGCCGACCCGCGTAGCTATTCGGCCACATGCGCTGCGTGTAATCCGGCGCAATCGCTGCAGTCGCCCAGTTATGGCCATCTGCGCTCACATCAGAATTTACGTAGAAATTATCCAGCAGGACAAAATCGCGCGCCAGCTTATGGTGGTTCGGGGTCACATTCTCCCCAAACAGGACCAGCGATGCGTCGCCATTACCTTCCTTCATGTCCCCCAGAACCTGATCGTACGTCCGGTTCTCTTTCACGATGTACAGCACGTGCTTAATGGGGCCACCCGCACGAATCGGGCTACCCGCAGGAGCCCCCGGATCATCCAGCTTCTCGTCCCGATACGGTGAATTCGCCAGTACCTCCCGCGTCCAGGCCTCCAGTCGCGCATCATCGCTCGGGTCCACAAACTGCACGGTCCCCTTCTGCATCGAGCCCACATACTGCCGGACCCGCAAAGCGGTAGTGGTCCCGGCAACTGTCGTAGCCGGATTCGGACCCGCAGGATTCGGAAAAGACCGCAAGCCTTTCCCATTCAGGATCCCCATCCGGCCATTCGGAAGCCCAAAAGCCGCCGTCGGGTACCAGCCCGTCGGCACAAACCCCATCACCCGACTGCGCGGCCCCGTAATATCCACCACCGCAGCTGCATTGGCATCAGAACAAGCTACAAATAATCGACTGCCATCCGAATTCAGACCTAAACCCGAAGGCGTCATCCCCAAAGGCTGACGTGGCATCAGCGCCAGATTCACCGTTTCCAGTCTGGTCATTTCGCCACTTTCGGAAACCCCCAACACGAACACATTGTTCGTATTGCTGGCCGACACGAAAACTCGGGCCTTCACCTCGGGATGGTCCTCAATCTCCCCCTCGCGCCAAACCATATCGGTCGGGTGCGGCCCCAGGCGAACTGTGTCGATCCGGTCGCCTTTGTTGGTCTCGAACCGGCCAATCGACCCATCCGCCCAGCTCGAAACGTAAAAACTCTTGCCCGAAGGGTGGAACATGATGCGATAGGGGCGGCGCCCCGTCTTGAAACGCGACAAAATGAAGCCCGACTGCGGGTTCACCACCACAACAGAATCGTGGAACAGGTCGGCAACGTAAAGCAGGTGCCCATCGGGCGCCAGCTGCACATCACCTATGAAATCGCTGCCCTTCCGGTCCTTCTCGGCAATCACCGGGAAGGTACGCCCCGCCGTCAGAACACCGTCCTTCAGGCCAAACTCAAAAACTGCCGCCTTTGACCCGCCGCCCACATACACCTTGTCGCCGGCCTTTGTCATTGTGAAACCCAGCCACGCATCCGGCACCGGGGTCCGGCTCAGCTCTTTTGCCGACGCGATATCGATCACCGAGATGCTCGGGGGGTCATACCCGCCATTCAGGACCAGCAGATACTTCTTATCCGGAGTAATCAGCGACGACATCGGGAAAGTGTCCACCGGAACCTGGGTCCCGGCCGCCTTCACTCTCCATCCGCTGCTCAGCAGAAAACTGCCATCGGGCAGGAAACCGACCTGCTCCCTCGGGGCTGGCTGCGACATCAACACAGTGGACGCGACCACAAGCAACACGACGAGCAGTTTGGTTTTCATTCGTTTTCGAAGTATCTCTGGGCTATGGGAAAGCGTCTGCCAATTCCGAACGCTTTCGAGGTTACTTTCAGGCCCGGGGCAGCCTGTTGACGCTTGTACTCATTCCGGTCCACCTTCAGCGCCACACTTCGCACCAGGTCTTCCGCCAATCCCAATTCCACCGCGATCTCTTTCGCGCTGTGGAACTCTTCCACATACAAACGCAGAATCGCGTCCAGCACCTCGTACTCGGGCAGGGAATCGCTGTCCTTCTGGTCTGGTCGCAATTCCGCTGATGGAGGCTTCTCGAACACGGATCGTGGAATTGCCCCGCCATGGCGTTCACTGCCAATGCGCGATAGCTCGTAGACCAGCGTCTTCGGAACATCACTGATCACCGCCAGCCCGCCGCACATGTCGCCGTACAGAGTGCAATACCCCACCGCGATCTCGCTCTTGTTACCTGTCGTCAAGACAAGCGCCCCGAACTTGTTCGAAAGCGACATCAGCGTCAACCCTCGCAACCGGGACTGGATATTTTCCTCGGTGACGTCCTCAGCCCTGCCCGCAAAGACTGGTGCCAGAGTCCGCCTCATCTCTTCATAAGCCGGCGTGATCGGGATGATGTCGAACGGGATCTGCAGTCTTTCCGCCATGGCGCGCGCGTCCACGATGCTGTGGTCCGACGAATAGGGCCCTGGCATCGCCACACCGTGCACATTTTCCCTGCCCACGGCGTCCACCGCAATCACCGCCGTCAGCGCCGAATCAATGCCGCCGCTCAAGCCAATCAGAACTTTCCGGAAACCACACTTTCGGATGTAATCCCGCGTCCCCAGCACCAGAGCCTCGTAGACTGCCTCGTTTTCATCCGCAAAATCCGCACGAAGCTCGCCGGTCCCTGTCTCAAGATCCGCAATCACCAGATCTTCCGCAAACGACCTTGCCGAGGCAATCACCTCACCCCTGGCATCAATCACAAAACTGGAACCGTCAAAAACCACCTGATCGTTGCCACCGATCTGATTGACCATCACCACCGGAGCCTTATGCCGACGCGCCATGGCTCGGAACATCTCCAGTCGCAACTCGCGTTTACCCAGGTGGAACGGAGAGGCATTGATGCTGAGCAAGAGCCCCCCGCCCTTCTTCATCAACTCGTCCACCGGATCACGCTCGTATAGCCGGTTCGGCCAAAACCCTTTGTCATTCCACGCGTCTTCGCAGATGGTCAGCGCGATACTCCGCCCATCCAGCTGGAACAAAGACTGCGAATCCCCGGGAACAAAATTCCGGGCCTCGTCAAAAACATCGTAGGTGGGCAGCAGCAGTTTCGTCTGGCGAAACAAAACCTCACCGCCTCGAAGAATTGCCGCAGAATTTGTAGCCTGTTTTCCCGTGGGGACCCGACTCCGACCCACGTACCCGGCCACAATCGCCAGTGGCAAATCCCGTGTCGCCTCCGCCAGGCGTTCCAGCGCGGCCTCAGACTGCGGAATGAACGTCCGCTTCTCAACAAGGTCCCGCGGCGGGTACCCGGTAACACAAAGTTCCGGAAATACAAGGACGTCAGCTCCTCGCTCCGCAGCGTCACGCGCGAATCGAGTACAAAGGGCGAGGTTTCCGGCGAGATCACCGACGGTCGGATTGATCTGCCCGAGGGCGATCCGCATGTATCCCCATTTTAGGGGATGCAGTCAGGTGACAGCCCGGACTCAGCTCTGCATCCGGCGAAGCAGCCACGCATGGGCCACCCGAATCTCCCGCCCAATGGTCGCTACCGAAGTCTCTGTCGCCTCCGCAATCTCCTGGGAAGTCATCCCGGCGAAATACCGCATCTCCACAATTCGGGCTTTCCTCTCATCCTGCAGCGCCAGCGCCTCCAAGGCTTCATGGAGAGCCAAAATATCGGCACCCTCGTTGGGCGTTGCGGCCAAATCATCTCGCAGTGTCAGGGGCATCCCGCCGCCGCCTCGTTTAGCCGCCGCCTTACTCCGCGCATGATCCACCAGGATCGTCCGCATCACCTGTGCGGCCAACCCGAAAAATTGCGCGCGGTTCTGGAACTCTACCTCCTGTTGCCCGGCCATTTTCAAATAGGCCTCATGCACCAGGGTTGTCGGCTGAATCGTCTCCTGCTTACTCCCCCGGCGCAGGTGGGCAGCTGCCAGACGCCGAAGTTCCTCGTACAGCATCGGCGTCAGACGGTCCAATGCACTCCGGTCGCCCTGACTCCAGCTAATCAGGAGCTCGGTTACTTCATGCTTTTCCACAAGTTCATTCTCCACTGCGGTCATCGTCGCGACGCTCCTAACCCTATAGAACGGGAACCGTCCAACAAATCACTCATACATTCGAAAATGGTGCTCCCGCACCGAAAAACAGGCAGCTTTGTTCCCTGTGCGATAATGGCGAAGTCCCACCATCTTTAGGAGTCTTCATAGTCATGTTCCGTACATTGGCCCTCCGCGCCAGCCTGTTCTGCCTCGCCCTCGCGCCCTTAGCCGTCTCCGCGTCTGCTCAGACCAAAATCGCCGTCGTAAACGTCCAGAAGGCCATGGCCGATACCGACGAGATTAAGAAGGCTTCTGCCGCCGTCGAAGCGAAGTATAAGAAGCCCCAGGATGAGCTTGCCAAACTACAGGCCGACCTCCAGTCCATTGAAGCCCAGGTCGGCAGCGGCAAACTGAACCAGAACGCCATCGCTGAACTGCAGGCCCAGGGCCAGCGCAAACAGCGCGACGCCCAGCGCCTCTCCGACGATCTCCAGGCCGACTTTGATCGCGACCGCCAGGAAATCCTCGGCAAGGCCTCCCAGAAAATGCAGGACATCATTTCCAAACTCGCCGCTGAAAAGGGCCTCGACCTCATCATCGACTCTTCCCAAACCCTCTTCTTCAAGCCGACCATGGAACTGACCGCCGACGCCACAGCCGCATACAACAAAGCCAATCCGGCCAAGTAATACCTCTCGGACGCCCCCGCCGTCATCAACGACGTGTCAGTGGCACAATCAGAGCAGGACCCGTGATGCGACGCAGCTATCTTGACCAGTACGGCGAAGGCGAAGAAAATCGCAACCGTCTTATTTTTCGGTCGATCCTGGCTGTAGTGGTTCTTTCCCTCACTTCCAGCCTGCTCTGGTACCTGCTGCAAAATCACCACCAGGAAAGCCTGGTACGGGATTTCGTGGCCTCCATTAAGACGGGTGATTTTAAAACCGCCTACCGGGTATGGGGCTGCACTGAACAAAAGCCCTGCACCGGCTATGACTTTAATAAATTCCTCACCGACTGGGGTCCGAAATCAACCGTCCCCACCGGCGCTCCCCATCTCTCGGTTCTCGGCCTCACAGATAGCCAATCGTGTAATAACGGTGTTCTGTTGACCCTGGCTGTGAACCAAAATCGGGTGGAAAAACTTTGGGTGGATAAAAGTGCGGACGAGATCAACTTCTCGCCGTACCCTATTTGCCCCCACAAAAACCCTTACGCCATCATGCTTCACCGCACGATTGGCAAGCTGAGAAAACCTCTGCTTTAGACTGGTAGGTGACCAAATGAGCACGACTACATCAGGCGCAGGACTTGAAGGCGTTGTCGCCGGCGAATCAGAGATTTGTTACATAGACGGCTATGAGGGCATCCTCAGCTACCGGGGTTACAACATCCACACCCTGGCGCAGCACGCCAGTTTTGAAGAGACCATCTGGCTTCTTTGGAAAGGTACTCTTCCAACGAAGGCCGAACTGGCTTCCCTGGCAGCCGGGCTGAACGCTACCTACGCCTTGCCAACCCAGGTCACCGACTTCCTCAAGGCCAACCTGACAGCCTCGCCCATGGATGTTCTGCGCACCGCAGTCTCCATGCTCAGCCTGTCTGACCCGGAAGCGAAGGACATGTCGCCGGAAGCGAATCAGCGCAAAGCCACCAAGCTGATGGCGCAGACCTCCACCATCGTCAGTTCTTTTGGACGTCTCCGCACTGGTCAGGATGCTCTCGATCCCGACCCGGCTCTCAGCTTCGCCGCCAACTTCCTCTATTGCCTCACCGGCAAGAAGCCTGATGCCGTCATGACCCACGTGTTTGACGTAGCGCTCACGCTCCACGCTGACCACGAACTGAACGCCTCCACCTTTGCCGCCCGCGTCACCGCGGCGACTCTCTCCGACATCTACTCAGCCGTAACCTCCGGCATCGGTGCCCTCAAGGGACCCCTGCACGGTGGCGCGAATGAAGAAGTCATCCGCATGCTCCTTCAGGTCGGTACTTCTGAGAAGGCTGTCGAGAAGGTTCACGAGATGTTCGCCAACAAGGTGAAGATCCCCGGCTTCGGCCACCGCGTCTACCGCACCGAAGACCCCCGCGCCACCCACCTCCGCCGCATGTCGGAGGAACTGGGCAAGAGCACCGGCCACGAAGATCTCTACCTCATGTCGAGCCGCGTGGAAGAAACCGTCAAGGGCGAGAAGAAACTCAACCCCAACGTCGATTTCTACTCCGCTTCGGCTTACTACTCCCTCGGTATTCCGATTGACCTGTACACGCCCATCTTCGCCGTCAGTCGCATGGCAGGCTGGACCGCCCACGTTCTGGAGCAGTACCACAACAACCGCCTCATCCGTCCGCGCGCCGAATACAAAGGCAACGCCGACGGCATGCAGTGGACTGAACTGAACGACCGCTAAAAGACAGACCGTCAGCAATAAGGGGATCAAAGTGGACGAAAAAGCGTACTACTCAGAAGCGCCGGCCACCAAACAGATCCCTCTGAACTGTACCTGGTGCCGGACCAGCGACACTTACGACATTAAGTGGCTGGTCCGCACCAAAAAAGATCGCCTCCCAGGCGGAGCCGACGAACGCGACCGCGCCAAATTCGCCAAAGCCCAAAGCTACATGGTCCTGATCGACACCCACGCCATGTGCAAAAACATGCGCTGCCGCAAAAGGTTCGAAATCTCCGGCCTCAAAACCATGGCGTTTATTTAAGCTCACCTGTAGTCCGGGATGTGGGGCCAGGATGGCATCCTGCGCGCCTGTCGCCGACAGGTGCCAGAGCCTCTGGGCTGCGATGGCTGTTGGAAACCCGACTGCAAGTTGCCATCTTGGCCAACAAACGGGCCGGTCTATACCAAATGGCAAAAAATGCGTATCGGCGACGAACCTCACCTCAACGGCGTCTTTCGTTGATCAGCTCTTTGATCTCTCTATCGGTCAGAGGCTGGAAGCCCTCCCGTGACGCCATCCTTTCTCTCAGAGCATGAAGCCCGGAAACGGCCAGTCTAACCGACTCCGGAGATGCTGTTCCTTCCGGCACAATTCCGGCGGCCACCTTTTCGTGCCGCGTGATGAGAATCTCCTCCCCTCGGGACACGCGGTCCAAAAGAGCTCCGAAATGGGTCTTGGCATCGAAAGCCATCACCCTTTAGTTTACCAGGCATTTCCAAACTGCCCCTGCGTAGAGCGACAATCGGAGTCATGGTTCCATTCCGAGTTCTTTGGCCCCTTCTCTTCACCGCAACTGCTCTCGCCCAGGCCCCTGCCTTCCGCCAAACCGATTTCCCGGCCGAAGAATTCCAGGCCCGCTGGACCAAAATCTACGACCACATCGGTGACAAAGCCGTCCTCGTCATGCAGGGCGTCCCCAAAACCCCAGGCTTCAACTTCCCCCGCCAAACCAACGAATTCTACTATCTCTCCGGCATCGAAACACCCCACACCTACCTCCTCCTCGACGGTCGAACCCGCCAGGCTACCCTCTTCATGCCACCCCGCGACGCCCGCCTCGAAGCCAACGAAGGCAAGGTCCTCTCCGCCGCCGATGCCGCCGAAGTGAAACAGCTCACCGGAGCCGACCGCGTCCTCACCAACACCGACATGAAGGACGAATGGCTCGGCAAACCCGGTGCCACTCCTGCCACCATCTACGCTCTCCTCTCACCCGCCGAAGGTAATTCCGAATCCCGGGGTGAACTTCGCGCCGCCAACCTCGCTATCGCCAATGACCCCTGGGATGGCCGCACCTCCCGCGAACTCAACTTCGCCAACCTCCTCCGCACCCGCTTCCCCCAGGCCGAGGTCAAAGACATCACACCCATCCTCGACGAACTCCGCAGCATCAAAAGCCCCCGCGAAATCGCCCTCATCCGCCGCGCCTCAGAAATCGCCGGTCAGGGGATTGTCGCCGCTATGCACAGCAGCAAATCCGGTGTCTCCGAATACGAACTCGACGCCGCCGCGCGCTACATCTTCCTCGTCAACGGCGCCCGCCTCGAAGGCTACCGTTCCATTACCGCCTCAGGTACCACCAACATCGCCAACGGCCACTACTTCCGCAACACCAGCCGCCTCGACGATGGCCAGATGGTCCTCATGGACTTCGCCCCCGACTACCACTACTACACCAGCGACATCGGTCGCATGTGGCCCGTCAGCGGGACGTTCCTCCCCTGGCAGCGCGAACTCCTCCAGGTGGTCCTCGACTATCGCAACGCCATCCTCAAGCGAATCAAGCCAGGCCTGACGGTCCGCCAGATCATGGATGAAACCAAAGTGGAAATGACCGCCCAGTTCGCCACCCGCAAATTCTCCAAACCCGAATACGAGCAGGCCGCCCGCCTCCTCTTCGAAAAGGGAGGCGGAGTCTTTTCCCACCCCGTCGGCCTCACTGTCCACGACGATGGCGGCTATACGCAGGGCCCCCTCAAGGTCGGCCAGGTCTTCAGTATCGACCCCGCAATCCGAGTCCCCAGCGAGAATCTGTATCTCCGTTACGAAGACGTCGTCGTCGTGACTCCAAACGGATATGAGAACTTCACTGACTTCCTGCCCACCGAACTGAACGACCTCGAAGCGGCTGTCAAACAAGGTGCCGGCCTGGTGCAGCGTTTCCCCGCCGCTCCCGCTGCCAAACGGTAGTGTAGTGTTTGTTCGGGGGAGTAACATGGGCCGTCACTCCGCCGGCACGGCCCGTTACTGCCGCCTCCGCTCGACAGGTCCGCGCCCGATCAATCCTTCCATGCCTCGCACAGTTGCTACGCGGATGAGGACGAACGGAGCGTCTTCACGGCCGACGCCACCTGAAGAAACAAGGTACGACCCTGCCCGACAAATCGCTCGAAGCCGTGGTGTTCGTAAAAAGCCACCGTTGCATCGTCTTTGGCGTCGACAATCACCGCGAACGCGGCCAGGCGTAACTAACCCTGCCCCCCAACCCCAGGCAACAGCGGCAAATCCACCGTAATCCTGTCCCACGGCACACTGGCCACAACCGCCCGGCCCCCATCCTTCGCCGGACTAAACTCCACCAGCCCATACCGCGCCATCGTCTTGAGCGTCCGCGACAAGTTCGATTTCTGCCGTCCCGTCAACAACGCCAAACCGGCCAGCGACTGCGGCTGCGCCTCCCGAATCGTCGCCAGCAACGTCCGGTTTTTCGCCGACAAAACCCGTGCCAAACTCTCAGTCGAAGGAAACCAAACCTTAGGGTCACCCGCCTTCGGGCGAAGCGTCCCGCGAGCAATCGCCATCGTCCGCGCCTTCATGTCCTCATACGAAGCAATTCCAACTCGCAGCGCCTTCATTTCAAAACTCCTCGC
This sequence comes from Terriglobia bacterium, assembly GCA_010084195.1. GTDB lineage: Bacteria > Acidobacteriota > Terriglobia > Bryobacterales > Bryobacteraceae > BOG-234. The sequence goes on from RGPS01000071.1 coordinate 22,084, forward strand.
TCCCGCAACACCTGATCCACTTCCGTCCAGAAATCCGCCAACAGCGCCGCCGCATCCCGATATCGATACGGACGAACAGACTGCAGGCCATGCTTGTGGTCATACTCCACACCCCCTGCGCCGCCCGGCCGAGCCGACTGCCGGACCCCATGCGCATTGTCAAAACCAATCAACCTCTCATTGTTCTTGCCATGCAGCGTCAACGAATAGTCCAGACCATGGGGCCTCTCCGGCGAGACAGCGATCCGCCGAACTCGGAACTTCACCCAATACTCGCCCGCCTCGTCCACGATGAAAACCTGACCATCAAGGTCGAGAAGCGTATCCAGCGTCCGGTCCCGCGCCTCCATAGGATGATGTTATCATCTACTGATCATGAGCAGCGCCTCGGGACAGTTGCTATTTTGGGGACAACCCACTCATGCTCAATAGAGATTCTGTGATCGCGACGGTCAACGCCTTCGACGCACACAATTTTGACCAGCTCAAAGAGCACCTTAATTCTTCTGCTCTCTTGCCCGATGACGTGGTGAATCTCTATACAATTCATCACGAGGCCATATCCCCGCTTCTGAATACGAGTCGAGCGCGCAATGCCGCGGCGCTGTTTGTGCTGTGCCAGAAGCATCTGGTCCTTGGCACCATTTCACTTTTTCGCCTTTATTCGGCGCAGATGTTCCGAGAGACACGTGCCGCCGTCGAGGCGGCCGGAATCGCGCATTTGATTCAAACTGATGCAAAATCTTTTGAAGTGTTTAGTCAAGACGACGGCAGTGAAGCCGCCCGGAAGCTGGCCAGAAAGACGTTTACGTCTCGGGCACTGTATCCAAGCTCCATACCGCAGCTCGCGCTCCTCTCGGATTTCTACGACACCGCGTCTATGCTTTCCCATACAAGCGGCATCACCTTCGTTCGCCACTTGAGCGCGGGGCAGACGGTGGGGCAAATGAAGTTCGGCTATCAGGACATCCAGAGGGAGAACATAAGCCGCGAGCTCCCCAAGCAGATGTTCTGGCTCTGTAATGCCCACCTTGCCATTCTCATGGCGGCCGACGTCGTATTCGCAGGGCTCGACGTTGACCTGAGCAAATTCAGGCAGAAAAGGAAAGATATATTTGAACGTGTCCAGCGCTTCAATGCTGCCCACGATCAAAGTCTTCTCAACACCTGATGGTCTAGCTAGGCGTCGGTGCTGATGTGTAACCGAGTCAAAAATTATTTTCACCCCATTTTCAACAACTTAACCCACCCCAAGAACCATCCTGGAATCCCCACCTGCTATTTCTCAAGCCAGGAAGGTAACTCACGATGGCAACGAAATCAAGCATCTCCCCCGCCCAGCAACTGGCCAACATAGCCAACGCCATGCTCTCTACGGGACCCCGAACCGAAGAAGGCAAAGCCAAAGCCCGCTACAACGCGCGCCGTCACGGCCTAACCGGCCAGTTCTACGTCATGGACGAAACCGACCGCCTCGCCTACAACCACCACGAAAAAGAAATGCTCGCCGTCCTAAACCCCGCCGACTACTACGAGCGCCAACTCGCCATCTCCATCGCGCAGGACCACTGGCGTCTAAACCGCGTCAAAGGCATCGAATTCAACTCCTACGGAATCGGCCACCACGAACACGCCGCCGACGCCCAGGCCGACACCGCCGAAACCGAAACCGCCATCACGCAAGCCCAAACCTGGCGCGCCGACAACAAACACTTCTCCAACATGGCGCTCTACGAAACCCGCCTCCACCGCATGATCGCCAGGAACAAAAAGGAACTCGACGACCTCCAAACCAAACGAAAAGCCGCCGAATCCGCCGCCCGCGAAGAAGCCGAGCTCCTTCTGGAAGAGAAACTTGCAGAGCAGGACCCCATCGATTCAACCCAGCCCATCCAAATAAATGGCTTCGTTTTTTCCACCCAAAAACTACTAGCCGAAATGGCCCACAAGCAAGCCATAGCCGAAGCCCGCTGGTACAAATCCCGCAACTGGGACCGCTCCCGCCAGCCCCCTTTCGTCCTCCTCACCTTCCCCAAGGCAGCCTGAGACACCTCCCCCCCCCGGTCCCCTCATGCAACGCAAACCCAAACTGTCAAAAATCGCAAACACCCGTAGCTTTCCGCTCGCGACGGTGATAAAGTTCAATACGTTCCAAACAGAGACGCCGTCTCAAAATCGCGTCTCAAATCAAAAGGAGCCATCCATGAAGTTGTCTGTTTCGGTCATCACCCCGCTCGCCCTCCTCTGCCTCGCCGCCACCCTCCCCGCGCAGCAGAAAAAGCTCTGGCTCGACTATGGAGGCGGCCCCGACAACTCCCACTTCTCCCCGCTCACCCAAATCAACAAAGCCAACGTCAACCAGCTCGACGTCGCCTGGACCTACCCCCCCGGCACCACCGGCTTCAACCCCATCGTCGCCGGCAACCACGTCTACGTCCTCGGCCGCGGCAGCTCCCTCATCGCCCTCGACTCCACCACCGGCAAGGAAGTCTGGGTACACGAAAATCTCCAGGGCATCACCGGCCGCGGCGTGAACTACTGGGAAAGCAAAGACCATAAAGACCGTCGCCTCATCTTCGAAATCAACAACGGAATCCAGGAAATCGACGCCAACACCGGCAAATCCATCCTCACCTTCGGCACCAACGGCGTCGTCGATCTCAAGCAGGGCCTCGGTCGCGACCCCAAAACCATCAACCGCATCCAGTCCAACAACCCCGGCAAAATCTTCGAAAATCTCCTCATCCTCGGCTCGGCCCCCGGCGAAGCCTTCCTCTCCGCCCCCGGCGACCTCCGCGCCTACGATGTCCTCACCGGCAAACTCGCCTGGCAGTTCCACACCATCCCCCACCCCGGCGAATTCGGCTACGAAACCTTCCCCAAAGACGCCTGGAAATTCCTCGGCGGCGTCAACACCTGGGGCGAAATCTCCGTCGATGAAAAGCGCGGCATCGCCTACTTTCCCCTCGGCTCCCCAACCTATGATTTCTACGGTGCCGACCGTCCCGGCATCGGTCTTTTCGGTGATTGCCTCCTCGCTCTCGACGCCCGCACCGGCAAGCGCCTCTGGCACTTCCAGATGGTCCACCACGATCTCTGGGACTACGACAACACCACCGCTCCCCAGCTCATCACCGTCAAATCCAAAGGCAAGACCATCGACGCCGTCGCCCAGCCCGGCAAAACCGGCTTTCTCTACGTCTTTGACCGTGTCACCGGAGCCCCCATCTGGCCCATCGAAGAGCGCCTCGTGCCCCAAAGCGACGTGAAGGGCGAAAAGTCCTGGCCCACCCAGCCTTTCCCTACCGCGCCTCCACCCTTTGGCCGCCAGAAATTCGGCGTCGATGACATCAATCCCCTCCTCCCCGCCGACGAGAAGGCCTACATCAAGGACCAGATCCTCAGCGCCCGCAACGAAGGCCTCTTCACCCCGCCCGCCTTCCGTGGTTCCGTCTCCATGCCCGGCAATCAGGGCGGCTCCAACTGGGGCACCGCCGCCGCCAATCCCGCCAGTGGCATCGTCTACATCCTCAATGTCGACGAACCCTCGCTCCTCAAACTCGACAGAGATCCCCCCATCGGCGGCGGCACCGGCCCCACTT
>RGPS01000072.1 GCA_010084195.1 Terriglobia bacterium
CGAGATGGCTTTCCGGATGCAGACGTCGGTGCCCGAACTGACCGATATCTCGAAAGAACCCGCCAGTACGTTCGAACTCTACGGGGATGATGCGAAGAAGCCCGGTACGTTTGCGGCGAATTGCCTGCTGGCCCGGCGTCTGGCGGAGCGTGGTGTTCGGTTTATTCAGCTCTACCACCGCGATTGGGATCACCATGGCGGATTGCCGGCAAATCTGCCGAAGAGGTGCAAGGATGTGGATCAGGCATCGGCTGGCCTGATTCAGGACCTGAAGCAACGGGGCATGCTGGAGGACACCCTGGTGGTTTGGGGCGGCGAGTTTGGCCGGACGGTTTATTGTCAGGGACGTCTGACCGCCACCGACTACGGGCGGGACCACCATGGCCGCTGCTTCACGGTCTGGATGGCGGGAGGCGGTATCAAGCCGGGAATGAGCTATGGCGAGACGGACGACTACTCGTACAATATCGCCCGGGATCCGGTACATGTGCACGATCTGCAGGCGACCATCCTGCATTGCCTGGGGGTAGACCACAAACGGCTCACCTATCGTTTCCAGGGCCGCGATTTCCGGCTTACAGACGTGGCGGGTGAAGTGGTTCGCGCGGTTCTCGCCTGATTTTCTGACGGTTCAGAAACAAGCGCACAATACTGCGGGCGATGCGGAGGCCATCCCGCCAGGTCCTCAGTTTACTGACGGAACCTGCACGTCTGGCCCGGTAGGTGGTATTGACTTCACGGATGGCCAGACCTCTGGTGACAGCATCGATCGTGATTTCAGTCTCGATTTCAAAGCCCTGAGTGGTGCCCTCAAAGGACTTCACGAAGCTGCGGGAAAAGACTCGGTAACCAGACAGGACATCGTGAATGCGGCTCCCGAAGAGCCGGCTGATGGTGCGGGAGAAGAGCGCGTTGCCCAGACGGTGTCCTCTCGGCCAGGCGTCACGACGGGTTGAACAGCGGCGCGCAATGACCATGTCGAGCCCGCCCCGAAGAAGCAAATCGAGCATGCCTGGCGCGGTGGAGGCATCGTAGGTATCGTCGCCGTCCACCAGAATGTAGACATCGGCTTCGATTTCGCGGAACATCCGCCGAACTGTATGGCCCTTACCCTGACTGGGTTCGACTCCGATGACGGCACCGGCCTGGTGCGCCAGAATGCGGGATTGATCGGTCGAATTATTGTCGTAGACGTAAATGAGAGCGTCCGGCAAAACACGCCGGAAATCTGCCACTACCGTCGCGATAGAGCGCTCTTCGTTCAGACAGGGAATCAGAACCGCAACTTGCGGGGGCACTAATTCAGCTTAGTGAGGAACCACTTCGTCGCGCTCCACCTTGCCGTCGCGGACGGCGATGATGCGGTGCGCGTGGAGGGCGATATCGTGTTCGTGGGTAACGACAATGATGGTGTTGCCTTCCTTGTGGAGACGTTCGAAGAGGGCCATGATTTCGTTCCCGGTGGCCGTATCGAGGTTTCCGGTCGGTTCGTCAGCAAGAATGATGGACGGGCTGTTGACCAGGGCACGAGCGATGGCGACACGTTGCCGCTGCCCCCCGGAAAGCTCGTTGGGTTTGTGGTCCATGCGATTGACGAGGTCAACCTGCTTGAGGGCCTCTTTCGCTTTGACGATTCGCTGCTTGGGCGGGGTGCCGTTATAGATCAGCGGCAGTTCCACGTTGTGGAGGGCACTGGCTCGGGGCAGGAGATTGAACGTCTGAAAAACGAAGCCAATTTCCTTGTTGCGGATTTCAGCCAGTTCATCATCGACGAGCTTGCTGACGAGGCGACCATTGATGTAATAGTCGCCCTTGCTGGGCGAATCGAGGCAGCCGATGAGGTTCATCAGCGTCGATTTGCCGGAACCCGAGGGTCCCATGATGGCGACGTACTCGCCGCGGCGGATTTCGATATCCATTCCCGACACCGCGTTGATCACCTGGTCACCCATCACGTAGGTCTTCCAAATGTCGTAGGTGCGGATGACGATACCGTCCCGCCGGAGCTGTTCGCCCTTTGCTGTTTCTTCCGCTGTTGCCTGTGCCATGTTGTTTGTCTCTTAGCTATTACGAAGCAGGCTTGGTTGCGGCTGGCGGTTTGTTATCTACTTTTACAGTTGCGCCGTTCTTGATGGTGCGAATCACCTGATAGCTGCCGGTGATGATCTGGTCACCGTCTTTCAGGCCGTTCAGGACTTCGATGTCGATGGCACCGGTGATGCCGGTCTCCACCTTTCGGAATTCCGCCTTATTGCCCGCCCCGATGATAAAGACGCCCTGCGACTCTTCTTTGTTCGCTTTTACTGTGGCAGAGTCCGGATTCACCGGTTTATCTTTGTCAGCAAGGAGGTCGCCTTTGGTGCGGCTGGTCAGGGCCTGAATTGGTACAGCAACAGCGTTCTTGCGGTTGGCAGTGGTGACCTTGGCGGTGCAGGAGAGGCCGGGACGAATTTCGTCGGGCGGGTTGTCCATGGCGACGACTACCTTGAAATCTTTCGCTTCCTGGCTGGAAGTGGTGCTGGTGGAAGCCGCCAAACCGGTGGAACGCAGAATAGCGGTGTTGCCGATTTCGATAACGTGACCCGTGAAGATTTTGCCGGGGATAGCATCGATGGTGATTTCAGCTGCCTGATCGAGCTTCACATTGACGATGTCGGTTTCATCTACCTTTACTTCGGCGGTCACGATGGACATATCCGCGATGGTCATGATGGTGCTGGCGGCGGAGTTCTGCACACCGGGCACAACGGTTTCGCCAACGCGAACGGGAAGGTACGTAACGAGGCCGTCAATCGGAGCCACTGCGTTATGTTTGCGGAGAATATCATCCACGCGGGCGAGCGCAGCCTGAGTCTGGGCAATCCGCTTCTGGGCACCGGCGAGCTGGGCGCGGAGCTGGGCCAACTGGGTACGGGCCTGAATAACGCGGGACTGGGCTTCCACGACGGTCGCCTTCTGGCTTTCGAACATGGCTTGGCGCTGTTCGAAGTCGGAACGCGGGATGAGGCCGTCTTTGAAGAGCTGCTGGCCGCGATTGAAATCACGCTCGTAGCGTTCGAGATCGCTTTTGGCGCGAACGACGGAAGATTCCAGAACAGTAATGTTGTCCTGGCCGGACCGGAGACCGGCTTCGCTGGCTGCGGCATCGGCCTCAGTAGAACTGAGCGCGGCACGCTGGGCGTTGACATCAGCTTGCGACTGGGCACCATCAATGCGGGCGAGAAGCTGGCCCTTGCGAACGTGGGCTCCTTCCTTGACGAGGATTTCAACCAACTGGCCGGAATATTCCGCGCCGATACTGATGTAGTTACGTGGCTTCACTTCACCGGAAGCAGTGACGACGCTGGCCAGATCCTCGCGAAGGACCTTGCCGGTTTGCACGGTGATGACGCCGCGCTCCTTATATTTGATGCTGGCGAAGGTGCCGCCGGCGATCGACGAGACTACGACGACGCCGATCACTACTTTCCATTTGGTCTTCACGATTCTGATACTCCGGTCTTGTGGAAAATCTTTACAAGGTTTACAGACGCAACTGAGAGTCCGTTTGTTCTAGGATTTCATTCAGGATATCACGCTGAATGGGGGAAACGGCCCTAACTTACTGAAATGACAGAGCTACTACTGCTTCCAGGTCACTTGCCGGGGGGAGTTTTGTTCGCACTGCATCAGGGCGGTCATGCCGCTGGTCAGGTCCGTGCAGGCTGTTGAGGCCCCGATGCGCTCTGCTTCGAGCTTTGTGGTGGCGGCGGCATTGCGGCAGACGGTCCGGCCTTCGAACGTCACACAAACCTCCGCCCGGTAAAGATCGTTACCTGAACTGGAGTAGACCATGACCGCGATGAAGAGCGTGATGAAGGCTGCGCCGATGATGACCGGCCACTTTGTCTTCTTTTTCATAATGATGGGGCGAAGAAGTTGCCCATAGCGCGGAATTTGTCGTACCGATGGTTGACGAGTTCGGTGGGAGAGAGCCGGGAAAGCTCGTCGAGCGACTTCAGAAGCTGCTCCTTCAAAAGGCGGGCAGCCTCATCCCAGTCCTCGTGCGCGCCACCTTCGGGTTCGGCGATGATGCCATCGACGAGGCCCAGGCGGACCAGGTCTTCGGCTGTGACTTTCAGAGCGGCGGCGGCAAGTTCCGCCTTCCCTGAGTCGCGCCAGACGATGGCGGCGCAACTTTCCGGGGAGATGACGCTGTAGACCGCATTTTCCAGCATCAGGACATGGTTGCCCACACCCAGAGCCAGAGCCCCGCCGCTGCCACCTTCGCCGATACAGACGGAGATGACGGGAACGGTGAGGCGGGCCATTTCGCGGAGGTTACGGGCAATCGCTTCGGCCTGACCACGTTCTTCAGCGTCAATACCGGGGTAGGCACCGGGCGTATCGAGAAACGCGATGATGGGACGACCGAACTTGGCAGCCATTTGCATGGCACGGAGGGATTTGCGATAGCCCTCGGGCTTGGGCATGCCGAAATTGCGGAGAAGTTTCTGCTTGGTGTCGCGGCCCTTTTGTTCGCCGATGAACATGACGGGCGTGCCGTCGAGCCGACCGGGTCCGCAGACGATGGCCGCATCGTCACCGAAGGCACGGTCCCCGTGAATTTCCTGAAAATCCGTGAACAGGCGCTGGACGTAGTCGAGGGCGTGAGGCCGCTTGGGGTGACGAGCGTTCTGGACCCGCTGCCAGGGTGTGCGGACAGGAGTTGCGGTTTCGGATTGTTCCCCAGGCAGCATCGCTATATCCTAGGATACCGAATCGCCTGGAGGCGGCCGAGGCGTGTCACGCGGCGAGCAGGATGGATCGCCGATCAAGGCCTTTCTCCGGAACGTCGAGGTTGAACAGGCAAATGTGGTCATAGGCCCAGAGATTGGTGACGGTTATCCCGGCACGTTGGGCCAGAGCCAATTCCCGATGCCACGGCGTTGCGGCTCCAAAGATGGGTATCAGGTATCGGACGGACTCGCGGGGCCAACCGAAGTTGAGGAAGAGGTTGATGGCTTCGTCGGCGAGGTCCAGATTGCGCATGCCTGTGGCAAAAGCCAGAGCTTCTACTTTCATGCGATCCAGACCGCTGGTTGCTTTGGCTTCCCATTCCACGGGCAAATTGATGAAACGGTTCAGCCGCCCGCCGAGGTAGGGGGCTTCGAGGGGGACCGGCACAGGGTAGTTCACGTCGTAGGGCCAGAGCAGTTCCAGTTTCACCGTGGGGTGTGCCGTGCGGATGTCGGTAACCAGGCTGGCGAGGTGGTCGCGGAGACGGTTGCGGAGAAAGACCGCGTCGGCCCCACCGTTCACGGCAGGGTCGTCATTGGGCGAGGTGAAGATGTGCAGGGGACGCCCGAGTGCGGTGTTGGCCGCGGCGAGGGTTTCATCGTCATACAAGGCCATGCCGGACGGCCCCGCGAAGAACCACCACAGGAATTCGCCGAACTGGAGGGTTGGCGTCAGCCCGGCGGTAGTCTGGAGAGCGGCGATGTTCCGGTAGACCGATTTCTGGTAGGCGAGCATGCCGCTGTTGCCGATGGCGCAGTGTGCGGAGGCGAGCGACCCAAAGCCCGTTGCGGTGAGGACCGGGGTTCGGGCAAGGTCCGGGTAGCGTGCGACGAAGGAAGCCGGGGGATGAACGAGTTCCACCGAGCAGGCCGTAGTTACTTCGAGAGAGCGGGCAGCACAGAGAGCGAAGTAGTCGGCGTGCCAGTCGCGCGTGGCCCGGTTGAGGGGCGGGTTGATGGTGGGATCCACCATCCAGGTTCCGTAGGCGCCGGCCTGGGGCGCCACAGTGACGGCGGCGATTCCCGTGGCGGAGGTTGTGGATACCGCTACGGATACTGTGTACGGCGGTGCCGGGGAGCGTCCGTAGATGTTCAGGGTGCTGCCGGAGGCCTCTGCGCGGGAGCCCACAAAAGCTCCGTTGACCCAGAGAGCAAAGTGGCTGGCGATGGTTGCAAGGGTGTCGGCAGGAAAGATCGTCTTGCCGAGGGTACTGCCATTGAGGGTAAGGAAAACCGTGTCGCCCGCCGCGAATGTCCCGCCAAATTCAAGCTGCGCCGTGGAGAGGCTACCGCCGACAAGGGTTCGTTCATTCCACCAGAACACGCCGAGGTATTCGTTCATGGGACCGGCATAGCCGAGTTGATCCATGCTCCACATGAGGCGGGCCGGGGGGAGCTTGTAGGTATGGTCTGTGTCGAAGTCGATGGCGGGAGAGATGTTGGTCCGAGGGGGGAGTGCCGCAGGGAGGTCGTGCGGGACGGCCGCTTCCAGAAAATCGAAGTAGAAGACCCCCGCCTCAAGAAGGCGGAAGGTGACAGTGTGGCGACCGGCGGGGACAGCCGCCCGGAGCCGACGACGTGTAACGACTGCCGCTCCGGTAGAGAGGCGGCAGTTGAGTTCGGTTTCGGCGTCGTTATCGAGGCGAACTTCCACCTTGGCGCGATCAAGATAGAGCGAGGTCCCGACGTAGAGTTCGTGCTGGAACTGGCAATTGTAGGTGATGGTCAGGGTGGCGCTGGTATCGCTGGTGGCTTTAGCAAAGTAGCGGGAGTAGAAGCCCGATTCCACGTTCCAGGTGCCGGTGAAGCGGCAGGCGGTATCGGTTTCCTCAAGGCGCACCGAGCCGGGTCCGGCCACTTTGAGGAGGCGCTTTGCGTCCGGCCCGGTCAGAGTCCAGTTCGAGAAGGTCGCCACCCACTCGGCGGTTGAGTATGCGCCGCTTTGTAAGGCGGGGGCGAAAGTGAGCCAGAGTTGGCGGAGCGAGGGCAGGCCAAGAGCAGCGAAGTCAAAGGTGCAGTTCCAGGTGGCGTCGGAGCTCCCCCCGGAAAGGTGGATTTCGGTCTGATCGAGCAGGAGCGTACCGGTTTTGTGGATTTCGTATAGCGAGAGCAGATTGCCATCAACGCCGCCGCGAACCGCCAAATAGGGGACATCCGTCTGGGTGCCGGCGGCGGTTGTCAGAGTGAGTAGGGTGGGGGATTGGACGCCGGCAACTGTGTAGGCGGCCCCGTTGATGCGGATCGTGTTACCAGCGACGAGGCCGGGGAAACGGGTCCCGGAACCGAAGGTCACCAGATTGCCATTGGTGGAGACTGTGCCGTACCGGGCCGCCGTGATGGTGATCTGCGCACCGGATGCGGCGGCGAGAAGGCCGTGGGTCGGGTTGGCGGAAATCCAGTTTGTGCCGTTAATCTGTGCCGCGAGTTCGGCGGCGACGATGGCGGGAGTGGTGAGCCGCATATTGAGAGACGCGTTGCCGTCAGAGGCGGAAACCGGGATATCGACTCCGGACCGGGTGTTGCGGACGGTCAGGCGGACCACGTGGGCTGCGCTGCCGATGGCGGCGGTGACATCGGGGTCGGAGGAGATTGTCGCCACCAGAGCGTCCGCCTGATCGGCAGAGCTTTCCCCGGCGGAGTTGGTTTCGGTGTGGGAGTAGGTTCGCCCGTTGATGGTGATGGAGTGTTCCGTACCCGTGCCGGCGGCAAAAAACGCGAATTCGGCGGTGGCGCTGCCGTTCGGTGCGATGTAGTCGAAGGCAAGGTTTTGAAACCAGAGAGTTGTGCGGTCGAAGGCCTGGATGCCGCTGCCCGAGGTGGTCACGGTGACGGTGGCCGCAGCCGGATGGAAGCTGCCCGAGACGAGGGTTGCGTTGTCCCAAAGGGAGACTTTGACCGGGGTGTTGTCGGCGCGAAGGCAGTCGAGCGTGGCCCAGTCGATCCAGTTGTATTTTGGGGAGTCGATGGGTTGCAGGCTTGGAGAGTAGTGCAGGTTGAACGAGAGCGTGAGGCCGTCGAAATCGAAATCCGGCAGGTATCGGAGGGACGGGTGCTCGAAAAAGTTATCCGCGTCATAGAGGACGGCGACCGCGAAATCGGCAGGATCGCGGAATGTACCGCTGGCCGTGAATCCGGTGGGTGAAGCGGAATGCAGGGTTGCAGCGGCGGCGAAAGTGTCGAAGCCGCGGAGGTGGACCGTGCGATCCGGCTGAAGTTTGAATATGGTCTCTGGCATGTGTATCGTCCCGGCTCGATTTTGCCAGCAGGGCGGCGGCGCATGGGGTCTGGAGAGGGCGCTACCGGGCCTTGGTGGCGAGGCACAGTTCTCATAGGATCAACGACTTAGATGCCGATACGAAAATATTTTCACTGTCGGTGACCGCCTCTGGTTGGCCGGGGAGGGTACGATCACAAAGGAGACGCTGAAATGATGCTTCGCGCTTTGGTATTCGTTGGGTTGCTGGCGAGCTCGCTGCTGCAGGCTGCGGGGAACTGCCCTGGACACGGGAGCCCCGGTTCCATGCTGGTGTCCGTGGAATGGCTCCAGACCCATGCGAAGGACCCGGGTCTGGTGGTTGTTGGAGTTGGCCCGAGGGCTGAATTTGACAAAGGTCACATTCCGGGGTCGGTCTCGCTGGAGCTTGCTGCCATTAGTGCGAAGGGTGCGGCTCTGACCCTGGAACTGCCACCAATGGCGGAACTGGCGGACACCTTTGCTGCACTGGGCGTATCGAACTCGTCGAGGGTTGTGCTTTATTCCGTGGCCAATTCGGTGCAGTCGGCAACCCGGGTTTTTCTGACTCTGGATGCCATGGGTTTGGGGAAGAATACGGCACTTCTGGATGGTGGTTTGGCGGCCTGGACCGGGGCTGGCCGTCAAACGACCACGGACGTGAGTGCGGTTCGGCGTGGAACGGTAGAACCCTGTGCCCAGACCGACATTATTGTGGACGCAGCGTATGTGAGTGGGAATCTACGCCGCGCAGGCATCGATATTGTGGATGCGCGCCTGCCGGCTTTCTACACCGGTGAGCAGATCCCGAACAACCAGCGCGCCGGGCATGTTCCCGGAGCGGTGAACTTGCCCTTCAGTTCCATGTTTGACGGCAAGGGCTTGCTGAAGTCGACCGACGAGCTGAAAGGCATGCTGAGCGCCGCCGGAGTGAAAACGGGCGACCGCATTGTCAGCTATTGCCATATCGGCCAGCAGGCGACCGTGGTTTACTTCGTGGCGCAGTATTTGGGCTTCGAGGCACGACTCTATGATGGCTCCTGGCAGGACTGGAGTGCCCGAAGCGAACTGCCGACAGAGGTTTCGAAAAAGCCCTAAACTTCCAGGGTCTTTAGATACCGGACGCTCTGGACCGTAAGGTCCCACGTCTGCTCCACGAAGTAGTTCTTAATGCCCCCGGTTTTTGCTGCGGCAAAAACTTTGGCCCAGTCCATGCTGTCTTTGCCTACGGCCTGCTGAGGGATGCCAGGGCCACGTCCTCCACCGGGGGGCGGAGGGGGGGGCGGGGGAGATGTCAGATTCACTCCCTGGAGGTGCAGAGAAATGAAGCGACCGGGGTACTTAGTGAAATAGGCGACGGGATCGCCCAGGGTACGGGTAGTCGACATCTGGAACTGAAATTTGACGAGGGCCGGGTCGAGAAGTTCGAGGAGAACGTCGTAGCAGAATCGCTTGTCGCCCTCCACCTTCGCCAGTTCAAAGCCTTCATTGTGGAGTACCTGCTGCAGGCCGGCTTTGGCGGCCTCTGCGCCGATCTTGTTGTACTCATCGGCGGCCTTTTTTATGGCATCCATGGTGGTGATGCCGTCCTTCATGGAGCCGGAGAGGGTGGCTGTGGCCATTTGCGTCATGCCGATATCCTTGGCCCAGGCAATCATTTCCTGCTGCTTGTTGCGAAGTGAGGGCAGGTTGAAGTGGGCGCTGCGGCAATTGAGACCGGCATCTTCGATGATCCTGCGCGTTTGCTTGCCATCAGCCAGGCTGGAGAATTCGGCGTAACCCGGGGAACAGAGCTCGATGGTCTCGATGCCAATACCGGCCATGTCCTTGAGAAGGCCGGGGAACTCGCCGTCTTTGATGCGCTGGCGGTGGGGGTAGGTTTGGCTGCCAATGGGGAAGCCGAGGGGTTTGGCGTTGAGGGCGAAGGCTGCGGAGGCGGCAGACGCGGTGGCGAGGAAGGCGCGGCGATTGAGCTGGGTTGGCATCACGGGCATGATGGCAAATTATTTCATAATCTGAGGGCCGGTGCCAAACTCCGGTGCCAGGCAAAGGGCCGGACCGATGGTTTGGACGATTTGCAGAAAGTCACTGAGATGCGACAGGCCCGGCCCCGACCGCCTGGGTGACAGCAAATCTGCAGGCACTAAGATTCCCGGCGTTCCGGTTCCCAGTAGTCAGGTTCTTCGGGCTGGATACGGTCGTCGCGGCTTTCCTGTTTTTGCTGTTGGACCCGGGCTTCGCGTTCTGCTCGTTCTTCTTTTCCGTCTGCCATAAGGCCTCCCTCTTTCAAGTTTAGAGCGCAAGAGGCGGGTTGCCAACCCGCCGCAGGTTACCAACCTGCCCCACACCCCGGGACTACAGTAATTGTGAAAATGCTCTAGAATCCCGTGGTGGAAACGCGCAGGGTACCGTGACGCGGGATAGCTTCTATGGGCAGGCCATCCTGCCAGAAGGTCAGGGAAAGTTCGTTGATATCCGTCGCGGACGGCACGGTGATTTCGAGCATGTCGGCAAACGCCGCTTTTGCCGTCGTGGACGGCGTTGTGGCACGACCATGGTCGAGCCGGATTTGGGTGTCCTGCCCGTTCACCGTGACTCGCACTTCCAAACCGTTCAGCGCCTCCGGGGTTTCGGCGAAGTCGATCCTTACGGCGACGGCTTTCGCGTCGGCACCGTAGTGCACTTCTTTCACCAGTGTTCGCTTGCCGTGCATGGAGCCCTGCCGGGCATCAACGCGGAAGACTCCCGCTCCCAACCACTCGAAGTAGGAATCGACAGTACCGTTCACCTTCGGTGAAATGGAGCCCAGCGGCTCCTGTTGGGTCGCTTCTTCCTGGATACGGATGATCGGTTTGGAAAGTTCGGCGGGGGGGGGCAGGTTGAGAGCCCGGTACACATTGGCCAGATGTTCGCGATAGATCTGGTCGAACTCCACGGCGTGGTCGGTGGAGTGTTCAGGGCCATACCACCAGTTCCAGTCGCTGCCCTCGGAGATGAGAATTTCCTCCATGGCCTGATTGCGCTGGGTTTCCGACACCTTGTCCGCGTGGGCCGCGTAGGCTTCCCTGGCGGCGAGGAGGAAACGCCAGGACTTGTTGTCTTCTTCGGCCCCGAGCCAGATATCGAAGTTGGCGTTGATCCAGGAGCCGGGAGCGATGTGGTCGAGAGGTGCCGGGGTGAGACGGGCGTGGGCTTCCGAGACAGTGACGGCCTCCATTTGGGGATCGGCCTCGATACCTCCGTAGAGGGCTCGAAAAAAGGGTCGCCCACCGCGTTCGTAGTATTCCCAGGCATTTTCGCCGTCCAGGATGACGGGGACCATCGCGTCTTCACCGCGCGCGAGGATGGGGGCGCAGTTTTCTTTGATCCGGCGGAGGAAGTCTCCTGCAGCCTCCTGTGGGTTCATGCCGGAATAAACGAACCCAATCAGGTCGCTCAGCAGGTGGTCGCGGAAGATCATGCCCAGGCTGCGGGCGTTCTTCTGCCAGCGGTAGGTTCTGTAGGTGAGGTCGGTACCGGCGTTCTGGCTGAGAGTCCTGGCCAACACGCCGTTGTCGGTAGCAGCCCACTGAAAGCCGGAATCGGCAGCGAGGGTGAGGGCCTCGTCGGAGACGGAACCTTCTGAGGGCCAGAGGCCGGTGGGAGCCACGCCGAACGTTTCCTGGATGTAGCTATAGGCGCGGGTGAGCTGGAGCCGGGCGTCTTCGGGGTAGCGAAAACGGGGCGGCAACGGGACGCTGGGGTGAGCGACGGACGCGATGTCGGTATCGCACAGGAGGGGCAGAATGGGGTGGTAGAACGGCGTGGTGGAAATTTCGATTTGGCCGGTGGCGGCCAGCTTTCGGTACTGCGGGATCACGGCGGCGCAGATCTCTCGCTGCTTTCTACCCATCAGGGCCTGATCGGCCAGAGAATAGCCGCGTTCTTTGTTGACGAGGGCGATGACTTCGAGGTCTTTGTCGAGGAATTCTTCATCGAACCAGGCGACCTGGGACAGCACCTGGAGGTCACGGAACTCCTGAGGCCCGAAGACGCCTCGGGCGATGCCCTTCTGATCCTGTGCCTTCCACGCATTGTGCAGTTCCCAATAGCGGGGAAAGCGGCGGATCATACGGTCGGGGTTGGCGAAGAAGAAGTTGCGGAGGATGCGGGATTTGTCGTCGTCGGTGAGGTCTTCGGCAGGCTTGAGGGCGAGGTGCAGCAGGGGATCGTTGGCCTCACCACGGGCGTACTCCTCCACCTGGACCATCATGGACGGGACAAGGTTAAAGGTCTGCCGGACGGACGGAAATTCTTCCAGGATTTTGACCATGCCGTAGTAGTCCTTCAGGGCATGCATGCGGGTCCACGGGAGGCGATACTCACCGGAGGCGAGGTCCTTATAGAAAGGCTGGTGCATGTGCCAGAGAAAGCACAGGTGGATTTTTGGCATGGTCAGGACTCACTCCAAAGTTAGCAGCGCGGACCAGCGACAAACACTGCTGAGCGAAGGCCTCCTGCGATATCCTGCAAAGAACAGGCACTGAAAAGAACGGTGAGACCGAGATTGAGCGACATGTTGCAGGGTGGACGAAGCAGTTGGACCGGTTGATTTTGGTCGGGTTGCCGGGAGCAGGAATGGCGCAGGCCCAGAACTCCCAGCTGGCTTTCACGGTAAACAATTTCTCGAACGGCTCGAACGATGCTTTCCACATAGGGTTCGAATTTTCCGTTACGTCGGCGAAGACGGTCAACCATCTGGGCATTCTGAATACCAACAGCCATACGACGCTGCCTGGCAATACCGTGGTGGTAGCTGCAGTTGTGCCGGCGGGCACCACGCCGACGAGTGCGGGCGCATTGGGAGCCTTCATGGTCAGCGTGGCTCTGACAGTTCTTGCTCCGGGCAACCATGTTCTGCTGGTCGAAACCGGCGGTACGCACGAGGGATACGGAACCGCTTCGCTGGCATTTCAAGCGGGAATAGGCTATGTGAACGGGTGGTTCGGCGGGGGTGCCAGCGGGTTCCCGGGGCTTGCCGGAAATACGATGGTTACCAACCAGAGCAATGGGGGGAACAACTGGATTTCAGCAGTGTTTGGGATCGTTCCGCCACCTACCGGGACTACGCTGGATTTCAGTTCCGCGTCATCCGGGAGTCTTGCGGATTCGCCAGATCTCAGGTGGGTCCGCAGATTCCGGCCTGATCACCACGCCCCTCAATGCCCTGCGGAATGGCGACTGGTACTTCTTCGATGTGACAGCGACGCCCGGCTACGTATTCGTGATCTCAGGGGTGAATGAGCCTGCCCACGCCTCGAACGGGACAGGCGCAATAACGTTCGATCGGGTCTCGGCTGTACCTGTTTCGATTACGACGACCAGCCTGCCGGATGCGACCCAGGAAGCGTCCTATTCGACGCAGTTGGCGGCGGCGGATGGTACGCCTCCCTATTCCTGGTCGGCTACGGGTCTGCCTGGCGGCCTCAGTGTCTCGACCGGCGGCATCTTAGGCCCCTTCCAGGATTGCGTGCTGATCCAGGAAGATGTTCAGCGTAGTCGGAATCCGAATGCAGCCTTTCGATTGTGGGATTCCAAGACGCTTTTCCAGGAGGTCCGGGGCGGTGGCGTGCATCTGGAGGCGGTTGACTCCCTCGCCGCCTTTACCCCACCCCTTCTCGGCCATTTGCCAGCCGAAATCGAACACCCGCATTCCTTTGCGACCATAGCCCCGAATGCCGTTTTCGTTCTTTGTCCCTTCGGCGCGGAAGTCCTGGTTTGAGATGGAGTGCGGGAAGACTCCCAGCGGCGTGGTGAAGTAATCGAAGCGGCCCGGTTTGCCGGTGGAAACAGGTGAGGCCCCGATGAAGTGAAAGCTTGCGGTCGGGGGCCATCCAATAGACCATCAGGGCCTGGACGTACTTGTTGCGATCTACCAGGACGACATACTGCGGGTCAGGAATATTGTGAGCTTCGAGGCCTGTTCAGCATAGAGTCGCTGCTCGGCGAGGGGCAGGTCGAGCCGGCGCTCGACCTCCGTCTGGCAGGCGGCGGTAAGGTTCGTGCCGTCCTGCTCGGCGAGGCGAAACGCGAACTGGAGGAGCACGACAAGGGCCGCGAATCGCATCGGAAATGATCACGCATTTCAGGGGCCATGGCAACCGGGGGTGCAAATGCGTTATAGTCGCGTCGATGCGTCTTCCCGCTTTATTCCTGCTGCTTGCCTCTGCCATGTTGGCCCAGGCACCGAATCCGCCGGCTGTTCCGGCGACTGTGATTGCTGACCGCGACGTTGCTTATACGAACGTTGGCGGACGGCAAACGATGGACATCATTCGTCCGAAAGAGGCTTCCGCAACGCCTCGTCCGGCAGTTCTGCTGGTTCATGGCGGGGGTTTCCGCGCAGGTACCAAAGAAGGCTACATTGGCCTGGCGGTGAAACTGGCAGAACACGGGTATGTGGCGGCCACCGCAAACTACCGGCTGTCGCCCGGCAATCAGTTCCCCGCTCCCGTCCACGACGTAAAGGCTGCGGTTCGCTTCCTGCGGGCAAACGCAGCCAAGTACGGGATCGATGCCGGGCATATTGGTGCCTTGGGCGGTAGTGCGGGTGGTCATCTGGTGCTCATGCTCGGGCTGACTGCGGGCGTGGCGGAGTTTGAAGGTACGGGCGGGTACGCTGAGCAATCCAGCGCTGTCCAGGCTGTGGTGGATGAGTATGGTCCCACGGACTTCACGCAGTCCTACTCGAAGTCGGTGGATGCGGCAGAGGTCCTCCCGATGTTCCTCGGCGGCGACCTGGACCACAACCGGATCGACCACATCAAGTCGAGCCCTCTGAGCTGGGTGAATCCGAATGCGGCACCGACGCTGGCCATGCACGGCACGCTCGACAACTACGTTGCCTATGAGCAGTCTCTGTGGCTGGTGGAAAGGATGATCGCGGCGGGAGCGACGGCGGAACTGGAAACGATGTCGGGTGCCGGTCACGGGTTCAAAGGTGCGGACGCGGCGCGTGCGGATGAGCGGGCGATTGCGTGGTTTGACAAGTATCTGAAACCCGCTCCGGCGAAGTACCACCTGCTGATCTCCGACCATGGCCCCAACGGCGTGATCGCGGAGATTGAGTGGCCTTCCGCAAAAGTGCTTTGGACTGCTCCGAACGATCGTGGACACGACGTGCAGTCGCTGCCGAACGGACACGTTCTCTACACGCGGAATCCGGCGAAGAAGGTGCAGGAGCTGGATGAGAAGCACAATGTGGTCTGGGAGTTTTCTGACGGTGTGGAGCATCCTCTGGCCGCCCAGCGCCTGGCGAACGGGAATACTCTGATCGGCGATACACAGTTGGGCAAAGTGATTGAGGTGACGCCCGACAAGAAGGTCGTCTGGAAGTATGAGAGCGCCGACATTGCGAAGATGCGTTCGCGGAATTCACACCGGACCGAGGCAGGGACCACGCTGATCGCAATCGAGATTGAGGGTCGGATCATTGAGGTCGACCAGGCGGGGAAGATTGTCTGGCAGTGGCAGGCTCCGAACGGCAAGGACCGTCGGCTCTACATGGGACGGCGGCTGGCGAACGGGAATACTCTGATGAGCCTGTCGAACCCGGGCGAACTGGTGGAAGTGGATAAGGCCGGGAAGATTGTGCGGTCAATTGGCGGGACGGATCCGGCGATTCGCATGGGCTGGACTTCGGGTTTTGCACAACTGCCGAACGGCAATCTGATGATCAATGACTACACGGGTCGGCGTTTGATTGAGGTGGATGCCAAGGGCAAGATGGTGGCGCAGTGGCGGACGGGATCGAGGACCATCGCGAGTATTGACGTTGTGAAATGAGACGGCGAGAATTTTTGGCAATGGCGGGAGCGGCTCTCGCTTATTCCAGCAACGCTGCTCCCGTCTCTGCTGCGACCCGGCCCCCGAATGTTGTCCTGATCTATGCGGATGACGTCGGTTATGGTGACCTGAGTTGCTATGGAGCGACGCAGGTGAAGACGCCGAATCTGGATCGTCTGGCTGCGGCTGGCCTGCAGTTTTCCAACGTACACACCTCGTCGGCGACCTGCACTCCGTCACGCTATTCGATGCTGACGGGTGAGTACGCGTGGCGAAAACCGGGCACCGGGGTTCTGCCGGGCGATGCCGCGATGATCATTCCGGCGGGGACTCCAACTGTGGCCTCGGTGATGAAGTCGAAGGGCTACAAGTGCGGGGTGGTGGGTAAATGGCATCTGGGTCTTGGGCCCGGTAAGGTGGACTGGAACCAACAAATCACGCCGGGGCCCGCAGAAATCGGGTTCGATTATTCCTTCCTGATTCCGGCGACCGGCGACCGGGTGCCCTGCGTATATGTGGAGAACGGGCGGGTGGTGAATCTGGACCCCGCCGATCCGATTCAGGTGAGCTACAAAGACCCGTTTCCAGGCGAGCCGACGGGGAAGGCGAATCCTGAACTTCTGAAGGTGCAGCCGAGCCACGGGCATGACCAGGCGATTGTGAACGGGGTCAGCCGGATCGGCTACATGAAGGGCGGGAAGAAAGCTCTTTGGGTTGACGAAGACATGGCCGACACGATTACCGGGAAGGCCGAAGCCTTTCTGGAACGGGAGAAGGCCGGGCCCTTTTTCCTGTATTTCGCGACGCATGACATTCATGTACCCCGCGTACCGAATGCGCGGTTTGTGGGTAAAACTTCAATGGGTCCCAGGGGAGATTCCATTGCGGAGCTGGATTGGTCCGTGGGTCGGATTCTGGACAAGCTCGATAAGTTGGGCCTGACTAAGAATACGCTGGTGATGTTCTCAAGCGACAACGGCCCGGTGGTAGATGACGGCTATAAGGATGACGCGGTCGCGAAGCTGAACGGGCATCGTCCGGCGGGTCGCCTGCGGGGCGGGAAGTACAGCAATTTTGACGGCGGGACCAGGGTGCCGCTGCTGGCCCGGTGGCCCGGGCAGATCCGCAAAGATACGAGGTCTGAGGCGCTGGTCAGTCAGGTGGATTTACTGGCGACTATGGCGGCCCTGGTGGGGCAGGCGGTGCCTGCGGGGGCGAGTCCGGATGGCGTGAATGTTCTGCCCGCGTTGCTGGGGAAGTCAAAGACGGCCCGGACCAGTGTGGTGGAGCACGCCGGAGTGCTGTCGCTGATTGAGGGCAACTGGAAGGTAGTGGAAGGCGGCAAGGGCGTGAAGTTCAACGCCAATACGGGGACGGAGATGGGCAACGATCCGAACCCGCAGTTGTACGACCTGAAGTTAGATCCAGGAGAGACGACAAACCGTGCTGCCGAGTATCCGGAGGTTGTGACCAGGATGTTGAGGGAATTGGCGCGGATTCGACGGAAGTAGCCAAACGAAGTCGGGGAGTAGGATAACTACTGATGCGATTCCTCACGCTCCTTCTTTTTGCAACTGCCCTCTTCGCGCAAACGGCGCGCATGCCCCAGCTCAAACTGGAAGACACCACGGGTGAGCAGCGGGCGCTCGCGGAACAGATGCTGAAGCAGACGCGCTCCGGCTTGACCGGGCCTTTCAACGCGATGCTGCGGAGCCCGGAAATGTCAAAGCCGCTGATGGATCTGTACCTGTATTTCCGGTACAAGACAGCTCTGCCGCGGGGTCTGGTGGAACTTGCCATCCTGATCACGGGGCGGGAATGGAAGGCTGGCTTCGAGTGGTACATGCACTATCCGATTGCGAAGACAGAGGGTCTGTCGGACGACCTGCTCAAGCAACTCCGTGAGAGCGCACGGCCGACGCAGATGAAGCCGGAAGAAGGGGTCGTTTATGATTTCGCCACGGAACTTCTGCGAACCCACAAGGTAAGTGACGCGACATACCAGAAGGCCCTGGCGCAGTTTGGAGAACAGAACCTGATCGATCTCACTTCCCTGATTGCAACTTACTCCACTTATGCGGCGCTGCTCAACGTGAATAATCTGCCACTGCCAACAGGTGGTGCGCCGATGCAGTATCTTCCGGCTAAGTAGAATTTATTCGGGTAACCCAAATACAAACAACCCCAACCCGGCCATCACCGCCACATACTGCTTCCCACCCGCTTCAAACGTGATCGGGCTGTTCAGCATCTGCGCCCCCAGATTCCGCTTCCAGAGCAGCTCCCCGGTTCGGGCGTGCAGGACCTGCATATAGCCCTCCCGACCTCCGGTAAACAACAAGTCCGACGCCGTCGTCACAGCGCCTACGTCGGTCACGTCTGTCATGCTGAACTTCCACTTCGGTTCACCGGTCGCCGGATCGACAGCCAGCATTGCACCGTGTCCGGCTGCATCGGTCCAGTCATTGATCGGACCGCGCCGCAGATTCGGTACGCCGGCGGCGGTTGGAATCCCCTTCTTCGGGTCGCCCACTGAAGGCACGAAAGGCTGGAAGCCGCCGCCCCCAAAACCATTTCCCTCCCTATAGGCAACCGGAATCCGCGAGAACACAATCGCCTGATCCTCCCAAATCGGGAAGTACATCAGACCCGTGCGCGGACTATACGACGGCGAATACCAGTTCGTCCCGCCCTGTAGCCCGGGATACGTCGGCTGCCCGACCGGCTGAGGCGTCTGGATCGGTCTGCCGTTGGTATCGAAGCCACTCATCCAGTTCACTTTGATGAACGGTTTCCCCAGCAGAAACTTGCCGGTGACGCGATCCAGCACATAGTAGTTTCCGTTGCGGTTTGCCCACAACATCGCCTTCACCGGTTTGCCCTGAAACTGAATATCGGCCAGCACCGGAACCTGGACGGCATCGTAGTCATACCGATCCCCGGGAGTGAACTGATAGTGCCAGCGCAGCTTACCTGTGTCGGTATCGAGTGCGACCACTGACGCTGTGTAGAGGTTGTCACCCGGCCTTTGCACCGGATTGTAATCCGGACCTGCATTGCCCGTGCCCCAGTAGGTCAGATTTGTTGCGGGGTCGTAAGATCCGGTCACCCAAACCGACGCACCGCCGTGTTTCCACGCTTCGGGATCACAATACTCTTTCGAATCGGTCGGACACGGGAGCCAGGTCTCGTGTCCCGGTTCACCGGGCCCAGGCACGGTATAGAAACGCCACAGTTCCTTGCCCGTTGCCGCGCTGTAGGCCGCAATGAAGCCGCGAATTCCCCACTCACCACCACCGACCCCGACAATGACTTTGTCCTTCACCACCAGCGGCGCCACGGTGATCGAATACCCGGCCTTCGCTTCCGCCACACGTGTCTTCCAGAGCAGGTGTCCGTTGTGCCGGTCGAGGGCGACAAGACTCGCATCCAGTGTCCCCATGAACAACGTGTCGCCCAGCACGCCCAGACCCCGGTTATTGGCCCCACAACAAACGCGCGGGTCCTCCAAATTGTTGTACCGATAGCTCCAGAACACACGCCCTGTTGCCGCATCTAAAGCGACCACGTCATTCGGCCTCTGCGTGATGTACATCACGCCGTCCACCACCAGGGGCGTAGCTTCCCAGCTCCCCGCGACGGGCGATTGATACACCCAGGCAAGCCCAAGGCCCTTCACATTCGCGGGCGTAATCTTCGCCAGACCGCTGTACCGATGGCTCGAATAGTCGCCGCTATAGGTCAGCCAGTTACCGGGCTCTTTCGAAGCCTCCAGCAGCCTCTGCGGAGTTACCGTGTTTTGCGCCGCCAGCGAGCCCGCAGCCAGTAATGCCATCCCCAAATATCGCCGCAGCGTCATTACAGAACTCCTTTGAGCGTCAACATGTAGGCCACAAGATCCGCCAGTTCATCCGGCTGCAACTCACCCCGATAGCTCGTCATGGCCGACTTCGTGGATATCCTGAATTCCCGCAAGTTCGCCTTCACGAAAGACTGCAGGTGACCCTCTCCATCCACCATCTGCACGGTGTACGTATCCTCGTTCAAGCGCCGTCCGTCCACGGCCTTACCCTCTCGCGTCACCACATGAACGGGGCGGTTGATGGGCAGCAACTGCCCATTCGGATCCACCAGGATTCTCTCGAAGTATCCGGCGCTGCGCAGGGTGCCGATATCGCTCAGGTCCGGACCCTTCCGACTGCCCTTGCCGTTCACACGATGGCAACTCCCACAGGCAGCTTTCCCTTCAAAAATCGCTCGCCCCCGAGCCGGGTCTCCCGCCTTCATAGACCCCCGATCAATCGAGTTCATGTTCCGCAGCCAGGCCACCAGACCAGTCAGGTCCGCCGTATCAAAACGAAAGGGGGGCATGCCTGCGGTGGGGAAGCCGTTGGTGATCACCATTTTCAGTTGCCCGTCCGTGGTGGCGCTGCGGAACTTCCCGCTGGCCAGATTCACCCCACTCACTCCTGCCCCGTTGGCACCATGACAACGGTCACAGTGCTCCCCATAAAGCCGCGCACCGTACTGAATGTCGGCCTTTGGGTAGGCCTCCGGGTGTTCCTGCATCACGGGTTGCTGGGCAATTACCGTCAGCGCCATCCCCATTCCACACAGTGCAATTTGACGTAGTTTATTTATCCGCAAGCTGGGGCAAATTTTATCACGATACAGTCTTAGGGAGACATTCAAAATGACGAAGCTGATTACCCTGACGACCCTGCTGGCTGTCACCCTCCTCGCGCAATCACCAGGCACCTCCGGTTTGACCGAGGCTCAGACGGCGGCTATCGCGAGCTTGAATGCAGGCCTCGCGTCACAGAACGAAGCCGTCAATGCCGCACGTGCTGCTTTGTTGAATGCATCTCTCAGCGAGCCCGCGATGCTTGGTGCGAGAGCGGAAGCTCTCCGAACTGCCGAGCTCACCCTCGCCGACTCGCGCGCTCAAGCCTTCACCAAAGTTCAGGCCTCCGCCGACAAGCTCACCCCTAATCAGGCGGCCACCTTCGTGCGTGGCGGCGGTCGGGGCGGTCAGGGGGGAGGCAACCGTTCCTTCGGCACGGGCGGCACCATCCCCAACATCACGCGTGCCCAGGTGGACGCCCTCACCGGCCTCACCAACCAGATTCTTCCCCTGACCCGGGCTGTGACCGATGCCCGCGCAGCGCTCAACGCCGCTTCCGTCGCCGGGACACCGAATAGCCCTGCATTGCTGGCTGCGGTGGATGCCCTCAAATCGGCCGAGCTGCAAGTCGCCACCACACGCGCTGCGGCCTTCGCCAAAGTTCAGGCCTCCCGTAATAAGCTGACACCCAATCAGGTGACCGCCTTCCTGGCTCTGGGTGGCTCGTTCGCCGGATTTGCGTTTACCCTGCCACAACCCATCAACTTCGCCGAAGCGGACGGTTCGGTTGCCATCTTTGACGGCAAGACGCTGAAGGGCTGGGACGGCAATCCGAAATTCTGGCGCGTGGAAGACGGTGCGATCATCGGCGAGTCCACGCCAAAGAATCCGAGCGGCAATAATTACATCGTCTATCGCGACATGGAAGCGAAAGATTTCACGCTTCGGTTCGAAATCAAAGTAGAAGGCACCGGCGGCAGCGGCTTCCAATATCGCAGCAAAACCGGCCTCCCCTGGCTGGCCAACATCGCCGACAATGTAACCGCCAATGTCGGGCCCGTGAACCTGAACTGGATGATGACCGGCCCGCAGGCCGACTTCTGGCCCAACTCAACTGACTGGACGGGACAGTTCTATTCGGAAAACACCCCCATGCGCATCCTCGCCTGGCGTGGTCAGGTAGTTGAGGGTTCCGGCATGGCCCGCAAGCAGTTGATGGGTAACATCGGGGACCGTAAGCAGTTGGCTTCTCTGGTGAAGATGAACGACTGGAATGAGTTCACCGTGATCGCTCGCGGAGGCACCTGCATGCATATCCTGAACGGGCAGCTGATGGCCGTGATGGTGGACGACGACCCGAACTCGTCGAACAACCAGTCCGGGTTCTTCGGGATCGAAATCGAAGCGACCACTAAGGTCTACGTGCGGAATATCCGCGTGAAGAAGATCAACTGAAAAGGCCTACGCCAGAGGTAAGCCGGAATCCTTCAGAGCCTTCCACCCGCCGTCGAGTGAAATCGCGTCGGTGTACCCCATGATCCGCAGGTTGTCCGCCGAAAGTGCGGAGCGGAAACCGCCGCCGCAATAAAGGATCAGTTTTGTATCCTTCTGCGGACACTGCCCTTCGATATCGCGCTCAATGATGCCCTTGCTCAGATGCACAGCACCCTGAACGTTGCCGGCTGCGAACTCACTTTCCTCACGGACATCGACCAGAACATGAGGCTCGCCCGACGCCACCATCGCCTTGTATTCTTCAATGCTGATCTCACGAACCCGTGATTTGGCGGCGTTCACAATATCGAGGAAACCCGGATGGTGGGCCTTGGGGGGAGTGGGGGTGCCGTACATGTTCTTACTTTACCCCTGCTGCCTGTACCAGATAATGAGGTCGCTGTCCGGTGGGGCATAGCCTGCAGCGCGCAACATCGCGGCGACTTGCCCCCGGTGGTAGCTCCCGTGATTCACCACGTGCAGTACAATCTGCCAGACGGGCATCCGAAAGGCCTCACCCTGCAGATTGCGATGCGGAATCAGGACATCCAGATCTTCGGCAGCCTCCAGCCACCCCAGCCACTTCGCGTGGATTTCCCGGAAGGCGGCCAACAGGTCCGCAATGTTCCCGGGAGCCTCATAGTGGGTGATCAGCGCCTCTTCATTGCCGAAAATGCGGTCCAGCCAGACCAGCTCGGCCAGATAGATGTGTTGCAGGGTTTCCAGACTCGCGGGCATATTTCGGGCGACCGCCTCGCCCATACGTTCATCGGCCCATTTCATGAACGTCAGATGCTGGCGACAAACTTCCGGAGTGGCAGGAGGCATATAGGCCCATATTAAACGCTGAAGCCCCAACCGAGTGTTAACTTGAAACTTATGTTGAAGAACTTCACTGATCTCACCGGCCGTGTAGCCGTCGTCATCGGAGGTACCTCCGGTATTGGCCGCGCCCTCTCTCTCGGTCTGGCACAGGCTGGTGCTGACGTCATCGCCACCGGCCGACGCGAACCGCTGGTTCAGGAAATGGCCGACCTCATCACCGCCGAAGGCCGCCAGTCGCTGGTCCACACCGTGGACGTTGCCAGCCGCGCTTCCATCGACACACTCCGGGACGCCGTCCTGGCGAAGTTCGGCCACGTCGATGTCCTGGTCAACGTAGCCGGACAGACCAAACGGACCCCCTCCAAAGACGTCCCCGAGCCCGAGTGGAACCAGATCATGGATATCAATCTGAACGGGACGTTCCGCGCCTGCCAGTCCTTC
Organism: Terriglobia bacterium; assembly: GCA_010084195.1. GTDB lineage: Bacteria > Acidobacteriota > Terriglobia > Bryobacterales > Bryobacteraceae > BOG-234. Next base: position 23,219 of record RGPS01000072.1, read on the forward strand.
TATGAACCCCTCCGCGCCAGTGGCCGCGCTCGTATCATCAATATCGCGTCACTCTCTTCTTACGTTGGTCTGTTCGAAGTGGCTGCATACGCCGCTTCCAAGTCAGCCGTTCTCTCGCTGACCAGGACGCTCGCAGTTGAGTGGTCCAAACACGGCATCAACGTGAATGCCATCGCCCCTGGCGTTTTCCGGACGGATCTCAACGCCGCACTCCTCGATGGCACTGGTCGCGGGCAGGAATTCCTGATGCGGACTCCCATGGGCCGTTTCGGCAAGACCGAAGAACTCGTGGGCGCCGCTATTCTGCTTGCCTCCGATGCCGCCAGCTTCATCACCGGGCAGTGCATCGCGGTGGACGGCGGCTTCCTGGCGTCAGGTGTGAATCAGTAGCCATGCGCGCCGTTCAAGTCGAAGCTCCCGGCAAGGTCCACGTCATCGACGTCCCCATGCCCACTGCCGGACCTGGTGAGGTTCTGCTCAAGACCCTCGTCGTGGGGATGTGCGGTACCGACCTCAGTACTTTCCGGGGCAAGAATCCCCTGGTGAGCTATCCCCGCATCCCCGGCCATGAAATCGCGGCCGAGATCGTCAGCGTCGGGTCCGACGTTCCGGACCACATGGTGCCCGGCACCAAAGTCACGCTGTCGCCCTACACCAGTTGTGGCAAATGCGCTTCCTGCCTGCGGGGCCGAGTGAACGCGTGTCAGTTCAACCAGACTCTTGGCGTGCAGCGCGAAGGGGCCATGAAGGAGTACTTCACCGCGCCCTGGCAGAAGATCTACATTGCAGAAGGCTTGTCGGTGGCGGAACTGAGCCTGGTGGAGCCTCTCTCCGTGGGCTTCCATGCCGCCGCCCGCGGTCGGGTCACTAAGGCTGACACCGTAGCTGTAATGGGTTGTGGAGTCGTCGGCCTCGGGGCCATCGCCTCGTCGGCATTCCGGGGCGCGCGGGTCATTGCGATGGATATTGATGACCGCAAGCTGGCTGTCGCTCGCCAGGCAGGTGCCACCGAAATCCTGAACACGAAGAACGTGGACGTGCACGAAGCGCTCTCCGGCCTGACCAACGGTCTGGGTCCCGATGTCATCATCGAAGCCGTCGGCACCCCCGCCACCTTCCGCCTCGCTGTGGACGAAGTCGCCTATACGGGACGCGTCGTCTACATCGGTTACGCGAAGGAACCCGTCGAATACGAGACACGCCTCTTTGTCCTGAAAGAACTGGACATCCTCGGCTCCCGCAACGCGCTGAATGAATTCGGGGAAGTGATCGAAGCCATGCGCAGCGGCACCTTCCCGGTAGAAGCCCTCATTTCAAAAGTCGTATCGCCCGAAGAAATCGGAGCCGTCCTGCAGCACTGGAGCGATGAACCCGGCGCTTACGTCAAAGTCCAGGTATCGTTTTCCTGATAGCGGAACACCCGCAACCAAACCAGACCAGTTGAATGGTGGCAGCCGCCACGCTTTGGAGAGATCCCTGCGTTGTGATTCGTCGTTAGACTTCCCACTTTCCGCCGGGGTTGACAGGCCTCAAAAATAACTACGGCGTCTTCGGCAGGTACTGCGGCCCCCTGCGCCGGTTCCGTCTCGTTCCTGAACGCAGCCGGCACCGTCGTCGGTACCGCAGCAACCTTTACGGCAACCACGGGCCAGACGGTCTCGGTCAGGCTCCCCTACGCGTCGGCTGGCGCGCCAGGGCAGCGCGCCGTCCTCCGTCCCGTCATCACCCTGACCGGTGCCTCTAACGGGCCCTGCAAACTCGACACCTCGCTCGAAACGTATGACACCGCCACCGGCGTCACCCACATCTACCAGAGTGGCGACGGTCCGGAAGGAGGCTTCGGCGGAGGCCGTCGCTAAAGACCCTCCGCCGCCAACCCTACTTCGCAGTCAGCGAAAACTCCGCCCACTGCGTCGCCACCCGCGCATCATCCCGAACCAACAACTCCATCGCATAGTCCCCCGCAGGCAAAGTGTCCGGAAGCCGTAATTGCCCCGCAACCGACATCTGCTTCGCCACATCCTGCGCCTGCATATTCAGCAGCGGCCCCGTATAAATCCGCTCCGGCCCCCGATACAAATGAACCTCAAACCGCAACACTGAACCGGCAGCCCCAAAAGCATCTGACCGGAACGCAATCGGAGCCCCCGCCCGATACTGGTGCCTCACATTGTCCGCCAGAACAAGACTCGCCAGCGTCAGCTTCGGACTATCAAAGTCCGGCACCTCCACAAACCTGTTTGCAGATCCCGTCTTCCCCGTCCCCGCATCCCGCAAAGCAATCCGGAACTGATACGCACCAGGCTTCGGCAGCCTCAGCACGGCCCCGTAAAACAACCCCTCCGCCAAAGTAACCTGCAACTCAGCGGCGTCCAGGTCCACTGCAAAAGTCCGGTCCTGACTCGCCGCCACCTTGCCGCCC
>RGPS01000073.1 GCA_010084195.1 Terriglobia bacterium
CGCATGGATCCCATCGCGGCTGCGCTCGATTCCAACCACGACGGTGTGATTTCGACTGCTGAGATAAAGAACGCTCCTGCCGCGCTCAAAGCCCTCGACAAGAATGACGACGGTCAGCTTTCCGGCGAAGAAATTCGGCCCAACTTTGGCCGTGGTCGCGGCGGACGGATGGGGGGCGGATCCCCGGAAGAGATGGCCTCCCGCATCATGCAGCAGATGGATACCAATCGGGATGGCAAGTTGTCTCGCGACGAAATGTCGGACGGGCCTTTCGGGGAATTGTTTGAACGCGCAGATTCGAACAAGGACGGGTTCGTGAGTCCGGCTGAATTACAGACCGCAGCACAACAGGGTGCCTTTGGCCGGGGACGTGGCCGGGGCGAGCGCCCACAGCAGTAAATACTTTCAGGAATTCGGGGATAAACATATGAGACTCAGGTTTCTGCTGGCCGGGAGTGTGTTCGCACTGGCGCTGGCCACTGCGGGTTCTTCCCGCGTTGGGGTGCGGAATGAACTCTACCGCTTCAATTACGAAAATGTCCTTGGCACTTCTGCCGAGATTAAGGTGCTGGCTTCGTCGGAAGCCGCAGCTGAGCGCGCAGAGCAGGCGGCTCTCCGTGAGATCGACCGCCTGAATGCCATTCTCAGCGGTTATACCCCGCAGAGCGAGTTCAGCCGCTGGACCCGGACAGAAGGCGAGGCGTTGCCTGTGTCGCCCGAACTGGCCGAGGTTCTGGAGCTTTTCGGCACCTGGAGGACCCGCACCGAGGGGGCTTTAGATGCATCTGCCGAACTGGCCAGCCGCACCTGGAAGACTGCTGCCGCGCAGAATCGGGTCCCCACGCCATCCGAACTCAAGGCAGCCGTTGCGGCGATTCGCGGCAACCACTGGAAGCTCGATTCATCAAACGGTACCGCGACGCACCTCGACCAGACTCCCTTAGTTCTGAATTCTCTCGCCAAAAGCTACGTCATCGGCAAAGCTGCCAACGTGGCTGCGAATTCCCCCGGGGTATCGGGCGTCGTTGTGAATATCGGCGGCGATCTGGTCGCCCGCGGCAACATGGTCGAGCAGGTGGATATCATCGATCCTAAATCCGGCGCTGAGGGTTCCATCCTCACAACTCTTGCGGTGCGTGACCGAGCGGTCGCCACCAGCGGGAACTATCGTCGCGGGTTCGATATTCAGGGCAAGCACTATTCGCACATCATTGATCCACGCACGGCGCTGCCGACCAGTGAAATCATCAGTTCCACCGTGGTTGCGCCCGACGCTGCGCAGGCCGGAGCGCTGGCGACAGCGTTCTCCGTCATGAAGCCTGCCGAGAGCCGTCTTCTGGCTGCAAACATGCCCGGCGTGGAGTACCTGCTCGTTCGGAGTACGGGGGAACGCTTGGCGAGCAAAGGCTGGAACGCGCTGGCAGCGAAGTCCATTGTGAAGACCGCTGCTCCCATGTTGGCGGCGGGAGGTCCAGCCACCTTCGACGCCTCCATGGAACTTGCCATCCAACTCGAACTAACGCGGCTGGAAGGTCGCGGCAAGCGTCCGTATCTGGCGGCGTGGATTGTGGACCAGGACAAGTTTCCCGTCCGCACCGTGGCTCTGTGGTTCGAGAAGCCGCGCTGGCTCAACGAACTTCGCGCCTGGTACAAGGATGATCGCCTCCGTGCCATGGCGGAGGGTAGCGACATTACTAAATCCGTTTCGAGCGCCACCCGGGCAGCCGGCAAATACGCCCTGAAATGGGATGGCAAGGACAATACCGGCAAGCTCGTGAAGGCGGGCAAATACACCGTGATGATCGAGTGCGTCCGCGAGCACGGTACCTACCAGTTACTGCATCAGGAGATTGATTTCAGCGGTACGCCGAAGCAGTTCACTCTGCCCGGTGGCAGCGAAATCGCCTCGGCCTCACTCGACTACCGCAAAGCGGCAAAGTAATGTCGCACGGCCCCCCCCGCAAGTCCGAGTGGAAGCGCCAAACCGCGATCGTCTCGCGATGGCTCCACATCTACCTCTCCATGGTGAGTTTCGCCATCCTGTTTTTCTTCGCCGTGACGGGCATTACCTTGAACCATCAGGCTTGGTTCAGCAATGCCCGCACTGTTCAGGTGAAGGGCCAGATCCCGCAGAAGTGGCTCCAGGATGTAGCGAAGCTGGAGATTGTCGAGTACCTGCGCAAGACGAACGGGGTGAAGGCGGCTCTCGCCGATTTCCGCATTGAAGACGAGCAATGCCAGCTTTCGTTCAAGGGCCCCGGCTATTCCGCAGACGCGTTCATTGACCGAGCCAACGGAACCTACGAACTGACCGAGACCCGGCAGGGCCTGGTGGCAGTTCTAAACGATCTCCACAAAGGTCGCGACAGCGGGACCGCGTGGGCGTGGATCATCGACGTCTCTGCCGGCCTCATGACGCTGGTTTCCGTCACAGGTCTCGTCCTGATTTTCTTCCTGCAAAAACGACGTGCGTCGGGGCTGTTGGCCGTCGCTATCGGCGCTATTTTGTGCTGGGTCGTCTACGTAGTTTGGGTGCCGTAACTACAGGCCTGCAAACTCTACCGCGCCGTTGCCGGAGAGTGTGCGGCGCAGGTAGTCGATCTGTCCCATGTGGTAGCTCAGGTGACCGTAGAGCGCAATCAGGAATTGATTGGCGGTCTGTCCAAGTGCGGGCATATTGCTGGGGTTCGGACCTGCCAGCGTTTCGTCGCTGAGGTTCGCAACAGCGGTTGCCACCAGGTCCTGCAGCGGCTGAATGCGCGAGACAAGCTCCGCGCCCGATATCCCGGTCGACGAAAATTCCAGGTCGCGCTGGCGCGTAAAAGCCACGCCACCCAGCAGCAGACCCACAAAGTGGCGCAGGTTTCCTTCCAGGTGCAGCGCCAGATTCCCAGCCGAATTTGCAATGCCCGGGCAGGTCTTCCAAAGAAGATCTTCGGGATACGCTTCAAGCTCCTGGGCAAGCCGGACCAGGTCGCGGCGAAAAAGAGCAGATAGATCGGTTTGTTGGGACATCGCTCCCATTATCGCTTGATGAGCTGATCGAGTCTCCCGAAGGCTTCCTCAATTCGTTGAGGTCTGGTGAGGACGCCCTCGAAGATGTCGCCCAATGCGGCAAAGCGTTCCGGTGCCGTTTTCATGGTGAATTGCGAGGGGTGAAGTTGGGGTGTTACTTCGCTCCACTGCAAGGGCGTTGCAACGGGCGCTCCGGGGTGTGCCCGGACTACGTACGGTGCTGATATGGTCTTACTCTCAGCAATCTGCATCCAGTCGAAATAAACCCGATCCTTTTCGCGTTTTTCAATCGCGCGGGGCGTAGTGAACTGTTTGGGATGCTCCGCGGCCAGCAGGCGGGCGATGATCTCCGCAAAGAAGCGAGCCTGCTCATAGGTATAGATCGGTTCCACCGGGACGTAGATGTGCAGACCGTCACCGCCCGTTGTTTTGGGGTAGCCCGTCAGGCCAATGGCGTCCAGTTTCTCCTTCACCAGTAGTGCGGCCTCCACCACTTTGCCGAACTCGCATTCGAACGGGTCAATGTCCATCAGGATGAAGTCCGGGTTATGCAACGTGCCGATACGGCTCATCCAGGGGTTCTGGTCGATGCAGCCCAGATTTGCCAGGTACAGCAGCGTCTGCTTGTCATCGCAGATGATGAAACGGGTCTTGTCTACGAGTTCCGTGCGCAGCCAGGAGGGGTAGTTGTCGGGCGTATTTTTCTGAAAGAAGTACTCGCCGTGAATACCGTTAGGGTAGCGCTTCAAGGACAGGGGGCGCCCCCGCAGATGCGGCACAATCAACGGTGCCACGGCATCGTAGTACAGCAACAGCTCACCCTTGGTATAGCCGTGTTCAGGGAAGTAAATCTTGTCGACGTTGCTGAACTTCAGCGTCTGTTCCTTCGTCTGCGGTTTCTCGCGAACCACTTCCACCGGGGCCTTGTCCGCCCGCAGCCCCAGGTAGACTGGTGCCCGCAAACGGCCCTCCGACGTCCACTCCAGGAACTTCACCTGAGCGATGAGTTCGGGCTGTACCCAGATTGTGCCCTTAGGGATTTTCGTCCCCCGTTCCAACGGACTCTTCGGGATGACGCGAGGCTCCAGCATCGCCAGTAATTCCCGCAGCATCTTCTCGGTGAATCCGGTCCCCACGTTTCCCGCGTAGACCAAAGCGCCGTCGTCATCCACATAGGCAAGAACCAGTGACGCGAACGTATCCCGCTCGCCCGGCGTGTAGCCCGCAATCAGGAACTCCTGCTCCGTAGTGAGCTTCAGCTTTTGCCAGTCCGCAGACCGCCGCGATTCATACAGGCTGGCCGCCCTCTTGGAAACCAGACCTTCCAGTTCCGCGTGTTTGGCAGCCTCCAGCAGTTGCTCCCCGTCGCCGGCAAAGTGGTCTGAGTAACGCAGTAGCGGACACGGCTTGAGTATGGAAGCGAGCACCTTCTTCCGCTCCTCCAGTGGCACTTTGCGCAGGTCGTAGCCGTCCAGATAAGGCAGATCGAACGCGATGAAATGAACCGGATTCTTCTGGCCCATCTTCGCGATGGCGTGCGCATCCGTCTGGTGAATTCGAGGCTGGATCAGTTCGAACTTCGAGATGCCCTTCGCGTCGAACGCCACAATCTCGCCATCCAGGATAGCCGTCTCCGCATCCACGTAGTGAGGCAGGATCTGAAGTTCCGGGTATTGCCGCTCGCAACGGTTGTTGTTGCGGGTGTAGAAGGTCAGCGACCCGTTGCGGATGTAGGCGAGGGCCCGCACTCCATCCCATTTAATCTCATGCAGCCACCGCCCACTCTTCGGTAGTTTTTCTGCAAGCTGGGCTCCCATCGGCGCAAAAAACTCGGGAAGCGGTGCCTGGACTGCCCCCGACAGCGTCGCCGGGTCGATGCAGGTACTTTTTTTTTAGGCTGCGACTTCGCCGGCAGCTCGGCCGCAATCTCGTCCTGCGTCCGTCCGGACAGGATGCTGTACGCAAACGCTTCCGGGTCCCAGTCTGCTCGGGCATCAGCGTCCTGCTTCTTGATCAGCAGCCACTCGTTCCCCTTGCCCCGGCTCTTCATGAACACGATGGCAAAGGTGCCATTGAGCTTTTCGCCATGCAGGCGGAACTTCAGGTCGCCCCGGGCGATCTGAGCCAGGCCATCCTCCTCGCCGATGATCTCGAAGATGCCTTTGTCCCACAGCATCACGCTACCCGCGCCGTAGTTGCCTTTGGGGATGTTGCCCTCGAACTCACCGTACTCGAGGGGATGATCTTCCACCAGCGCCGCGAACGGCTTTTTGGCCGGGTCCAGAGTCGGACCCTTCGGTACCGCCCACGACTTCAGTGTCCCGCCAAGCTCCAGGCGAAAGTCGTAATGCAGGTGCGAGGCATGGTGCCGCTGAACAAAAAAACGTCCCGAGTGCGATGCCCCCGGCTCTCCCCCGGACGGCTCGGGTTCCGGGGTTCTGCGGAAATCACGTTTCTTCGCGTACTCTTCAAGGGACATAAACGGTTGGAAATGTTCAGCTTTGATGTTATAGCTAACATGAGGGTTTATGGCTAGTACCTGGAAGGGACACCTTACTTTCGGCCTTGTTTCGTTCCCCGTGCGCTTGTTTACAGCGGCACGGAGCGAGACCATCAGCTTCAATCAGCTACATAAAGAGGACGGCTCCCGCGTCAAACAAGTCCTCTTCTGCCAGGCGGAAGACAAACCGATCTCCCGCAGCGAAATCGTCAAAGGCTACGAGTATGAGAAGGGGAAGTACGTCGTCGTAGAGGAAGAGGAGATCCGCAAGGTTGCTCCGAAAACCGCTAAGGTGATGGAGATTCAGGAGTTCGTAAAGGCCACAGATGTCGATCCGGTCTATCTGGAAAGCTCGTACTATATGGCTCCCGATGAAGGCGGCGAAAAGCCCTACGCGCTGCTGTTCGAGACGCTGAAACAGCTCGGTTACTTCGGTATCGCGAAGGTGGCGATGCACAACCGGGAGCATGTCGTGATCCTGCGTCCTGGTGAAAAAGGCATGGTTCTCCATACCATGTATTACGCCGATGAAGTCCGCCGCCTCGACGAGTTCAAGCCGGATCTCAGCAGCCTGAAGGATAAGGAACTGGCGATGGCGAAGATGCTGGTGGAGTCACTCGTTGGCGAATTCGAGCCGCAGAAATACAGCGACACCTACCGCACTAATCTCCGAGCCATGATCCAGGCCAAGATCGACGGTCAGGAAGTGGTGGAGACGCCCGAAACCCACATCGCACCGGTCATTGACATCGTGGAAGCCCTGCGCCGCAGCCTCGAAATGCGTAAACCGCCGATGGTGGCCAGCGCCGCAACCGGGGACGCGGACGTTGCGGAAGACGCGGCCCCGGACCGGGTGCGCAAAGCGCGTTCAGCTTAGGCGCTCACGGGCGGCAGCAGGTCCGACACCAGGATAGCTGTCTCTGGCATGGCTTCCGGAGAAACAGTCTCGGTAGCAGTTGTTTTTACTGCGCGTGAATAGTGTCCGTTTATCGGGTTCCGGTAAACGGACAGTAACCGCCGATTGACATCCAAAACCCAATACTCCGGGACACCAGCGCGGGCATAAAGGTCGGCCTTGACGGTCTGGTCGAAGCGAACCGTTGAGTCGGAAACTTCGACGAGGAGGACGACCTCAGCCCCATTTGGGTGGCGCAAGGCATAGTCACGACTGGACCCTGCCAGCACCACCAGATCCGGTTCCGGGTAATTGAACTCCCTGTCGGGATCGGCCACTTCAATCGGCAACTGGCAGCGAATACGATGAAGCCCGAACAGTCGGACCAGGCATTCCATGAGTAATCCGACCGAATATGCGTGAGGCGGTTTTTGGCCCATCTTGTCGATCAGGTCTCCCTGTATTAGCTCAAACCGAGTTCCGGCAAACGCACCCAAGTCAAGCAAGCGGTCAACCTCCCCGCGCGTAAAACGTATGCGCCGAGGTGCTTCCTCCGTGACCGCGACCGGATCTAATAGAGCGACCATAGCTTTAAATGTACAACGTTTCGGTCGGGAAGAACTTCCTACACCAGGACCGTAAACGCCGACTCAGTCCGTGTCACCGGACGATACAACGTATCCCGCTCCACCGGTTCCCGCCCCGCCATGCGAATCAATCGCAGCAGATCACTCCGCTTCAACGCCTGTGATTCCGTCGAGCCCGCATCGTGGTAGATCTTCTCCTCCACAACCGTGCCGTCGATATCATTTGCGCCAAACCGCAACGCAATCTGCGCAATCCGTGCAGAGAGCATTACCCAGTAAGCCTTGATGTGCGGGATGTTGTCCAGCACCAGCCGCGCCACCGCGATCGCCTTCAGATCATCAAAGCCCGTCGTCTTCGCAATGTGCGAGAGTGCAGTGTTATCGGGGTGAAAGGCCAGCGGAATGAAGGTGACAAAACCGTGCGTCTCGTCCTGCAGCGCCACCACCCGGCATCGAATCCATACCGGCATCGCGAAGCTTGATCAGCACGTCGCGGATCGTCATCTTCTCGCGCCGCGCAAAGTACCCGATCTCCACCATCGTGAACGCCTTCAGATGAATCTGCGGATACCGCTCCTTCAGGCCACTCAGCATCTTGCAGAACCAGTCCAGGTTCAGTTCCGGATGCAGCCCGCCCACAATGTGGAACTCGGTGATCTGTTCACTCCAGCCCTTACCTGCCGTCTCCCAGACCTGCTCCAGCGACATTGTGTAGGAATTTGGGTCCCGCTTCTGTTTCCCAAAAGCGCACAAACGGCAACTGGCGACACACACATCCGTCGGGTTGATATGGCGGTTGACGTTGAAGTACGTCACGTTGCCATGCATCCGCTCACGCACGGTGTTGGCCATGTAACCCAGGGCCAGCACATCGTTGGTACGGTACAGGGTAACGGCGTCCTCGTAGGAGAGACGAATACCCGCCTCCACTTTTTCGCGGATGGGCAACAGACGGCGGTCTTCAAAGTGAACGTTCATATAGTTTTCACAACAGGATATCGGCGGCCCAAAAAACGAAGAATAGCACGCTGACCCAGCCATTCATGGTGAAGAAGGCTGCGTTGACACGTGACAAATCATTCGGTTTGACGATGCCGTGTTCGTACAACAGCAAGGCCGCCACCGCGCCGATTCCGGCCAGCGAGAGCGGTCCCAAATGAAGCTGGGAAGCCAGCAGCAGGAGAGAAACAATCATCAGAACGTGCAGCAATTTCGCGATGTGCAGGGCCTTCGCGATGCCAAACGCGCTCGGGATGCTGAACAGCCCCGCGTTCGTATCGTACTCATAATCCTGGCAGGAATAGATGACATCGAAGCCCGCTGTCCAGAACATCACGGCTGCCGTGAGCCACAGAATTCGGGGATCCAGTTCCCCCGTCACCGCGATCCACGCCGCAGCCGGAGCGATCCCCAGCGCCAAGCCCAGCACCAAATGCGCGAAAGACGTAAACCGCTTCGTGTACGAGTAAAAGAAGACCACGCCCTGCGCCAGAGGTGCCAGTTTCAGGCACAGCGGGTTCAACTGCCACGCCGCCAGGAAGAAAATCAGACTGGACGCAATCGTAAACGCCCACCCAAAACCTCGTGACAGCTGCCCGGCCGGAATGTGTCGCGTCCTCGTGCGGGGGTTCTTCGCATCAATCTCCGCATCCACCAGGCGATTGAATGCCATCGCCGCGGACCGGGCACCCACCATGGCCACCACAATCCATGCGAGAATCAGCCAGCCTCGTCCCGCAAAATTCCCGGTCTGCCGAAACGCAAGCAGCGCCCCCGTCAGCGCAAAGGGGAGCGCGAACACGGAGTGCTCGAACTTGATCATGTCGAGCGTCATGCGTAGTCGTTTCAGAAACATGTTGTGACGCAAAGCTCTATTTTAGCGAAGCCGGTTTGCCGGGCTGGCGAAGCCCTTCTGCTAAGTTGGCAATGAATGACCGAAGATCAACTCCGTTTGCTCCTGGAAGAAGTTCGCGGTGGCTCCACTGATATTGATGCGGCGCTCACTCGTTTGCGTCATATGCCGTTCGAAGATCTCGGTTTTGCCAAGGTGGACCACCACCGTGCGATGCGCCATGGCATGCCGGAAGTGATCTTCGGGCTGGGCAAAGCCCCCGAGCACGTTGTCGCCATCGCAGGCAAACTGCTGGACCACGGCGGCAATGTTCTCATCACCCGAACCACTCCCGTGATGGCTGAAAAAGTCATGAACGAACTCCCGGGCGGCGAGTACTTTCCCCTCTCCGGCGCTATTCGTTTCTGGCGCGACAAGACTCCCCGAGGCAAGGGCACCATCGCGGTGGTCTGTGCCGGCACCAGCGATATCCCCGTTGCGGAAGAAGCGCAGGTTACGGCCGAAGTAATGGGCAATACAGTGGATGCGATTCACGATATCGGCGTCGCTGGTATTCACCGTCTCTTCAGCAATCGCGACCGGCTGTCCGCAGCCAGAGTCGTAGTCGTCTGTGCCGGCATGGAAGGCGCGCTGCCCTCAGTCGTCGGCGGGTTGGTGTCGGTCCCGGTAATTGCGGTCCCCACCAGCATCGGCTATGGTGCCAGTTTCCATGGCCTCGCCGCCCTGCTCGGAATGCTGAACAGTTGTTCCAGCAACGTCACGGTGGTCAATATCGACAACGGTTTTGGCGCGGGCTACGTCTCCAGCCTGATCAACCGCCTGCCTTAGTCACTCGAACTGCCAGCGTACTTCCTTCCGAACCCCGACCGTCAGGGAGTATTCCATGGCCTGCGGCGGGCCGCCAAAGGGAATGAAGCAGCCCAGCACCACCGGACACGCGACTTCAGTCGCGTCCTGCTTCCCGGTTCACCGGAGTGTAGTCCGGAGAGTGGCCCTGCTCTTCTCTCGGACCGCGTCTTCGAAGGAGGGCCGCCTTCTAATCCCCCGCCTTCACCCAATCCTCATTCATCCGAACGTGCTTAATCGACTTTCCGTCGGGCACGAAGAAGCTGTACGTAACGTGTATCGCGCCGTCCTTCGCCTGAATCACACTCGGGTAGTGATACTGCCTGTTCACCACTTCCGTCGGCTTGCCATCCAAATGTCGACGCCACTTCCACGTCTTTCCCTCGTCGTCGGAAATTGCCGCCACCAGTGAGTGCCGTTTGTCTTCCAAATCGTTGTAAACCACCAGCCAGTGTCCATTCGCCAGACGAATATTCTCCAGACTCGTACCCGGATTCAGCAGCTCAGAATCAACCGCCTGCGTCCACGAAACCCCGTCATCTTTCGAGTAGCTCACCAGCGCCCGTTTCGGCGCAGGACCGTTGTCCCGCATAAAAGCCACCAGTGTCCCGTCATTCTTCCGAACCACAGAAGGCTGAATCCCACCTTCCCCCACAAGCGGTTCACTGGCCGTCCACGTGATCCCGCGGTCATCGCTGATCGCCATGATCCCGTACGAATACCCATCCGAGTACATCGGTACCAGAATTCGGCCCGACGGTAACTCCAGAGGATGCGTCCGCGTAAACCACCCCATCCGCGAAAAGTACAGGTCCTTTGCATGCGTCACCAGACTCTTCGCATGATCTCCCCGCTTCCCGCCCATTGCCAGCAGAGGTGCCACCAGAGCCTCCGTCTTCTCCACAATGTTCTTTGGCATCAGCAGGATGTTGTCCTGGAACTCCCACTTCGGCGGCCCGCTCACCTGCTGGTAATCGCTCGAAATCCGGTACTTCATCAGCGCTGTCTCCCACTGGTGAGCCAGAATCACCGGCCACAGAAAAAACAGCTTCTTCTGCGAATCGACGAACAGCACAGGATTCGTCTCCGGAAACCCCGGCGTATCCGCCATCACGAAAGGCTCCGACCATTTCTTCGTCGTATGATTCCACCGCGCTCCCCGGATCAGCACATCGTCCGCCGTCCGCTCGCCGGACCCGTGGAACCAAACGGTCAGCAAATCGCCATTCGGCAGTTCCACCACACTCGACGAGTGGTTGTGCCATTTCTCCAGTGGAAACAGAAGTTCTGACGAGTACTCAGGGGCAGCAGCATGAAGTGTCGCCGCCAGCAGCAAGGCCATGAAAAAGCGCATGAGTCGATTATGTCGCGACAAGCTGATCCGGCGTCTAAACTGGAGTTATTGAGCGAAGCCAAACGCGAATCCGGAAGCGTGGCCGTGCTGGCCGAAAAACCTTCCGTCGCACGCGACATTGCTAAGGTCCTCGGCGCAGGCACGCGTGGCGAAGGCTATCTCCACGGCAACGGCTACGTGGTCACCTGGGCCATCGGCCATCTGGCGGCTCTGGGCCAGCCCCACGAAATCCGTCCCGAGTGGAAATCCTGGCGTCGCGATACCCTCCCCATGCTCCCCGCCGACTGGCCCCTCGTCGTCGGCGACAAGACCCGCGACCAGTTCGATACCGTCCGAAAGATCCTGAACTCCCCCCGCATCGACAGCATCATCTGCGCGACTGACGCCGGCCGCGAAGGCGAACTCATCTTCCGCTACATCTACGAGGCCGCCCGCTGCTCCAAACCCTTCCAACGCCTCTGGATTTCCTCCCTCACTCCCGAAGCCATCCGCAAAGGCTTTGACACGCTGAAGCCCGGCACCGACTACGACGCCCTCGCTGCAGCCGCAAGGGGCCGCAGTCGCGCCGATTGGCTTGTCGGCATGAATCTCTCCCGCGCCTACACCCTCACCTACGGCAACGAACTGAGCGTGGGGCGGGTGCAGACCCCAACTCTGGCCATGGTTGTCGAACGGGAACTCGCCATCCGCGCCTTCGTCCCCGACGACTACCTCGAAATTCTCGCCACTTTCCGCCCCACCGGCTTTCCCCAGGCCGAGGCCTATCAGGGAATCTGGGTCGCCGACACCAAAGACATCCGCAAGTCGTCACGCCTGCCTCTGAGCGACAATGACGCCGCCGAAGAGGCGAAGCGCATCGTCGCCCGGGCCAAGACCGGCAAGGCTGCTATCGAATCCGTCCGTGCCGAAACCCAGCGCATGGGGCCGCCGCCGCTGTACGACCTCACCGAACTACAGCGTCACGCCAATCGTCTCTTCGGTTTCTCCGCACAGCATACGCTCGACGTCGCGCAGGCTCTTTACGAACGCCACAAGCTGCTCAGCTACCCCCGCACCGACAGCCGCCATCTGTCGGCCGATATCGCACGCACCCTGCCACGCGTCGTCACTGCCATCTCCGGCCCGTATCGCGAACACCTCGCCCCCGGAACAGGCGAGCGCCCCCTGAGCAAGCGCTTTGTGGACGACACCAAAGTCAGTGACCACCACGCCATCATTCCCACCGCAACCAGGCCTGGCGACATTTCCCCGGACGAACAGAAAATCTACGACCTCGTCTGCCGCCGCCTCCTCAGCGCCTGGCACGAGGACCATGTCTGGAACGTCACCACCGTCATCACCGCCATCGTGAACGGCGCGATCACGGACCGCTACCACTCCTCCGGCAAAGCCATCCAGCAGGTGGGCTGGAAGGTTCTTGACATTAAAGTCGAGAAGAAGAAAGCCACGAAAAAGAAAGGCTCCGACACGAAAGCCGCCGACGATGATGAGCAGACGCTCCCGTCAAATCTGGCGGATGGTCAGCCGCAGGATGTCCTCGACGCAGTCAGTCAGCAAAAGAAAACCAGCCCGCCCAAGCGCTTTACCGAAGCCACCCTCCTGACCGCCATGGAAACAGCGGGCAAGACTCTTGACGAAAAAGAATTGTCCGACGCCATGAAGGACAACGGTCTCGGTACCCCGGCCACGCGCGCGAACATCATCGAAGTTCTGCTGAAGCGCGAGTATATTGAGCGTGAGGCACGAAACCTGGTTGCCACTGACAAAGGCGTCCGCCTCATCGAAGTGGTCCATCCGGAAGTCCGCAGTCCTGCCATGACAGGTCAATGGGAAGCCTATCTGAAGCGAATCGAGCGGGGCCAGGCCCAGCTCGACCCCTTTATCGGAGGCATTGAAGACTACGTTCGAGGTGTCGTTGGCAAGGTCGGCACGTTGCCACCTGCGCCCCGCGAACGTCGTGAACCGGTCACAGCATCTGCCTCCGAACTGGCCGCTGCTCCGGTGGCGGCCCGAAGAGTCAGCCCGAAGGGCGATAAAACAGTCTCCGCTGCACCCGCCCCGGTGGAATCTGTACCCATCCGAACCCAGGCCGCGACGCTGGAAGAACTTCCGGACATCCTCCACAAGACCTTCGGCTTTCAGAACTTCCGGGCCAATCAGGAAGAGGTCTGTCGTGCCGTCATGCAGGGGCAGGACGTCCTCCTCGTCATGCCGACCGGGGCAGGGAAGTCCCTCTGCTACCAACTCCCCGGTATCGCGCTCGGCGGCACCACTCTGGTCATCAGTCCGCTTATCGCTCTCATGGAGGACCAGTTCGCGAAGCTCCGCAAGCTCGGCCTCGCCGTCGAGTGCATCCATTCCGGTCGCGACCGTGCCGCCTCCCGCCAGGTCTGCATCGACTACCTGAACGGTAAACTCCAGTTCCTTTTCATTGCCCCCGAGCGCCTTCGCGTCAGCGGTTTCCCTGAAATGCTGGCGAAGCGCAAGCCGTCGCTCGTCGCCATCGATGAGGCTCATTGCATCTCCCAATGGGGCCATGATTTCCGTCCCGATTACCGCCTGCTCGGCCGATACCTGCCCTCCCTCCGTCCTGCCCCTGTCATCGCCCTCACTGCTACTGCAACCACACGGGTCCAGCAGGACATCATGGATCAACTGGCACTCGGTGAAACCGCCAAATTCGTCCACGGTTTTCGGCGCGACAATATCGCCATCGAAGTGGTGGAAGCGCCGCCCTCCCGCCGCCCGGAACTCACTCGCCAGCTTCTGATGGATGACGATCGACGTCCCGCCATCGTCTACACTCCCAGCCGCAAGCAGGCCATGAGCGTGGCGGCACTGCTCTCGGAAGAGTTTTCCACCGCCGCCTATCACGCTGGCCTGGACGCCGAAAAACGCTCCTCCGTCCAGGAGAAATTTCTTTCCGGCAAACTCGACGTTATCGTGGCCACCATCGCGTTCGGCATGGGTATCGACAAGGCTGACGTCCGCTCCGTGGTCCACACCGCGCTGCCGGGCTCAGTGGAAGCCTACTACCAGGAAATCGGCCGTGCGGGGCGCGATGGCGAACCGAGTCGCGCCATCCTGATGCACTCCTACGCGGACCGGCACACCCACGATTTCTTCTTCGAACGGGACTATCCCGACGTCAAAATTCTGGACCAGATTTTCAATCGCCTCTCGGATCGTCCGGAAGCCTCCGAAGATATCCGCCGCCAGCTAAAAGTCGTTGAGGATGTCTTCGAAAAGGCTCTCGAAAAACTCTGGACCCACGGTGGTGCCATGGTCGACTATGCCGGCAATGTTACCCGGGGGATCTCCGATTGGCGGGATTCCTACGTCGCCCAGGGTGAGCAGAAGAAGGAGCAGATTGAGCAGATGCTCCGCTACGCGCAGAGCAGCCAGTGCCGGATGTCGAGCCTGATCAAACACTTTGGTGACGTCAAGGACAGCCAGAAACCCTGCGGCATTTGTGACTTCTGCGCCCCCGCAGAGACCATTGCGCAGCGGTTCCGCAATGCCAACGAAACGGAGATCACCCTGGCTCGCAATGTGCTGGACGAACTGGCCGGAAGCGGGCGCTCCGTTGGGAAACTCAATACCGACCTCGCCACGCCCCTCGGCATTGACCGTGACGGCATGGAAGATGTCATGGATGCGCTGGCCCGTGCCGGGCTGGTCAAACTAACCGACGAAATCTTCGAGAAAGACGGTCGCCAGATTCCCTACCGCCGGGCGTTCCGGACCCGGGACGCCGAATATCTGGACGACGACTCTCCCCTCGACCTCAAGATCCGCGAGAACGTCGTCTCCAAAGGTAAGGGTAAAGGGAAAGCAAAGGGTAAAGCGAAGAAGGCTGAGGCTCCGAAGAAGAAAAAAGCTCCGGTGCAGTCACAGCTTGAAACGGAGATACCTCACCAGGTGCCTGCCGAAGATCATTCCGCACTCGAAATTAAGCTCCGCGAATGGCGCCTGGCAATCGCAAAACGCCAGGCCGTCCCGGCGTTCCGCATCCTCAGCGACAAGGTTCTGGATGCCATCGCGCGCGAGAAACCCTCCACCGCTGCCGAACTTCTCTCCATCCCCGGCATTGGCCTGAACACCGTGGAGAAGTACGGGGCGCAGATCTACCGGATTATCAACACCGCCTAAGCGGTACTGGCCTAAGGTTTTACCGGCTGTTCTTTTTTCTGATCTTCCGGAATTGGCGGCTCTTCCACATCATCAAACTTGATCGACGTGTCAGCCGCATACTTTTGGTATTTGCGGAACTCTATCTCATTGCGGCTGCCAAATCGCCCCGCCCGGCTTTGCACCTGAGAGTACATCGGCAGCAGAAACTTGTTCCCGCTGATTTCCACATGATCGTAATCGATCTGCTGGTGGATCTCCTGAACGGGGAAGCCCGCCGGCATCTCCGGCTCAATCGTCAGGCGCGTAATCACATTTGAGCCCTTCTCCACGTACACCAGCCCGTGATAGCCAGGGACCGCCTGTTGCTTCCGTTCAAAATCCACAGAGTAGTGCGACCGCGAGGCACTGATGCGGTACCGGAATACATAGCAAAGCTTCTTTCGCAGCGTTCCCCAGTGGTCCCACTCGAAATCCGCCGCCGTGCCCTCTTCAAAGACGTCGCGCAGGAGACTTCCGAACTCGCCTCTCGAAATCGAACCGCCCAGATTTTCCCACGTCTTGCCATACATCGGGGTATCGTTCACCGTGATGGCTTCGTATTTCTCATGGCTGTCAAAATAACTGAGTTTCTCAACGATACGGTCGGCCGGCGTCCAGGACCCCAGAGTTCCCGGTTCATACCGCATATCCACTGAGCGTCGCGTCAACTGCAGGCAAATGAAGTCGGGGAGCGTTTTTGTATAGTTCAGCGCATACTCGCGAACCTCAGCCAGAACCCTCTTCTGCTCTGCCGCTGAGGGCGGCGGCGGTTCAATGTACTTCGGAGCAGGAGGTTTCGGTGCCGCCATCGCCAGTTTCGCCGTCTGTTCCACCAGGCGATTCAGCGCGGCAATCGTCTTCGGACCCGCACCCAGACCCTGCATGTCTTCCACGACCCGATCTTCCAGCTTACTCGTCACCCGAACCGTCGCCAGGTAAGCGGCGACTTCCTTATCGGGTAACTTCTGTGCAATCGACGACTTCACAAACTCCAGCAGCTTGTCCAGCGACAGCGCCTGCTGTGCCAGCAGTGCGCCGGCGGCTACGCAAACACAAAAAAACACCCGGATTGGCCAATACCGCATACTTGTATTGTCGCATTGAAAACGAAAAAGGTTTCGTACTTCAGTCATCCTCACACGCGCAGTCGCAGGTGTCCCCTGACTCCAGACCCACACACCGGCCCTGGTCCCGCCCGGCCACACACCCTCCCGGTCTGCCAGGGGGCGATGGCTCAATCGCCCGGTCAGTTAGCCCTGCGCAACGTGGCGGGGCTCGCAGCACTCCGGCCACTCGCTGTTAGCCGGCGAGGCATCCTTCGCGCTTTGCTCCCACTCGCCGCACGAACCACTTCGGCTGAGGTGCCCGAACTTCGTATTGCCGCAGCGTCGAATCTGACGGCCGTTGCCCCTCTGCTCGCCGCAGCATTTCTCCGCACTACCGGGATTCGAGCCGTCTTTAGCTTCGCTTCTACCTCTCAGCTCGCCAGGCAGATCGAGGAAGGTGCACCTTTCGATGTTTTCGCCGCTGCTGATTCCACTCACGTCGACGAACTCCTCAAGAAGAACCTGATCGTCCCGGGGACGGCACAGGTCTATGCCGCAGGCGTCCTGTCCGTGTGGTTTCCTGCCGGCCCGGCAACTCTCCGGCTGGAAGATCTGACTGGCAGGAAAATCCGGGCCATTGCTCTCGCCCGCCCGGAACTCGCCCCTTACGGAGGGGCGGCTCTGGACGTGCTCCGCAATCTGGGGATTTTGGAACGTGTCCGGCCTCGTCTGGTCTACGCGGGCAGCGTCGCCATGGCCAAACAGTACGGTGCCACCGGAAACGCAGATGCCGTCTTCGTTCCGGCATCGTTGGTTTTGAAGGAACGGGGCGCCGTAATACCTCTCAACCCGAAGCTCCACCGGCCTCTGCTCCAGACCCTGGGTCTGGTGAATCTGAAAAAACGAACCCAGTCCGCCAGCCAGTTTGCCGAGTTTCTGGTTCACGGGCAGGGGCATGCCATCCTGCTCCAAAACGGCTATCGATAATTTATTTTCAATTTTCCCTAAAACTTTCCTCGAGATTGCCGATAGAACAAGTGGAAGAAACGGAGAACCACTTTGGCAGCCCCTACAATGAATCCCGCCACCACCAGGCAGAATCCGGCAGCTGGCCGGACGAGCCGCGTGGAAGCCCTTGCCGCTCAGGTAATCGTGATTGACCCCAAGCTTCGCGGCGAGGATATGGAACTGATTCTGGAAGTTTGCGAGTCAGTGGATGTGGCGGCAGAGTTCGCCGCACTGGAAGGGCTCACCATCGCTGAGGCGCTGAGTACCTATTTCGCGGAAGCAGAATTGCCATCCTCGCGCTGGGGGCTTGTACAGCAGGCGTTAAAACAGATCTGCATTCCGGTGGCAAATGCGACTGCCACTCCGGTGCAACTCCCGGTGCTGCCGGCGGCTGCCCTTAAGTTGTTCAAAATAAGAGAAGAGTCCGCAACAGTCGCGCAGTTGGAAGCTCTCGCTTCGTCCGACCCCGTCCTGACCGCTCGTGTCCTGGGTACCGCCAATTCCGCAAAGTTCGGATCCCGGTTTCAGATCACCCGCCTGGCGGATGCAATCCAGCGCATCGGCATCCCGGAAGCCAGAAAGACGCTGATTGCTGCCTGTTTTTGGGGCTTTTTTGCCTCCCGGCCGCTCCAGGATCTCTGGGAACACTCCCAACAGGTTGCCGATCTGGCCTCGGAACTGGCCCGAAGATGCGGGCAGGATCCCGACGTGGCCTACTCAGCAGGTCTCCTCCACGATATCGGTCGGTTGGTGTTCCTCCGGGGCACGCCCCGGAACCAGGCCCTGGAGGGTAGCTGGATGACTGCGGGCTTTCCCCTGATCTATGCCGAAACTCTGGTACGGGGGCGGGATCACGCAGCCAGAGGGGCCGATTTGCTCGCGGCCTGGCAACTTCCGCAGGAGTTGATTGACGCCGTTCGCCTCCACCACCGCCCGGAGGCGTGCGGGAAGACCGCGGGGCTTGCCCATATTCTCTATTTGGCGGAAGACCTGACTGCCAACCTGACCGAAAAGGCCACCGAGGACCTTTGGGGTCCGCTGAGAAGGCAGGTCAGCCAGAGCGTGGCCCTGATTACTCCGGAATGCATTGCCGAGGCCGTTTCAGGGGTGTATGGCCAAACCCTGCAACGCGCCGGGTGAGTCCCTGCCGCACCGTCTGCTAAAATCAACCTGTTATGGCAATCCCGAACGTAAAACGCTTCCGCCCCTTCTGCCCCACTTGCAACGATTCCTTCACGCTGATGGCAGTTCTGCCTCAACAAGCCAATGTTGATGCATATCTCGCCGACGCTGTGGCCCGTCACGACCACAAAGCTTTCGGCGACCAGAAAGCTGCAATGAATAAAGTCCGCGTCGGTCAGCAGAAGCAACAGAAAAAGAAGTAGCTCAGATTTTCAGGCGGGCTCTGAGCGACCTCAGAGCCCGCAGACCTTCCTGCGCTACCTCTGCGTCCGATTCCCGGCTCGTCTTCTCCAAAACAGGAACAGCGTCCGCTTCATTGCTCGCCCCAAGCACACGGGAGAGCTGTATTTTCTCGTCCTTCATTCCCTGTTCCAGCGGGCCGAACAAGGCTTTAGCTACCTTTTGGTCCAGTGCCGCCTCCATCAGGTAGGCCACGGCCACATCCCGATAACTCACGGAATTTAAGGTATTCACCAGATAGCGCAGCGGAGCTTCGTCTGTTGTCGCCGTCTCTCCGTTCAGCACCAGCCCGAAAGCCGCAGCGAGCCGGGGCTGCATTTTGTCGTCTTCCTTCCAGATCTTTTCAATCAGGGGCTTTAGCTCTGCTTTGTTAATCCTGCCCAGACCTTCTGCGGCACTTGCCCGCAACCTTTCGTCCTTCACCCCGACATATCCTTCGAGGATCTTGCCGTCCCCTGCCTCCGGCATCAGAGCCACAGCCGAAACCGCCGCGCGCTCCGCGTTCTTGTTCCGGGGACTGGAAATGATCCCCCGCAGGGCAGGCAGAGCTTCTTTGGCCCGCAAGAGTCCCACCGTCTCAATCGCAGCCCCTTGCACTTTGTCGTCAAGGTCCCGGACCAGATGTGCGACCCTCGGGCCTGCGGAAGCGTCGCGGATCTTCTGCATGGCGATCAGAGACTCGTACATCACGCGGTTGTCCTTGGTCTTCAGCGCAGCTACCAGGTCATCCAGAGCCGCCTGGCCCCTCAGGATGCCGGTGGCACGGCAGCCATTGGCCCGCGAGTCCATACTGATGCCGCCGCTGGCTACCTTACCGACCGCAGTTATCACGTCCGGGCGCACAATGACGAAGGCATCAATCGTCTGGCTATTCGTGTCGCTGAACTTTGTCCGAACCACGGAACCGGCCCGGCTGATCGTCGAAGCCAGTCCCTGTTTCACATACCCAGGGAGGTAGTAGTTCACCAGGCCGTCGGTGGCGCGAATCTGGACCTCGGCATCAGGGTCTGAAGTTGCCCGAAGCAATGGGTCAATCGTGTCTTTGCCGCCAATCTGAATCAACTGCCGAACCGCCTCGGCCCGGGTATCCGGCTCCGTGCTGTTCAGGTACTGAGCAACCACGGGAATTGCGGACGCTCCCGGTTTAGCCGCCAGCCGGACATCTTTGGGTTTCTGCGCAAGAGCGCACACAACGGATAGTAAAAGGGCAAAAAGGAATCGGCGCATCTGCTTTCATGATATGCCGCTGCCCGCCGGGTTGCTTATCCGCGGGCGAATTCCACTTCCACCTGGTTGGGCAGGAGGCCGACTTCGAAGCCCTTATCGTAGAGCAGCTTTACCGCTTTCGGAATCACTTCACCTGCATCCACCGTGTAGTGATTCACATACATGCCGATGAACTGCTCGGCAAGCCGCGGTTCCATGTCCCGGGCGAACTGCATCGCGTACTCCAGAGCTTCTGAATGATGATCGAGGGCGTACTGAATGCTCTCCCGCATCATCTTGCAGCATTCCAGTTTCACGTCAGGAGCCAGTGAGCGCTTCAGGACGTTGCAGCCCAGCGGTAAAGGAAGGCCATAACGTTCCTTCCAGTCCTTGCCCAAATCCAGCACTCGGTAGAAACCCTCTTTGTTGTACGTCAGCTGGGCTTCGTGGATAATCAGGCCGACGTCCGCAGCACCGGCAGCCACCGTCTCCAGAATTTTGTCGAAAGGCACAACTACCGGAACAAAATCAGGCTCGAAAATCTTCAAAGCCAGATAAGCGGTGGTCATCAGGCCCGGTATGGCAATCTTCTTGCCCTTAATCTCCGAGGTGTCCATCGGGTGCGGCGATACTACAGATGGTCCGTACCCATCACCGATGCTGGAGCCGGCTGCCATCAGCACATACTTATCAGCAACATAGGGGTATGCGTGGTAAGAAATGGCGGTCAGGTCGTAAAAGCCTTCCTGCGCCTTCTTGTTCAGGGTTTCAATGTCCGACAGTTGATGCTGGAAGGTCACCATCGAAGAGCGAATTTTCTTCGTGGCAAGCGCGTAAAACATGAAAGCGTCATCGGAGTCCGGGCTGTGCGCGGTGGCGATTTCAAGGGGTGTGGAAGGCGGCATGAGTTCCTGAGGTCGAACCCCAAGTATCTCATGGTTGCCCCTTCCGGACTGTTGCGCCGGAGAGGTCCGGCTACACTGAAGGGGCATGAATCGCCGTGAACTATTCGCTATTCCGTCGGCCGCATTGTTGCTCTCTGCGTGTAGCGCAGACACGCCGGATAAGGCCGCGGCTAAACCGGCTGAGCCCATTACCGGGCTCCGGGCGCTCTATCAGGCGTACGGCATGGCGCGCTCGTGGGCCCCGGATGTGAAGATCCTCCATGTCTCCAGCATCGACATTGATCAGGTGAAATCCCAACCCGGCAAGACCGGTGCCTGGCAGGTTGTCTTCGCCTCGGAAGCCAAAGGCCAGAAACGTGCCTACGTCAGTTGCGTCTTTGATGTGAGCGTCACCCTGAGGAAAGGCGTCTTTGCGGAGTCCCCCAATCAGTGGTCTGATGACCACCGCGCCTTCATAATTGCCGCGGCCCAAATCGACTCGGACAAGGCTCTCGAAGTCGCCATGAAGCACGGCGCGGAATACACAAAGAAAAACCCCACCATGCCGATTTCGTACTACCTCGAAATGGGCCGGACCATCAACATGCCGGTCTGGCGGGTCATCTGGGGCGAAAGTATCTCCACCAGTACCTTCTCCATCCTGATCGAAGCGACTACCGGTACCTACATCTCAACCTTGTCGTAGGTCGCCACTCGCCAGAACTGCCACTAGTTCTTCCTGGGCCGCCAGCGCAGCTTCCCTCACACGCCATGCACCCCGCTCCCGATTGCCCACCGGGTTGCTGATACCTCGCACTTCGCCACAGGGAATTCCATACAGGCGGGCAACGTGAGCAATCGCTGCACCCTCCATATTTTCGACCGCCCCGCCGGTTCGGGTAGCCAGAGCCCGGGCCGTCACGTCATCTCCCGTGCAGGTATTCACCGTGACAAAACGAACCCATTGGCGGCCCGCCGGGCGGAACTGCACGGGCAGGACGTTATAGATCGGAGCCTCGCCCCCAATAACCGGGAAACCCATCGCCTGCATGTCGAGGAAACCCTGCGGCGATGCGGCTCCCAGATCGCCGTAGCACTCGCTTTCGGCCCACACCACATCGCCGACCGCCAGACCGGAACCCGGGTAGGCCCCCCCGATCCCGCACACTACGGCAGCTCTGGCACCTTCTCGTTCCAGGAACCGGGTCAGGGCACAAGCTGCGTTCACAGCCCCCACTCCCGTCACCAGCAGGGACACGCCGGACGGCAAACTGCCTTGAAGCGCAGAACTCTCCAGCTCCGTTGCTGCACAGACCACCAGATCAGCAGCCAACTACTTAACCGTAACCAGATACGCCGTCAGGTTGTGGATATCCTCATCCCGATACTCCGGCAACAGTTGTTTGTGGGCCTGCATCGGGTCGTTGATCACCACCCTGGGTATCTCTCCATCGCGGCGGAACGTCTGCTGAGCGCCGTTGGGCAGGGCCAGCGTCACCACGAAGTCGTCGATTCGAACCAGTCGGCCGGTGGTTGGACTGGCAGGAGCCTGTCCAACGGTCACTGTTACTGGTTTCAGGTGTGCCGGTGCCACCGCTCCGCGTCCGCCACCTGCCGGCATCAGCCAATAGTTCTGCAGGGCCTTCGGGTCCACATATCTGGTGGCAAGCCCCTTCAGATCTCCCGTCACTGAATGGCAGCCAACGCAAGTCGACTTGAAATATGCTTCACCCGCAGCCGCATTGCCCACCAGAATCGTCGGCGGCGCAAAACGGGCGGGGTCTCGGTTGTTCACGGGAAAACTGTGAATGAAGGCCGCAATGTCCGCAATCTGCTCATTCGTCAATTGCAGGCTGGGCATCTCTCCCCGCCCGGCTCTCACAATCGGAGCAATACCTTCCCCTTTTTGATCATTCAGGACGATGTCCGACCGCAACAGGTTCGGGCCACCCTCTCCCCCGCGGGCATCGGACCCGTGGCAAAAATTGCAATGAATCCCATACTGCGCTCGCCCCCGTGCCGCCACCGCAGGGTCTCCGGGCGGACGTTGTGGAAAGGCTGCGGCACCACCACCCCCGCGCCCGGCTCGTCCCGGACCTGCGCCAGGGAGAGCTTGCCCCCACAGGCAGGTCAAAGCCGAGAAAATCAAGAACCCAGTGGTAATAGCTTTTCGCATCGTCAAATACCTCTACTAATGTCGTTCAAGAAACAACATGCCCTGTTCTATTTGTTCTCCAGTCAGCTTTGTGGGGCAGGTTGGTAACCTGCGGCGGGTTGGCAACCCGCCTCTTACGCCGATTGCCAATCGGCGCGCAGGATGTCATCCTGCCCCACAAAAGACTAGTAAAGGCAGAAAGTAAACATCGTGTCGCCGGCCGCAACCAGAATGTACTGTTTGCCATCCAGTGTGTACGTCTCGGGAGCATTCGAAACGTTCCCAATATGCGAATGCCACAGGATCTTCCCCGTAGCGTCGTTATAAGCCACCAGGTTACCCCCGGCGTCACCCGCGAAAACCAGGCCACCCGCTGTCGCCAGTATGCCGTTGCCGACATTGCCACCCAGACCCGGGTAGCGATGTTTCCACACCGTCTTACCCGTCTTGTAGTCAATGGCCGTCAGATAGGAACCGAGCGAGCCCAGCCCCGTCTCATCCTTGCCGCCCAAACCCATGGCACCGCGAGGGTCCGTCTCGGTCAGATAGTACATGGCGTAAGCTTCATTCGTCGGCACATAAAAAAGGCCTGTATTGGGCGAAAACGCGGGCGGCGGCCAGTTGGTAGCGCCACCGTTATTCGGCGAAACCAGAGCCCCGGGGACAATGGAATCCTTCTTCGGATCGCGAATCGTCTGGCCCTTGGCGTTGACTTCTTTGGCCCAGTTGGCCGCATCAGAGAACTTGCTGGTCAGCAGGTGCTCCCCCGTCAGACGATCCAGGACATAGAAGTAGCCGTTGCGATCCGCATGCGCCACCATCTTGCGCTGCTTGCCCTTGAAGTCGCCGTCAAACAGAATCGGCGTCTCAGTGGAATCCCAGTCATGTGTGTCGTGCGGATTTAGCTGGTAATACCAGGCCATCTTGCCGGTCTCCACATTCACCGCCACAATGGAGCACGTATACAAATTGTCGCCATCGCGGCTCTGCGGATTGGTGTAGGCTGGCGAAGGATTTCCCGTACCAACGATGTACAGCTTCGTCTCCGGATCATACGAGCCCGGAATCCAGACGTTGCCCGCACCATGCTTTGCGCCGTCCAGGCTGCCCCACGTTTCCACCCCTGGATCACCCTTCTTCATGGGCACCGTGTAGAAGCGCCATTGCACTTCGCCCGTTTCCGGATCCAGCGACTGGATGTAGCCCGGTTCGTCGAGATCGTTGCCGGTCCCGGTAAGAATGTGGTTACCGATCACGATCGGCGACATCGTGGAGAAATACTGTTGATTGAAATTGGCGATCTCCTTGTGCCATTTCTCCTTGCCAGTGGCAGCATCCAGGCAGACGATGTAATCGTCCGGGGTCTCCATGTACACGTAGTTATTCCACATGCCCAGACCACGGTTGCCGATATGTGTGCCGCCCTTGGTTTTCCAGAAGTAGTGCCAGATTTCGTGGCCGTCGCGCGCATCCACCGCCCATGCGTTATCCGGCAGGGAGAGGTAGAGGACCCCACCGACCTGCAAAATAGAGGCCCGGATATTGGCCGCACCGCCGAAACCGCCGCCGGCGTTCGGGTCGGCAGTACCTTCACCGCCGATGATGACCGGACTGCCGCCGAAGCCAGCCCGTCCACCACCACCACCAGCGCCCGGCGTGACCTTACCTACCCACGAAAGGGTCAGGTTCTTTACATTGGTCTGGTTGATCTGCTTCAGGCTGCTGAATCGCTTCCCGGAATAGTCACCGGAATAGGTGGGCCAGGCATCCGTGGAGCCAAGCGGTTTTGTCAGCACCGAGGGATCAAGCGCCTGCGCCGAAAGCAATACCGGCAACAGACCGGCAGAAGCCGTCAGGAGGAGTTTCTTGAGAGTCATTGAATCGTCACCAGGTAGGAAGTAATGTTGTGGATGTCGGCATCGGAGTACTTCGGCAGCAGGTCTTTGTGGGCCTTCATGGGATCGTTGATCACCACTTTGGGCACCTCGCCATCGCGCCGGAATGTCTTCTGCGCCCCGTTGTCTTCGGTCAGCGTGACGATGAAGTCGTCAATACGGACCAGTTGCCCCGTAATGGCTTTTCCAGCCGCAGGCGTCACCGTGACCGTGACAGGTGGAACATTAAAAGGCGACGGGCCACCGCGGCCACGCCCCCCGCCGCCACCAGGCATCAGCCACCCGTTCTGCAGCGTTTTTGCATCCGGAATCTTTGTGCCAATCCCCTTCAAATCCCCTGTCACCGAGTGGCAGGAGCCGCAGGTCTTCGCGAATGTCTGTTGGCCGACTTTAGCGTCGCCCACCAGAATACTGGGCGGAGGGTTCCGCGTAATGTCATAGCCGCCGACCTTGAAGGAGTGAATGTAGTCGGCAATGTCACCGATCTGGGCTTCAGTCAGCCGGATGGCAGGCATTTCGCCCTGGCCGTTCAGAATCACCTTGCTGATGAGTTCGCCCCGCTTGTCGTTCAGTACGCGCTCGGAGCGAAGCAGGTTCGGACCACCCTCGCCACCCCGGGCATCGGAGCCATGGCAGAAGTTGCAATTCACGCCGTACCCGGCACGTCCACGGTCCAGAACTTCTTTAGCAACTGGCGGTCGCTCAGGGTAAGCAGCCG
>RGPS01000074.1 GCA_010084195.1 Terriglobia bacterium
GAACATTATCAGGCTGCAATCTAGCCTCTTGTTGCATGCTTGCGATTGAGTCTTGGCAGCGGCTCATGACTAGAAGATCACGGGCTGCATAGAATCGATCGTGTAAAGCATGATGAAACACGTGGCAAAGAACAGCCTTATTCTTTGTTCGAGAGTCACCTCGGCGATAGATGTAGTGAGCCAAGGATGCAATAGTGGCCTGAGAGTCGATAACGGGAACGCCAACTACTTCTCCGGGGGCGCCATTAACAACTGGGACCATTCGAAGTTCTCCAAGGTCAACGCCTGCATTCTCTGCATCAGCGAGTGCCTTGGCAGCCTCTACATCAGCAAGAGTCTCCAT
Organism: Terriglobia bacterium; assembly: GCA_010084195.1. Classification (GTDB taxonomy): domain Bacteria; phylum Acidobacteriota; class Terriglobia; order Bryobacterales; family Bryobacteraceae; genus BOG-234. Next base: position 344 of record RGPS01000074.1, read on the forward strand.
ATCTGATGCTGAACGTGACGTTTCGACAGCAGCTCCCGAGAGTAGTCCACCTTCGCGTCGGCTCCCTCCAGGCGAAACTGGCCCCCCTCGGCAAATTGCGGAGTTTGCGACTGGCCGGAACCCTGGTACAGGGCAAAGGCCTGGCAAAGTTGCAGGGTCTCACGGACCTGCGGGAGCTGGAACTGTCGCGCTCCCGGGTGGACGACAGTGGGTTGGTGGAGGTGGGTGCCTTGAGAGGCCTGGTGAGTTTGCGGTTGGGTTATGTCGAGATCAGCGATTCGGGGCTGGCTAATCTGGCGAAACTGACAAAGCTGGAGCGGTTGGAACTGAACAGTACGGACATTTCCGATGAAGGCCTGAAGCAGGTCGGGAATCTGACAACGTTGCGGGAACTGTACCTGAATCACGCACGATTTACCGATGAGGGCCTGGCGGCCCTGAAGCCGCTGCAAAAGCTGGAAAAGCTGGAGATGTTCCGGACTCGGGCGACCAACGCCGGGGCTGTTTCCATAGCAGAATTGAAGAGCCTGAAAGTTCTGAAGCTGGATTACACCTCCGTGGATGACAAGGGTCTGGAAGCACTTCAGGCCCTGACCGGACTACAGGAACTAAGTCTCGACACCACAAATATCACGGAAGCCGGGGCCCGGACTCTGGCCGGGATGAAGAGCCTGCGGGCGCTGAACCTGTATCACACTCTGGTGTCGGAAAAGGCCCTGCAGGAATTACATGCGGCCCTGCCGGAGTGCAGGATTGTCTATGATCGGGATTCGTCGTTGCCGAACCGGAGGAGTAAGTAATGCGAAAGCTGATTTTGATGATGCTGGCTGTTGCGTCGCTCGGCCTGGGCGCGGACCGAAAGCTCGGCGACACGCAGTGGATTGACGTGTTGGGCGGGTCGGCCATCCGCGATGCAAAAGGAAAAGTCACGGCGGTCAACCTTCGGGCGACCTGGGTGACGGATACGGATCTGCGTCGGCTCAATGAGTTGCCGGAGCTGAGTGTTCTGGACCTTTCACTGACTCACATCACGGATCAGGGCATGTCCGAGATCAAGGGCCTGCCGGGCGTGACGGATCTGAATTTGTACTTCACCGAATACATCACCGATGAAGGTATTGCGTCCATCAAGGACTGGAAGAAACTTCGCAAGCTGAATGTACACGGCACCAAGGTCGGCGATACGGGGCTGGAACACATCGCCAATATCGCTGCCATTGAGTCATTGAACGTCGGGTCGACGCTGATGACCGATGTGGGCCTGGAGCGGCTCACTGCCCTGACGAAGCTGAAGGAACTTACGATGGGCGGCAATGAGCTTGGAGATGCCGGCCTGCAGGCGTTGCGGCAGATGGCAGGCCTGACATTCCTCGACCTGAGTGGCCGTCAGGGGACGGACAAGAACGTCTGGACCATCGCGATGACCGACCCAGGTCTTGAAGCCGTGCTCACCCTCGCAGAGCTCAAGGAACTGCGGTTCGGGTGTGTCTCGATTGGTGTCGGAATTGAAGGGGCAAAGTTCGGCGAAATCAGCATGCTGAGTGTCACACCCAAGTGGGTAGAGAAATTTAAGGCGCTCACGAAGCTGGAGCGGTTGAAACTCCAGGGTTGCAACCGTGTCGGAGATGATTCGGTGGCAGCACTGGGCTCGATGAAATCGCTGAAAGAAGTGGATTTACAGGGGACGGGTGTGACGGAAAAGGGCGCAGCGGGCCTCAAGGCTGCAAAGCCAGGCCTGATGGTGTTCTTCGGGCCGTGGGACGCCAAGTCCGCGAACTACCGGAATAATTAGAATTTTCTTGTTTGCCAATAGCCGGGTCGGCGTTTGGCATGAGCAAACGCGACTACGTCGATCAAACCGGTACCTTCCCGAAAGACGACGATGAACGGAAACCGGTGCAAGATCGCTCGCCGTGTACCGTGATCTGAAACAGCGAACTGCTGTGGGGCCACCGATATTCGTGCCGGCAAGCTATCCAGTTCCCTGGCCAGTCTTGCTGCGTCTACCGCACTTCGTGCCTTGTACCACTCAACAGCCGCCCCGGCTTCCGCGAGAGCGTCAGGGTGGATACGAATCGAACGTGAAGTCAACTTTCCAGGATGGAACGCAGGGATTGGCGCGCCTCAGTCCACGGGATCATGGCGACAACACCAGAATCAATCTGGCTCAGACGACGCCGGATTTCGATGCTCCATGCCTGCTCGGCATCGTCGTCCATCTCATGGTCCAGACTTTCGAGGAGAGAATCGGCTAAGGCCGCACGGGCTTCGGCCGGAAGTGCCATCGCGTCCCTGAAGAGTTCTGCGGAAGATGTCATGATACTGCCATTATAGGCGTTGTTCTTCCGCTCCAGTAACGTTGCCGCCCCTACTGAGGGCTTCGCTCAGGGTCGCACGGGTAACCGAAGAGTGCCTCGATCCGGTGCCAGCAGGTGAGCTGCGCTGAGCCGCTCCATCATGATTCCCTGCGAGGAATGTTCCGACGGGTTGCACCCAGAGCGGAGCCCTCGCCTTCGATCGGTTCTGCCCGAAGAGTAATACTGACAGCCCCGGGGTGGCAGTCCGTAAATGTCGCCGGACGGGCCGAAGAAGCCAGAACCCTGCTGAGTTCGTTGCGGAACACCTGCAGCGTTGAAGAATCCAGCCGTGCGGGATTTGACACACACAGATCCAGGCTCCCCGCCACCAAGGGCTGGACCATCACGACCGCAAGGGTTGCAATCCAGATCTGTTTCATTTCGCAATCAAATTGTAGCTTGACTGAAACAGAAATGAAACAATTTATTTGCGGTGCCGTGACCGCAGGTACTGGCTACTTCTCTTTGGCCATGGTGATAGCACCAATCCGGTCGTAGATCCACTTCGCCGGACGGTGGTGCTGGGCCGAGAACGTGCCCACCAACGTGCCATCCTTCAGTTCCAGCTTCCAGCGCAGAGGCTCTCCACCTTCAAAATCCAGATACAAGTAGACATTGATTTTCGGCCCGGATTGCTGAACTTCCATCTTTGCCCCGAGCTTTCCGTCCCTGCCCAGGCGGTATCCCGCCAGTTGGCCCTCCTCCAGGCGAATCTCAATAGTGTGTTTTTCCTGGCGTTTGGTCCCCGCTTCATCCGTGGTATCGGCGACGCCAACCCATCGGCCGGTAACGTCGGGTGCGGGGGCAGGAGCGGCGGTCTGAGCAGAAAGCCCGGTGGCAACCAGGCAGGCAAGAGCGAAGAGTCGTGTGGCGATTTTCATCACCCTGAACTATATCCTGTTGTTCCGTGTGAGGTGTCAGGACGACGCGCGGAGGGGCACGACTTCGGCCGAACGTGTGCGACGCAGGTTGCGGCGGGAGGATTCGCGAACTTTTAACGTAGCGGGCAAGAGCAGAGTTGTCACCGCCTGGCGGGTACCCTTGTTTTGGATTCGGTTGAGGAGAATCTCCGCCGCCCGGAAGCCAATATCGTAAGCAGGTTGCACAACCGTGGTGATGGACGGGGAGAACAGGTCATCAACGGTGAGTTCGTCAAAGGTGACGAAGCCGAGATCGTCAGGAGTCCGCAAACCGCATTGATACATGCCCCGCAGGGCTCCGAGCGCGGTGGTGCCGTTGGTACAGATGAGCGCGTCGGGGCGATTTTCCGGATCGTTCAGACGGTCACGGCACATGGACGCCAGATCCTCGCAACGGAGGTTGCCCTGCCAGACCAAATCTTCGGATGGCTGCAGGCCAGCGCGGCGCAGGCTCTGCTCATAACCCTGTAAACGGCGGCGCTCGTTGCGCAAGGCCAGGGGTCCGGTTACCATGGCGATCCGGCGATAGCCCATAGCCAGCAGATGGTCGGTCCCCATTTCGGCGGCTGCAACATCCTCCACGGAGACAGAATCGACCGATGCCCGTTCCGGCACGCGATCCACACAGACAACCGGAATGCCGGCGCTTTCCAGGCGTTCCATTTGGCGACCGGAGCCCCCGGACTCGGCGAGCACAACGAGAAGACCTTCCACCTGCTGCGAACGCAGGATGGACAACAGTTCGCTCTGCCGTTCGGGACTTTCCAGGGAATTGACCGCGATCAGGGAGTAGCCCTTGCCCCGGGCACCGGTCTCCGCGCCGCGGATAATCTGCGGATAAAAGGAGATCGTCATATCCGGCACGATGATGCCCAGGGTATGGGTACGGCTGGTCTTCAGGCTGCGGGCGACGTAGTTCGGGTGGTAGTCCAGGGTACGAATGGCATCTTCGACCCGCTGGCGAAGGATCTCACTCACCGGCACAGACCCGGTGACTACGTGAGAAACGGTTCCTACGGAAACTCCGGCTCTATCGGCGACTTCTTTTATGGTCGCCATCGACTAGAATTTCAGGCGGGCCTTGCGCGCTTCAACCTTCTTGAAGTCAATCCCGGGAACAACCTTGACGTCGTCAAGAGTCTTGAATTCACCCTTTTCGGTGCGGTATTTCACCAGGGCTGCGGATTCGGAGCGGGTGAGGCCGAGACCGGCTTCGAGCTCGATGGAGGAAGCCTTATTGATTTCGATGGGCTTGGGAGCTTCCGGGCCGAATTGCTTTGTCAGGTAATCGAGAACCCTCTCGTACTCCTCATCGGTGCCTTCAGAGCCCATATTGACCATCTTCGAGATGGTTTCTTCCCAACCAGTGCGTGTCTGGCGCATCGATGCAGCCTGTTCGGGCGAGTGGCACTTGCCGCAGACCTTGACGGTTTCGTCATGGCCGACGCCCGGGGGCAGATCGGCTTTGGCTGTTCCGGTCAGAAAGGTGAGGGTGGCGCAAAGGGCGAGGAGAGAGAAATTTCGCATAGTTATATCCGCTGAATACAGAATACCGGAGAGACGCGTGGGACGGGGTAGCCGGTTAAACGACAAGCTCAAATACCGGCTGGAGCAAAGAGCTGGGCGGCGCGACCGTCGATGCTGACGGTTGCTCCGGACTTGTTGTGGGGCACCCGGACGTAAGCCAGACCCGAGACTCCGCCAGCAGTAGCTACAGATGAGGTAACTTCGCCGGTTTCCTTGCCATCCACCGTCAAAGGTGTGGTGGGTGCGGGGGCCGATTCCCCTTCCAGACGAAAGCCCATCAGCGTCCGATTTACATGGCCCCGTGACCGGACGCGCTCCACAATCTCCTGCCCGAGGTAGCACCCCTTCTGGAAATGTATCGCGTGCATCATCTGGCTTTCCTGAGGCAGGGTGGCGGCGGTGATATCTGCGCCGAAGCGCGGCACGAAATTTTGGATGCGGGCGATTTCGGCTTCTGCGGGCGACCCGGTGGTGGCTCCGAGAGCCACGAGGCGGGCTACAAGGTTTTCCTTTGCGTCGATTGGCCCATAGAGACGAACGCCGGCAGCTCCGGTGACGGGTTTCGGTTGCATCCTCTACATACGCATCGTCGGCAATGATGTAGCGGTCGAGGTGTTCGAAAACCAGACCGCGGACTTCGGGCTCGGTATCAAGGAGGAGGTAGTCGTCAAAACAGAGAATATGAACGTCGGCCTGGATCCGGCCCTGGGCGTTGAGGAAAAACGCGTAGAGGCCCTCACCGGGTTTCAGGTCCTGCACATGATTGGTGGTCATGGCGTGCAGGAGACGGGCGCGGTCATCGCCGGTAACTTTGATGCGACCGTGTGAGCCGAGGTCGAAGATTTGAACGGACATTTATTTGGACAGGTTTGTTTAAACAGGTTTATTTGGACAGGATGCGAAGAACGGCTGACAGCAGGATGATCAGCATGCCGCTGACGGCAATGCCGGTCAACTGACGTCCGCGTTTGGTGTTGCCAGGTTTCGTGGCGAGGAGGGCAACGGCAAAAACATGGAGGACGAGCAGGATCTTCACCCCGAAAACGGGATGCCAGCCACGACTCAGACCTTCACGATGCAGGAAATTCGTGAGGAAGTTCCAGCTTCCCGAGACGAGGAGGCCGACGATCGAGGTGAGTACCAGAGGCCTCCAGGCAGCAGCGGCGGCGTTTTCCACCTTGGCGCGGGAGTCGGCCGACAGGGCGGCGAGCCCGGGCAGGAAGCCATAAACCCAGGCAAGAACGCCACCCACCAGGGTTACAGCAGAAATGATATGCAGGAAGCGAAAGAGAATCGGAAGGACGTCCATCAACTATTTATGATGAGGGATCGGTGTTGCCGGGTTCAATCGAATGAGTTCCGGTCGCTAAGCTCGAGAAAGCCAAGCTGGAGGCCGCTAAGCTGGAGAAAGCTATGATCCACGAAATTCTCCCCGTCGGAATGCTCGGCTGTAACTGTTCCATCATTGGCGATGAAGTATCCCGGGAGGCGATTGTTATCGATCCGGGCGACGACATCTCAAAAATTGTCGCCCTGCTGGAGAAGCACGCCCTGAAGGTGACGCAGATTGCCATCACGCACGCCCACATCGACCACATCGGCGGGGCACAGAAGCTGCGGGCGTTGACCGGAGCGCCGGTTTATATGCACGAGGCGGACTCATTCCTGGCAGATCGACTGGACGTGCAGGCAGGGTGGCTGGGGATAGAGACTCCTGAGAACCCTGGGATCGATACGCCGGCCAGGGAGGGAGATGTCCTGAAGGCAGGTACTATCGAAGCGACTGTCCTGCATACGCCAGGGCACACACCCGGCAGCATCTCATTATTTCTTCCACAAGAAAAAAAGCTGATCGCCGGCGACACGCTGTTTCTGGGGAGCGTAGGCCGTACGGATCTCCCGGGCGGAGATCCCGACGCGATCGCCAAATCCATCCGGGGCAAACTTTACACTCTGCCCGAAGACACGGTTGTGATCGCGGGGCACGGCGGACCTACCACTATCGGGAGGGAGAAGCAGTCCAACATGTTCGTTCGACCTTAGGATTTCAGTCGCAGCCAGACCCACATAGCGCACGGATCCGTACCGGCGCTATGCAACTCGAACGGGCTGAGTTAGAGACTGGCGTGGGGCTGCATGGACGGTTGGTGCAACATCACCGACGCCATCGCCGGGGCGTAGACAAACCGGCGTTCACGCAGACCGAACTTGTGCATCAGGCGGCCAACATGGTCCTGGTCATAACGGATGCCCAGAATTTTATTGATCGCATCAGCCAGTTTCGCGGTGGTCCAGCGGTCAGAGGGAAAACCGTGGGCGCAGGCACCTTCCTGGTACATACGGCGGATTCCATCCACCTGATCAGCTGTGAGGCGGCTGGGGCGACCGGTTGCCCGGCGCTTCTTCATACCGTCAACACCTTTAACCACGATGGAGCGAAACCATCGAGAGGCAGTTGTTCTGCTCACGCCATAACGGCGTGCCACCTGTGATTGTGTGGAGCCGTTCAGCAGGTCACGTGCGGCTGCCAGACGGCGACTTTCCATATCGTCGCGATTCAGAGTATGCGGGGCAAGCATCTACTAAGTAGCGCGGAATTTATACCAGAGCAGTCCCAGAATACACTACAGACAGAGAGTATGTAAATTGGTTGCAATAAAAATGACAGATTATGTTTCGGCGATCTCGGTTCGGAACGTGACCAGGTCCTATGACGGTGGCGTGGAGGCCCTTCGCGGGGTCTCGATCGAGATTGCGGCAGGACGAGTGACCGCCCTGCTGGGCCGCAGTGGCTGCGGCAAAACAACGTTGCTGAACCTCTGCGGAGCGATGGATTTCCCGTCATCCGGAGAGGTGCTCATTGCCGGGCAGGCCACCGGTTCGCTGGATGACGCCAAGCTGACGGCGTTGCGCCGCGGCACGATCGGGTTCGTTTTTCAGGCCTTTCAGTTACTGCCGTCACTCACCGCCCTCGAGAATGTCGAATTGCCGTTGCTGCTGGCCCGGGCCAACGGAACCGAGGCGCGTGCACTGGAAATTCTGCGCTGGGTCGGGCTCGAAGAGAAGGCCAAAGCCCTCCCGTTTCAGCTCTCGGGTGGCCAGATGCAGAGGGTGGCTGTCGCCCGGGCTCTGGTGCACCAGCCGAAACTGCTGATTGCCGACGAACCCACCGGAAATCTGGACACGCTGAGCGGCGACCTGGTCCTCGGCCTGCTCCGGCGGGCTGCGGATGAGTTCGGAGCTGCCGTCGTCATCGCAACTCATAGCGCGGAAGCGGCGGCGATGGCAGATGTTCGGGTTCGGATGCGGGACGGCCGTATTGAAGGTATCGAGCAGGTTGAAGGTAGCGCGCAGTGAAACTGTTCCGGCGGATTGTGCTGCGACCGCTCCGGGCCGATCCGATCCGCACCCTGATCAGCATCCTCTCGGTGGCTCTGGGCGTGGCGGTAGTCATTGCCATTGACCTGGCCGGCGACGCCGCTGTCGGATCATTCCAGTCATCACTGGCGACACTAACCGGCAAGATCGACCTTACCGTTACTGCCAACGGCGGGGTGGATGAGCAGTACGTTGGGCGCTTGGCGGGCCTGCCTGTTCGCGCGAAACTCTCGCCGGTGATTGAGCAGCCGATCCGGGTTGTTGGCGCGGGGCGGGGTGCGGCCATGCTCTTTGGTGTCGACATGATTGGTGCCGCACCCGAACAGGGAAATGGTTCCGGGGCCGGGGAGTTCACGGCTGCAGACATGGAGAAATCTGCCGTGGTTTCGAGCGACGCGGCGGTGAAGTTTGGCTGGAAGCCCGGCGAGAAGATCCGTTTACGGGGTCGCAACCGCACTACTGAATTCACCGTTCGCAGCATTGTCCCCGGGCAGACTTCGGGGTGGATTGGTCTGGACATGGCCGCCGCCCAGGAACTGATGGATAACTTCGGGCGTGTAGACCGAGTGGACATTCGCCTGGAGGGTGGTGAAGATCTGGCTGCGGCCCGGCGTTCGATCGAAGGGGCCCTGCCACCAGGCTACAGCGTCCGAACTCCGAGTGACCAGGAAGAAGAGAAGAAGAAGATGCTGGCGGCGTTCCGCTGGAATCTGCGGATATTGAGTTACATTGCGCTGCTGGTAGGGGCTTTTTTCATCTACAACACCATTGCGGTGGGGGTGGTGCGGCGCCGGACAGAAATCGGGATTCTGCGTGCCATCGGTGCCAGCGCACGGAGCATTGAGGGCGTCTTTCTGGCAGAAGCCGGGGTTCTTGGTGTGATTGGATCTTTGCTGGGAATCGGCCTCGGACGCTTTCTGGCGGGTGGAATCCAGGGCATGTTGTCAGACACGGTGAATGCCCTGTTCGTCACCAGCGCCCCTTCCCCGATTGTGCTCTCCACAGCCGGGCTGGTGGGGGCAATCGTTATCGGCACCTCAGTGGCTTTGTTATCCGCCCTGAGTCCGGCACGCGAGGCGGCGCGAGTGGCCCCGGCCGAAGCGATGAGACGCGCCAGCCGGGAACATGAAGCACGTGTCCACTCCGGCAGAGATCTGGCTATTGCGGGAGCCCTGGCAGCACTGGCGGTGGCGGCCTCTTTTGCCGGTCCGGTTGATGGCCGACCGATGTTCGGCTATGCCGCAGCCCTGCTGGCGGTGGCGGCTATGGCCCTTGCATGCCCGGCGCTGATTCTGGCGATCCTGAAGTTCCTTCGTCCGGCGTTGAAGCGGGTTTCCGGGGCCGCCGGTCTGGTGGCTGAACGAAGCCTGACCACCGCTCTTTCGCGAACCTCCATCGTGGTGGCTGCCCTCGCGACGGCCATTGCCATGATGGTGAGCGTCGCCACCATGGTCGGCAGTTTTAGGGAGACGGTCCAGGTCTGGCTGGTCAGCCAACTGGGGGCCGATATCTACATGCGGGGAGCTGGCCCCGCTACGGCGGGTATTTTTCCGGCCATGGACACACGAATCCCGGATCTGGTTCGGGCCATTCCTGGCGTTGCGGATGTGGATGTCTTTCACGCCTTCCCCTTTCGCTACGAAGGGACGCAGGCCACGCTGGGCGCGGGCGTCATGGATATTGTCCGGCGAAAAAAAACGCTGCGCTTCATGACCGGCGACAGTGACACGATCCTCGCGTCTCTCGCGGGACAAGATCGTGCCATCGTCAGCGAACCCTTCTCGAACAAGCACAACGTGAAAGTCGGAGACGTCCTCACCATCGCCTTGGGCGAAAGCCCGGTCAAACTGACGGTTGTCGGAATTTACTTCGACTATTCGAACGACCGGGGCCTCGTCATCGTGGACCGTTCCACCCTGTTGCGCTACCTGCCCGAGCAACCTCTCACCAACGTTGCTGTCTATGTCCGCCCGGGTTCGGATGCGGTCAAAATCCGACACGAGATTGAAGAAGCAGTAGCGGACTATCCGGTGCTGGTGGCCCCGAACAAAGTCCTGCGCGAGGGTGCCATTCGAATCTTTGACCGCACCTTCTCAGTGACCTGGGCGCTGGAGGGAATCGCCATCATTGTGGCCATGCTGGGCGCGGCGAATGCGCTGCTGGCCCTTGTGCTGGACCGACGACGCGAAATCGGTCTGATCCGCTATTTGGGAGGTTCACAAGGTCAGGTGCGGGCGATGATTCTGACGGAGGCGGGATTACTCGGGCTCCTGGCGAACGTCCTCGGCCTCGTACTGGGAATGGCGCTCTCGCTGGTGTTGATTTTCGTCATCAACAAGCAAAGTTTCGGGTGGACGATTCAGTTCCATCCGCCGGTCGGCCTGCTGGCCGGAGCGCTGGCCCTGGTCTGGTTCATGACCATTCTGGCAGGCGTCTATCCCGCACGTTTCGCCACCAGGATTGAGCCCTCTGATGCCGTTCGCAGCGAGTAGGCTGGCCGGAACTGTTACTATAAAGGTTTAGTAGTGTCTGGCACGGCATTGTGTGGCGTGCTTTCCCTCTATCTCCTTCAACCCTAGACAGTTCAAGCATAAAAGTTCTTTCGGCAACAACCTTCATGAGTGAAAAAATTAGAAATATAGCCATCATTGCGCACGTTGACCACGGCAAGACTACCCTCGTCGACGCGATGCTGAAACAGAGCGGCATCTTCCGCGCCAACGAGGAAGTGGAAGATCGCGTGATGGACTCGAATGATCTGGAGCGCGAACGTGGCATCACGATTCTCGCCAAGATCACCGGCGTCCGCTACAAGGGGACGAAGATTAACATCGTGGACACCCCGGGCCACGCCGATTTCGGTGGCGAAGTGGAACGCGCCCTCAAGATTGTGGACGGCGTCATGTTGCTGGTGGATGCCAGCGAAGGCCCGCTGCCCCAGACACGTTACGTTTTGATGAAAGCGCTTGAGGCAAACCTGAAGCCGATCGTCGTCATCAACAAGATTGACCGTCCGGACGCCCGTGCGCAGGAAGTTCTGAACGAGATTTACGACTTGTTCATCGATCTGGATGCGGACGAATCGCAGCTGGATTTCCCGGTGCTTTACGCGGTTGCCAAGAACGGCGTGGCCAAGGTTTCGCTGGACGATCCGTCTGAAACCCTGGAGCCGCTGTTCGACGCGATTGTGAAGAGTCTCCCGGCACCAACAGGCGACCCCGATGCGGTCCTCCAGACTTTAGTGGCGAACCTGGACTACAGCGAGTATCTGGGCCGTCTGGCCATCGGTCGCATCTTTCAAGGCACCCTGAGGCACGGTGACGACGTGGCGATCTGCCACCTGGATGGTTCCATCCAGAAGACCCGCATCACCAAAATGTACTCGTTCGAAGGTCTCCGCCGCGTGGATGAGACCGAACTGCGAGCCGGCGATATTGTGGCAGTGGCGGGCGTGGAAGGCATCACGATCGGCGAAACGATCACCAGCGCCATTACCCCGATGCCGATGAAGCAGATTCAGATCGACGAGCCGACCATCGGCATGATGTTCTCGATCAACACTTCACCGTTCGCCGGACGGGAAGGCAACCTGGTGACGTCGCGGAACATGAAGGACCGCCTCGACAAGGAACTGCTGACCAATGTATCCATCAAGGTGGAAGCCATTACGCCGGATACTTTCCGGGTGATGGGTCGCGGCGAACTACAGTTGGCGATTCTGATCGAAATGATGCGTCGCGAAGGCCACGAGCTTTCCGTTGGCAAGCCCGAAATTCTCACTCGCGAGATTGACGGCAAGAAGATGGAACCTCTGGAAACGCTGGTGATCGACAGCCCCGAGCAATTCATCGGCGTGGTGATTGAAAAGCTGGGTTCGCGTAAGGGTAAGATGGCGAAGATGGTGAATCACGGTTCCGGTCGTGTGCGCCTGGAATTCCATATCCCGTCTCGTGGCCTGATCGGGCTCCGCAGCGAAATTCTGACCGATACCCGCGGCACCGCCATCATGAACTCGCTGTTCGAAGGCTACATCGAATGGCAGGGCGAGATCCCGATGCGGCCCACTGGTTCGCTCGTCAGCGACCGTGCAGGCAAGGCCACCGGCAACGCGATCTGGAATCTGCAGGAGCGCGGGGAAATCTTCCTGGTTCCCGGCACGGAAGTTTACGAAGGCATGATTGTTGGCGAGAATTCGCGCGACAATGACCTGGATGTGAACATCGTGAAGGAAAAGAAGCTCACCAACATGCGTGCGTCTTCGGCCGACGAAGCGATGCGTCTGGTGCCGCCACGGCTGCTAACGCTGGAACAGGCTATTGAATTTGTCCGGGAAGACGAAATGGTGGAAATCACACCGAAGTCGATCCGTTTGCGCAAGAAGATCCTGCAGGCGAACCGCCGGTAGCCAAGCCCCGCAGGTATCAGAAGCGCCAGTTGAGCTGCACACGAACCGACCGCCCCGGCGAGTCGATACCTGAGCCGTGTACACGATAGTTCCGGTCGGCCAGGTTCGTGAGCGCAGCCTCTATGCTGAGCGTCTCGGAGATCGGCAGGCCCGCGCGCAGATCGACAGTCACCCATCCGGGAGTCTCGTTGAAGAGCGTCACGCGGACGGTATCGGCCACGCCGGGGAGAACTCGATCCTGAATCATGCGAAGGGTCTCCCCGGTCCGAACCTCAGCCGCCCGCGCGGAAGCGAAGAAATCGGCGATGTCCTGGCGCCGCCGCGAGGCTCCAATGCGTTCGTCGTCGCGGTCCCCTCCGCTCAGGCGCGTCTGGGCACCCGACGCGAACAGCTGAACCTCCGACCAGAATCGCGCCCGAATATAGCGCAGGCGGGTAGCGCCGTTTTGGGGCGGCAGCCGGCGGATATTGCGATTGGGATCCAGATCGCGCCCCATCAGCCACGAGTAGGATGACGACCAGAGCCAGCGGCTCGTCATCCGAAACTCCCAATCCGCTTCCACTCCCCAATAGCGCGATTGCCCGTCGTTCACGAAAGCCTTCAGGGCGCGCGGGTCGATTGGCCCCGCGACCGTAACTACGCCCTGCGCCCTTTGTGCTGCTGTGGGCGGAATGGGTGTTACATTGAAGCCCGCCAGCTGAGTGGGTACTGCCCCGGCAGCGAATAAGAGAGTGCGCCGCGCAATGGGGTCCGACAGCAGCGCATCAAAAAACTGCACGCGCGCACGATGGCGGCGGGCCTGAAACCGGAGCCCGAATTCCACGTTCCGCAGTCGCTCCACCTGGAGTGGTCGAAGGTTGAGACCCTTTGAAAGTGCACCTTCGCCGGACGAGTCGGCGAGCAGCGCTTTGGCGGGGATTGCCTCCCTGGCCGGGATTTCATACCCCAGGTCGTTCAGCCCGATAGCGCCCAGGTCGTTCAGGTTGGGTGCCCGGAACCCGCGGCTCACAAGACCGTGCAGAGCGAAGGTCGGGGCCAATCTGGCCAGCAGGCTCGCCTGCCAGGTCCAGTCATGAAAAGCCTGGCTGGTCGCCGGCATCCTCCAGACGGGATTTTCAGGATTTGCGTAGCCAATGTGCGAATACCGCACGCCGTAACTGGCACGCAGACGCCGGTATTCGGTCGCTGCCTGCCCGTACATACCTCCGGTGCGGTAGTTCGAGTTGTCGGGATACAGAGGGCGCACGCGGACGCCGTTCGTCAGGCGGTCCGAGCGCACCTGCTCGTCGTAGAGCTCACCCCCGAGGCTGATCACGGTGTGGCTTTGCACGTGGGTTACGCCCTGTCCGGCATAGCCCAGCGACTGAACGCTGCTGTACTCACTGGTGACCGCGTCGCTGGCGCGAAGCCCCTGGCGGGTCCCGCCGTCCTGCTGGCGGTTGACGGAAAAACGGCCACTGAGCGAATCGAAACCGGCCAGCCGCAGACGCTCATAGCGCACATAGAACAGATCCAGAATTTGCGGCCTGAGCGCTGCCTGCAGGCGTCCCAGACCGCCCCACAAGTCCTTCGTATTGCGCAGGCCATGCACTTCACCGCGCTGGTACCACGCGGTGAGCGACTGTCTGTCGTCCGGTCTGACGGCGAGCTTGCCGTGCGCCCCACCCTGTGAATAGGCGGTGTCTCGCAGGCGCTTGCCGAGGTATCCCGAGGCCACCTGCGGGGTTAAACCGTACAGCCGGGTGAGAACGTTGTGGGAATCGAGGCCGCCGCCCGTACGCAGGTCGTTGTGCCTTTGGCCGGCGGCTCCGGCCAGAAACCAGAGCCTGGGGGCGCTGTGGCTGATTGAGGCGCGGAGCCCCCCCGAAAGGTCAGCTGTCTGGCCGAAGAGGGAGAGGTTTCCGTGCCAGGTGGTGGCATCAAAGCGGGGGCGGTCTGTTATCACCTGAATTGTGCCCCCCAGACCATCGCTGCCGTACTGTGTGCCACTCGGCCCGAGCATTGCCTCTACCTCAGCCGCCTGGCCCGGCTCCATGAAGGCCAGATACTGATTCGGCCCGGACCGAAAGGTGGAGTTATTGAATCGCACGCCATCGACCAGATTCAGGACCTGGTAGCCGGTCAGACCCCGCAGGAACGACGAGACCTGTCCGGCCCCGGTCTGCTGCAACAGAACATTCGGACGAGACTCCAGCGCGTGTGCCACGGTGGGGCCGGAGCCCGGGTCTCCGGAGAGGACCAGTTCCGGTCGCACCATGATGTCCTCTGCTATGCCGGGTGTCGCCGAGACGGTGATTTGTGTGGAGACACGGACAGGCTCCAGGGTGACAGCCACTTCCGGTCCCGACACCACCAGGGCTGAACCAAAACCTGGCGCCGACACGCGAAGCAGCGCTCCGGGCGGGGCGTCCGGGACGGTGTTCATACCCGAGTGAACGACGTTTCCCGCAGAACTGAGAACTTCGATACGCGCGGACGGAATGCTGTTCCCCTGCGTGTCTAGCACTCTGACGCGAATCGCGCCCCAGCAACCGGCCACTGCCGCGAACAGGAGAATAGTAAATCGCATCACAGCCATTTTCGCCCATGCCGCAGTAGCAGGGGAAGTGCCCCGGAACAATGACACGAGACTGTAAAGCTTTTCAAATCAGATTGTTAGAAACTATCTTCCGGGGTGGGCTGGAACATTGCGAAGACCGCCCCTTGCGGGTCGGCCAGAGCTGTCATCCAGCCCACTTTTTCCATTTTGCAGGTGGAGGTACCCCCCATCGCCAGGGGGCAATTCATAGCCGAACAGCCCGGAATAGAAGGCTGCAGCCGAAGCCTGGTCGGGAGTACTCAAATCCGCCGAACAAAAGGCACCGGGCTCACTGGCAACGCCGACGCCAATATGGCCTTTCGGCTGCCAGGTGTGGAAGACGGCGCCCGTGGGGTCCTGCAGGACGGACATGCGCCCGTGGGCCGCAACATCGAGGGGACCATAAAGCAACTTTCCGCCGAGCGCCACAGCTCTGTCGTTGGCCGCCTCGGCATTCTCTACCGTGATGTAGATGTTCCAGTGGGAGGGGAAACCCATGGCAACTTCGTCGTCCCGCATGGTGTACAGTGCCGCAGTATTCCTGCCACGGAGGCGCAAACATCGTGTAATAGTCGTTTGGCCCGATTGGATTATCTTCGAAGCTCCAGCCGAACAGGGAAGTGTAGAAATTCTTTGCCCCGTTCTGATCTGTGGTTGCCAGCTCAAGCCAGGAAAACGCTCCGGGGGCATGGGTCTCGATGTTCGCCATCGCGGGTAGTATAACCAGATCCGACGCGGAGTTGGTGGTGGAATTGAGCCAGAGGAACCACCAGGACGCCCAGGCTGACGTGTTGAGCGCGGCGACTTATCCCTTTGTTTTCAATGCCAACGCTTTGGCATCGCACATGCGATGTAGTAAGGCGGAGGTAACAAAGCTTATGAAACTCTTTACGATTGCAATGGCAGGGGCACTGATGATTCCTTCTCTGATGCCGGCGAAAGATGTGAAGGCACAGGTGACGCTCAGCCCGCAGCAACAGGCGGAGAAAGAGGTACGGCACGAACTGCTGATGCTGCCATTCCTGAGCGTCTTTGACGATCTGTCGTTTGCGGTTGACGGCAATGTCGTCACGCTGACGGGCTCCGTGACGCGGCCCGTGCTGCGTTCCAGCGCCGCGAACGTAGTAAAGCAAATCGAAGGTGTCGACCAGGTGAATAACAACATCGAAGTTCTCCCGCTCTCGCCGTTCGATGACCGCATCCGCATGGCCACTTTCCGCAAGATCTACGGCGATAACATGCTCTCCACGCGGTACGGATTTCGAGCCAACCCTCCCATCCGGATCATTGTGAAGAACGGCAACATCCGCCTCACCGGCGTGGTAGCGAACACCGGGGACCGTAACATCGCAGGTATCCGCGCCCGCGAAGTCTCGGGTGCCTTCTCAGTGGTGAATGAGCTCCAGGTCAGCAAAGACTGAAGCGACCGCAACCGCAGTAGCCGGCAGAACAAAAAGGGGGACCCTCCAGGGTTCCCCTTTTTGTATTCATAGCGCCAGTCCGTGCCAGATGACACAAAGACACGATCCAATCAATCAAAAAAATGAATTGGACGCCTTTCCTTTCTGGTCGTTAGACTGTGGTTTCAATTCAATTTCGGCCGTGATGCTATTGCTGTCGAAATTGTTTTCAATCCACCAGAGAAGGAGCACGCTATGAGTCCAAGGCTGTCTATGAAGGGGAAACTGCTGCGCTTGCAGACGCGTCTGCGCCAGCCGGAATGGCGGCACTATGGGGCCATGCTCCTCGCCGGGAAGTTTATCGGTATCGCGTTGCTGCTTCTCGGGTTTACCCTGATCAATCCGGATCTGATGGGCCTGAGTGCATTTGCTGCGGATCCTGATTTGAAGGGCAATGCCATCGTCAACCCCATCAATACGATGTGGGTTCTGGTTTCCGCGTTCCTCGTGTTTGGTATGCAGGTTGGTTTCACGATGCTGGAGGCGGGCTTCTGCCGGTCACGTGAAACCGTAAACGTGCTGATGGAATGTATCGTCGATACCTGTCTTTGCGGCTTGCTGTTCTACGCCTTCGGCTTCGCTTTCATGTTCAGCCACGGCAATGGTTTTATCGGCATGAACTGGTTCTTCCTGCAGGGTGCCCCCGCAACTTATGAAGGTTCCGGCGTGGCGTTCCTCGCGTTCTGGCTCTTCCAGTTCGCCTTCGCCGACACCTGCTCCACCATCACCTCCGGCGCGATGATTGGCCGCACCGGTTTCTGGGGCGATCTGGTGTATAGCTTCTTCGTCTCCGGTTTCATTTATCCGATCATCGGTCACTGGTCCTGGGGTCCGGACGGCTTCCTCGCCACCATGGGCAGCGCGGGTAACTTCCTCCCTTCGCTCGGCATGAACTTCCATGACTTCGCGGGTTCCACGGTTGTCCACACCATCGGCGGCATGGTCGCGCTGGCGGGTGCCATTGTTCTTGGTCCCCGCCTCGGTCGCAAATTCAAGCGTGATGGTGGCGGACCCATGCTGCCTCACGATCTGACAATCGCCGCTTCCGGTGGCCTGTTGCTCTGGTTCGGCTGGTATGGTTTCAACCCCGGCTCCACCCTGTCTGCCATGGACTTCATTGGCATCGGTCGCGTAGCTGCCAACACCACTCTGGCGGCCTGTTCGGCCGGTCTGGTCGCCATGATGTGTGCCTACCAGATGAGTCAGAAGTGGGATGTCAGCTTTACGGTGAACGGCTTCCTCGCTGGTCTGGTGGCCATCACGGCACCCTGCTACTGGGTTAGCCCTCTCGGCGCGATTCTGTTGGGCGCTGTCGCCGGCGTCATCGTCGTGGCCGGTGTGGAGCTTCTCGAATACCTTCGGATTGACGATCCGATCGGAGCGGTGCCGGTCCATGGCATGTGCGGCATCTGGGGCACCATCTCTGTTGGTCTTTTCGCTTCCGGTGAATACGGCGTGACCGGTGTTTTTGGTCCGGACAATGCCGCGCCGCTGAAGGGTCTCTTTTACGGTGGCGGGACACAGGTCCTGTTCGCTCAGCTAATCGGCAGCGCGATCACGGTGGTTGCCACCTTCTCCGTTGCCATGGTCGTGATGTACGCAACGAACGCGATGGGCTTGCTGCGAGTCTCGAGAGAAGGCGAACTGGAAGGCATCGATCTTCACGAACACGGTATCTCGGCTTATCCCGAGTACGTAATTTCCTCGCTAGGTTCTCCGTCCTCTATGACGGTGAACCGTGACGGCAGGCTGTAGGCTAAGGGAGAGCATAAGGAGAGAGCCATGAAAAAAGTTGAAGCGATCATCCAGCCTTACAAGCTTGAAGAAGTCAAAGAAGCCCTGATTGCGGCCGGTGTTCAGGCCATGACCATCTCAGAAGTTCACGGCCACGGCAGACAGAAAGGCCACACGGAAACCTATCGTGGGGCAGAATACAAAGTCTCGCTGTTGCCGAAGGTGAAGATCGAGATGGTGGTGCCGGATGTGGAAGCCGACCGCCTGGTTGGGGTTCTGGAAGCGGCGGCGCGGTCCGGCAAGATTGGTGACGGCAAGATCTTTGTCTCACCGGTGGAAGTCGCGATTCGTATTCGGAATGGTGAACGGGGCGACGGCGCCCTGTAACCAACAACCTCAGGCTGAAAAAGAAAATCGGGCGGGACCGGACATGAAAGTGTCCGGTCCCGCCCGAAGTGTTTATAAGTTCGGGGATATGGTGGAGGCGGGGGGATTTGAACCCCCGTCCGAAATAGCCCGAAATACAGAGACTACGTGCGTATCCGACTCTGAGTCTTATCTATCACCTGAGAGCCGGCAAGACAGTGACAGACCAGTTCGATTGATCTCGGGTCTCGGCTACGAACAGAAGCCTGCTCCCTATCCCACTAAATGACGCTCACTAACCAACCCGTGGGCTGACTGGCCGGAGCGACGCCGCTTAGGTTTTAATTAAGCTGCGTATGCAAACTGCGTGTTGTTGGCAGTTTTGTTTTTCCGATCGTTTTACGGGAGCTCGGAACCCGGCACGCCTCCGCATCGCGATTCAATCCCGTCGAATCCAGTGCGCCCCCACATCCATGAAGGTGAACGCGTTCAACCAACGCGCCTGAATTCAGTCTAGCAGGGTTTTGGAAACTCAGACGGTTTGATAATCTGACGTTTTCACGTGCGGCCCTTTGCATATTTTCGACCCGAATCGCGCGGCGAGGTTTTTGCCGCCTTGCGGGAGTTCGCCCCTGATGTTCGCCTGCTCGCTGGCGGTACTGATTTGATGGTCCGGCTGCGCAGTGGGCGGTTCCGCCCCAACGCCGTCGTAGACGTGAAACGGGTCTCAGGGTGGTCCTCGCAGATTGTCGAAACCGAGGGTGTTCTCCGCATCGGAGCCGGAGTGACCATGACAGACCTGGTAGCCGATACCAAAGTCCAGCGGCACTTCCCGGCCCTGGTGGAAGCGGCCAGTGTGGTCGGCTCCATTCAGATCCGCAACCGGGCCACGCTCGCCGGGAACATCTGCAACGCTTCTCCGGCGGCCGATACCGCACCTCCTCTCCTCGTCTGCGGGGCCATAGTGAATATCGCCTCCGCCTGGGACGAACGCCGGCTTCCGCTGCACGAGTTTTTCCTCGCACCCGGAAAAACGGCGCTGGCCCCAAGCGAATTGGTGGAGTCACTTGACTTGCCGATTCCCGCCGAACCTGTCGGCTCGTCTTTCCAGCGCATCACGAGGCGGCGCGGGGTAGATCTGGCAACCGTCAACCTCAGTTGCACCCTCAATGCTGCCGGTGAAGTCCGCATGGCCTTCGGTGCCGCGGCCCCCATCCCGCTCTTGGTAAATGGAACCGTGGCATCACTGGAAGAGATGACCGCACAGGCCCGCCCCATTTCGGATATCCGCGGTGGTCAGGATTATCGCCAGGCCATGCTTCTGGTAATGGCCCGTCGAGCTTTGGAAATTGCAAGAGGGCGACTCTCACGATGAAGCTCACCATCAACGGGCAGGAGATCGCGCGGGACGTCGCGCAGCACCACACCCTGCTGGAGTTCCTGCGCGACGACATCGGCCTGACCGGTACCAAAGAATGCTGTGCCGAAGGCGAATGTGGTGCGTGTACGGTCTTACTGGACGGCAAGGCCATCAACTCCTGCCTCGTCCTTGCAGCCGAAGCGGACGGCAGCATCGTTACCACCATCGAAGGTCTGGAAAAAGATGGCCAACTCGACCCACTCCAGCAGGCTTTCATCGACAAGGGTGCGGTTCAGTGTGGCTTCTGCATTCCCGGCATGATCATGGCCGCGAAGTATCTTCTGCAGGAAAATTCGAACCCAACAGAAGCGGAGATCAAACAGGGGCTCGCCGGGAATCTGTGTCGATGTGCCGGCTACAGCCGGATTATCGATGCCGTAAGAGAGGCCAGTGGTGGCAGAAAGTAAGTGGGTCGGCCAGTCTCTGGGGCGTGTGGGCGGGGAGGATCGCGTCACGGGCCGGCAGAAGTTCGCCGCTGACCTGCGAATCGATAACACGCTGCAGGTCAAGTTCGTCACGGTGGATTGTGCCCGGGCGCGCATTATCGCGGTCCACACGGAAGCGGCCGCCGCCGTCGAAGGTGTGCGCTGCATCCTGACCGCCGCTGATCTTCCGCAGCCGGTGCCGAAATGTGGCCCCGCCTATGATGACCGCCCGGTAATCGCCGTTGGTGAAACCAGATTCCACGGTGAACCTGTGGTCGCTGTTGCCGCTGAAACCGAAGATGCGGCCGAGCGGGCTGCTTCACTGGTGCGCATTGAATACGAGGAACTACCGCCGGTGCTGACCGTGGAAGCCGCCCTCGACCCCGCGTCACCTCTGGTGCAGGATCACCTGAAGTCGAACGTCCTGAGCGAACACCACTTCGGCTGGGGTGATGTGGCTGCAGCCCACGCCGACTGCGTTATCGAGAATGACTATACCTTCCCGATGGTGACCCATTTCGCCATCGAGCCGCACGCTTTCATCGCCGCGCCAGACCCCGATGGAATCACGATCTGGAGTCCGATCCAGCACCCGTACGTACTGCGGCGAGTGGTTGCGACGGCCCTCGGGTGGCCTGTCGCACGCGTGCGCATCATCGCACCGGACCCCGGAGGCGGTTTCGGCGGTAAAGGCTGGCCCAAGGTGGAGCCTCTGCTGGCGTTCCTGGCCCTGCGCGTGGGCCGCCCTGTTCGCTACGTCATGTCTCTGGAAGAAACATTTCAGGCCGTGCGCCGGGCCTCGGCCAAGGTCCATGCGAGAACTGGCTTCGACGCCACCGGGCGCATCGTCTTTCAGGATCTGGAGGCGAACTTCCTCATCGGTGCCTATGCCGATATCGGACCGCGCGTTGTCAGCAAAGCCAGCTACTCGGCCTGCGGGCCCTATCGTGCGCAGAACGCGAGGGTCGTCTCTCGCGCCCTGCTCTCGCACACAACTCCCAGCACCGCGTTCCGCGGCTTCGGCACCCCGCAGGCCTCCTGGGCGGTGGAATCGCAACTCAACGAAGCGGCCGACCGTCTGGGCCTTGACCGTGTAGAGATCCGGCGTCGCAACGTCCCCGACAAGGACGAAGAGTTCATCCCCAACGAAACCGGTGCCGACGGCAACTGGCGCGAAGCCCTCGAGAAGGCCGCTGCCGCCATCGCCTGGGAGACGCCGCTTGGCCCCAACCAGGGCCGTGGAATTTCACTCGGCCTGAAGAGTTCCTCCACCGCTTCCGCCTCGTTCGCGCTGGTCAGACTCCACCACGATGGCAGTGCGTCAGTCCTCTCCGGCACTTCCGACATGGGGCAGGGTGCCCGCACCGTTTTCACCCAAATCGTTGCCGACGAACTGGGCATCGCCCCCGACCGAATCGTCGTAGTGATGGGCGATACCTCAGTGGTCCCCTTCGATTCCTCCACGTCCGCCAGTCGCTCCACCGTCTTCATGGGCAACGCCATTATCAAGGCCTGCGAGCATGTGCGCTCCCAGTTGGCCGAGATTGCCACAGAACTGGGTACAGACCCCGAACTTCCGCACGAAACGCTCCTCCGCGCGTACTACGGTTCGGCACGAGGCGAAGTGATCGGCCTCGGCTCGGCCCGCAGTGCTTATGTCGCCGGTCACCCCCTCGGTGGCAAGTCCGCCTTCTGGGAAATGATGGCAGCGGCAGCAGAAGTAGAAGTAGATCCGGAAACGGGCATGGTCGATATTCGCAAGCTCGTCCTTGTCAGCGATATCGGCAAGGCCCTGAACCCGATGCAGGTGGAGACGCAGGACGAAGGCTCGGCAGTGATGGGCCTGGGCCATACGCTGATGGAGCATCTGATCCTTGATGACCACGGGCGCATCCGCAACCTGGGAGCGCTCGACTATCGCATCCCGACCATTGAAGATATCCCCGCACAACTGCATTCGTTTTTGATAGAAAATGGAGACGGTCCGGGACCGTCAGGTGCCAAGGGTGCGGGTGAAGGCGGCCTGCTCTCCATCGCGGCCGCAGTCGGCTCGGCCATCAATCAGGCGGTGGGCGTCGCGATCCGCGATCTCCCGATCACTCCCGAACGCATCTGGCAGGCAATTCAGAAGGAACAAACACATGGGCGGCAGTGATATGGACAACAGAAACGTAGTTATCGATCAGTTCTTTGGTGACGAGAAGACCCCCTTGCAGTGGTCTTCCGAAGAGGAGAAGAAACTCCACTTCTGGTACGACGATCTGCACTGTCCACAACCAACCTCGCCGATGTGGTTCGACGTCGGTGGATGGTGGCTTACCTGTGATTACATGTTCCGTCGCTTCGGCGTGCCCTTCGGTAAGGACTGGGTAGCGAAAAAGGTGACCGGCTACGTGCACTCCGCCGTAGTCCCCCGCGACCCGAAGGAAGAAGCCGAACTCGGACCCTACTACAACATGGTGATGCCCGTGTATGCCGATAACTTCCTGCATTGGTGGAAACATCGGTACTTGCCGGAAATCCTGCGGAACTTCGAATTCCTGGATGGGTACCCGATGGACCAGGCGTCGCTGGCGGAACTGATGATCCTCCTCGAAGACGGCCTCGACATCCAGGAGCGCCACTTCCGGCTGCACTGGGTCCTGAACCTCGCCCAGTTCCAGACTTCCATCACGTTTGAGCAAGTCCTGAAGGAAATGCTCGGCGAAGAACATGTGGCGCTCGCCAATAACATCCTGGTGTCCGACGAAGACCGGAACTGGGATTCTGTGCGCGAACTCTGGCGCATGAAAGAGAAGATCAAAGCCAATAACCGGATGAAGGCCGCATTCCGCCACGAAAACGCCGGAGGTGTGCTGACTGCGCTCGGCGGGTTTGAGGAAGGGCGCGGCATCGTGGCTGACATCGACGCCTACCGCCTCGAATACGGCAATAAATCCATGTACACGCACGAGTATCTCGGCGTTACGTGGCGGGAGAATCCCACCCCCATCGTGGAAGCTCTGCGTGGCTATCTCACGTCGGATTACGACTACGAAGGTGACGTTCGCCAGTTGCGCGAGGGCCGCGACGCAGCCATCGCGAAGATGTGGAGCCTCTTCCCCGAAGACCGCTCTCCGGAAGACCGCGAGAAGCTGGATAAGGCGATGAACCTGGCTCTGAAAATGACGCCCCTCACGCCCGATCACCACTTTTACATGGACCAGGGGACCTACGCCCGGCTTCGGCTCGTGTTCATGGCTGTCGGCCGAAAGCTTGTAGAAGAAGGCGTGCTCAGCGCCCCCGACGATGTCTTCTTCATGAAGTACCACGAACTGCGGGTGGTGGCGGCGGATCACAGCGCGTTTGACGCCAAAGCGCTCACGAAGCAAAGACGCGACGAACGGACAGCGGCTTTTGCCATCCGCCCCCGCTACTGGGTCGGGACGATTTCCGAGTGGTCGATGAATGATGAACCCTACAAGCAGGGTCTGTGGGGCTGGCCGGATATTTACTACCGCGAACGCGATTCAGCGTCTCTGCCCGTGAACACAATCACGGGGTTGGGGGCGTCGGCCGGAGTCGTGGAGGGCATTGCCCGGATCGTGCACTCACCGGAACAGTTCAACCAGGTGCAGAAGGGTGAGATCCTCGTCTGCCGCATGACGAATCCAGCCTGGGTGGTTCTGTTTACCAAGATCGGCGGCCTGGTCACGGATGCGGGTGGCGCGCTGTCACACCCGGCGGTAGTCGCACGTGAATTCGGAATCCCGGCAGTGGTCGGCACCGCTTGCGCCACCGACAAAATTCAAACCGGCCAGCGCATACGGGTCAACGGGGCAGCCGGTGTAATTGAGATTCTGGGTTAGTTTAGCTCCGTCCGCCGGGTTCAGTCCCACCGCCTGGAGGCGGTAAGCTTTCAGCCGCGTCATTCCGATGTTGAGCCCGCAGCAACGCCCGAATCACAGGGGCGGCAAGTTGCGTGTGGGGCTCGCGTGGCCACGAGAGGCGCTTTGGGGTGAGTTCCCTCAAATGCTCGACGGCTCAGCTGAATGGGAGCGCCGCCGGGAGGCTTCGGTCGCAATTCCGACTTTCAGTCGGCGACACTCTACTGGCCTGAGCCGGTAGTCGTTACAGGCGAACCGGCTACTGCGTAAGCCGAATCGATCTCGTCATACGGGCGAAGTTGGCCTTCATAGCAGTCACTTGTTGTTGCGGAGCAACGAACACAATAGAAATCAGCCCCTTGGCCGTCGCTATTGTGATCAGCGTGTCGGACTCTTCCCCGCCATACGGGGAACTTCCCCCCAGCACCGTTTGCAGCGCGGGGCGTGTCCCCACCGTCGTGCGGACCGAATTGCTGACAACCTTCATGTTCGGGTTGTCCGCTTTCAGCTGGGTCAACAGTGCCTCGGTGTCTCGTGCCAGGTTCGCAGTCTTGCCGGGCGCATTCGGCGTGAAGTTCAGGATGACCCCCAAACCCACGGCACCACCACTCAGAACTCCGTTTTTCGGCGCAATTGTGACCGCGGCAGTGTTTTCCCCCACGGCCTGCCAATTGTCCGGATATTGAATAGCGAACCCCTGCCCGGTCGCGGTCTTCAGGGTTGTGGAAACAGTAGTA
>RGPS01000075.1 GCA_010084195.1 Terriglobia bacterium
CACGATGGCTCTCAAAAGACCCTCCGCGCGGTCGTCGATTTCTACGTCGGAGGCGGCAGTTCCAACCCCTTCCTCGACAAGGAAATCAAGCAGTTGCACCTGAACAACGATGAACGTCAGGACCTCGTGGCGTTCCTCGAATCCCTGACCGGTGACATCCCCAAATGAAGCGCATACTAGCCGTCGGAGCCCTCTTCCTCGCCGCTTGCTCAGCCCCAAAACCTGCTGAGGTCGCAGGGGCCGATGTGACAAAGAAGGCCGAGCCCGCCAAGCCGGTCTACTTCCAGGTGGATACCACCACCGCAGGCAGCGTCACCGGCAAGATCCTCTTCACCGGCAAAAAACCCGCCCGCAAGAAGATCGATGTCGATGAAGACCGCCAATGCGCCGCCATGCACAAAGACGGCCTCTACGACGAGTCCGTCATCGTCAACAAGAACGGTACCCTCGCCAACGCCTTCATCTACGTGAAGCAGGGCTTGGAAGGCAAGACTTTTGAACCACCCGTCACGCCGGTCACCATTGACCAGAAAGGCTGCTGGTTCGGACCCCGCGTCCAGGGTATTCAGACCGGGCAGCCGCTGCTCGTCACCAACTCCGACCCGGTCACCCACAACATCCACCCTATGGCCCAGGTCAACCGCGCCTGGAATCAGAGTCAGGATCCTGGTTCCGAACCCCTCAAGCGTCGTTTCGCCCAGCGCGAAATCATGATCCGGATCAAGTGCAACATCCATTCCTGGATGAGAGCCTGGCTCGGGGCCGTCGAACACCCATATTTCGCCGTAACCGGCACCGACGGCACCTTCGAGATCAAAAACCTCCCCCCAGGGGAATATACTGTCGAAGCGTGGCATGAGCAGTATGGAACTCAGGAAATGAAGGTGACGGTCCCACCTTCCGGCAAGCAGGAAGCCGCGTTTACATTTAAGGGAGAATGAATTTCATGATCAAGTGGATTGCGAGCGGCACGCTCGCCCTGATGCTGTTTGGTTGCACGCCGGCAAAAAAGACCGGCTACCGGATTTTCGTGGCCAATGAAACCTCCGGCGACATGACCGTCATTGACTCCGTCACCCTGGAAGTCATCGCCACCGCACCGCTCGGCAAACGGCCCCGCGGCATGCACGCCAGCCCCGATGGCAAATTCCTGTATGTCGCCCTCTCCGGTACCCCGCCAGCCCCTCCCGGAGTCGATGAAGATACGCTCCCGCCGCCAGACAAGACGGCCGATGGCATCGCCATCTTCGATACCGAAAAGCTCACGGTCATCAAAGTTGTCCAGGCCGGTTCCGACCCTGAGAACTTCGATGTGAGCCGCGACGGCAAAATGATCTACGTCTCCAACGAAGACACCGCCGGTGTTGGCTTTGTTGATCTCGCCAAAGGCGAACTGGTCCAGACCGTCAAGACCGGCGAACAGCCCGAAGGCGTCACCGTCACGCCCGATGGCAAGCTCGTCTACTCCACCTGCGAAGAAGATGGCACCATCGCCGTCATTGATCCCGCTACTGCCAAGCTACTCAAGGTCTTCAAAGTCGGTCGCCGCCCCCGCAACATAGTCTTCATGCCGGACGGCAAGACCGGCTACGTGAACGCAGAAAACGACGCCGCTGTGGTTCTTTTCGACGCGGTGAAGAACGAAATGGTGAAAGCCATTGAACTCGGCACCCCAGGCGAAATCAAGCCGATGGGCCTGGTTCTCTCGCCCGATACCAAACACCTCTACGTCAGCACCGGACGTGGCCACAAAGTCTTCGTCATCGATACCGCCACCAACCAGACGACTGCCAACTTCGAAGTCGGCCAGCGCCCCTGGGGTATCGATATCTCACCCGACGGCAAGACGCTCTTCACCGCCAACGGTCCCTCCGGTGACATCTCGGTGATCGACCTCGCCACCAACACGGTCAAAAAGAAGATCAAGGGCGGAACCGGAACCTACGCGGTCGTAGTCCTCCCGAACTAGCCCGCTGCTTTGGGCTGAACTGCTTTCGGGTGAGCCGAATCGTAGACCCGCATCAGGTCCGTCAACGAAACCTGCGTGTACTTCTGCGTAGTCGATAGCCGCGCATGCCCCAGCAGTTCCTGGATCGCGCGCAGGTCCGCCCCGTCGCTCAGCAGATGGGTGGCAAATGCGTGGCGCAGGGTGTGTGGATGGATGGAAGAGTCGCCCACCACCCAAGTCCCGTAGAACTTAACGATGTACCGTGCCCCCCGGTCACTGAGCCGTCCTCCGAGCCAGTTGAGGAAGAGCGCGTGGCCATCCACCGGTTCCACCCCGCGATCCTCCAGATAGCTAAGTAAAGCGGTTTCCGCTTTGCCGCCGTAGGGGACCTGGCGCTCTTTCCGCCCCTTCCCCCGCACCCGAATCCAGCGTTCGGTGCGGTCGAAGTCCTCCAGGTTGAGCCCAACCGCTTCACTCACCCGAAGCCCGCAGCCATAGAGCAGTTCCAGCAACAACCGGTCGCGCTTCGGAAAGGGCCGTTCCAGCATGGTCTCGGGCAGCTTCCCGTCCACCAGAGCATTGGTGACTTCAGCGTTGGGCACTTCCGGAAGCAACTTCGGCATCTTCGGCAGCCGCAGCAGCCGCGCCGGGTCTCTGGTGATTACGTGGTCGCGGGAAAGAAAGCGGAATAGCGCCCGCACCGACGCCAGCTTCCGGCGGACGGTCGCCGGCTTGTGCTCCCGCTCGTAGATGTGGCCCAGCCACTCTCGAAGCGCCAGCATATCCAGTTCCGTGACCTCGGGAGCAGCGCCGCCCGGAGGCGTGAAGTATTGCGAGAACTCGCGCAGGTCGGCACCGTAGTTTCGAATCGTATGCGGCGAGTCATTGCGCCGTTCCAGCTCGCCCATAAAGGCGGTGATGGCCCCAGCGAGGGTGTGAACCGACTCGGCACATGCGGGAGCCCGCCGCCGGTCGCCCGCAGAAGCGTCAGCGGGCAGAAACCGGGCTGAATCGGCAACTTCGGCAGCACGATCCTCGGTGGTTGTCCGGCTGCCCGCCGCTTCGCCCCCGGTAGCGCCGGTGGCCGGGAGCTTTGACGGGGAGACGCGTGCCGCGGCCTTGACCGGATCAGACATACTCAGCGGCGTAGGCGGTCAATTGCGCCATGGCCCGGTCGCAGATAGCCGTGTGACGGATCTTGCGGTCGGTAATCGCCTCAGCGAGCGGCGAGAAGAGATCGAAGGCGATGTTGGCTGGCTGATACTTCTTCGCCTCAGCGTGCGCCATATAGTGGCAAAGCGCCCCAATCGCGGAGTCGCGGGGAAACGGTTGGGGTGTCTCGCCCCGTAACTGTGCCGCCATCAGCAGACCGGCTACCAGGCCCGTCGCAATGGACTCGACGTAGCCTTCCACGCCGCAGACCTGCCCGGCAAACATGACGTTCGGGTGCTGCCGCAACTGGAGCGTCGGCGTCAGCAGGGAAGGCGCGTTGATGTAGGTATTGCGATGAATCTGGCCGAACCGCAGAAACTCAGCGTTCTCCAGCCCCGGAATCAGCCGCATAATGCGCTTCTGCTCGCCGAATTTCAGGTGGTTCTGGAAACCGACCAGGTTATAACTGTCGGCCCGAAGGTTCTCCTGCCGCAGTTGGACGGTCGCCCACGGGCGTCGTCCGGTACGGGGATCAATCAGGCCCATCGGCTTCATCGGGCCGAACCGGAGCGTATCCCGACCCCGGCGGGCAATTTCTTCGATGGGCAGGCAGGCTTCAAAGTAGGGAACGTCGTTCGGAATATGCGCTTCTACCGCCCGCGCCGCCAGCAGTTCATCCACAAACGTCTCGTACTGCACCTTGTTGAACGGGCAGTTCAGGTAGTCGCCGGTGCCGTCGAGCGACTTGTCGTATCGTGAGGCGGCAAACACGACGGTGCGATCAATCGTGTGCGCATCTACAATCGGGCTGATGCTGTCGTAGAAGTACAGGCGGCCCGCGCCGGTCAACTCCCCGATGGCACTGGCCAGGGAACCGCTCGTCAGCGGGCCGGTGGCAATGATGGTCGGTTGCGATGGATCGATCTGGCTGACCTCTTCGCGAACCACTTCGATATGTGGGTGCGCTTCGATGGCATCGGTGACAACTTCGGCAAATCGAACGCGGTCAACGGTCAGGGCCTGCCCGCCGGGGACGCGAGCATCGTTCGCTGCACGCATCAGCAGAGACTTCAGGTGCCGGAGTTCCTCTTTGAGGAGCCAGGACGCAGATGGCTGCTGGTCGCTCTTCAGGGAATTGCTACAGACGAGTTCGGCAAGCTGGTCAGTCAGGTGGGCGTCCGTGGTGCGTACCGGGCGCATTTCGTAAAGCCTGACGTGGAAGCCGCGCTCGGCGAGTTGCCATGCCGCTTCCGTCCCGGCGAGCCCTCCGCCGATGATGGTGATGGTCGCTCCCAAGCTATTCCGCGTCCTTGATGCTGACGAGTTTGTAGACCTCTCGCTTGGAGAGCCCCCGTTCTTTCGCCACCGTCTTGATGGCGTCCATCCGGGGGATGCCGGCTTCCATCAGCAGGGTAATGGCTTCTTCGACAGGCAGTTCCGTCACCACCGGAACGTCACCCTTGCCGACGAGGACCACGAATTCGCCGCGGATGGAACCTCGGGATTCCAGTTGGGCTGCGATCTCCGTAGCCGTCCCCCGCAAGACCTCTTCGTGGAGCTTGGTCAGTTCCCGTCCCACACAGACGTCGCGGGCACCCAGAGCGGTAGCGATGTCATGGAGGCACTCCACAATACGGTGGGGCGCTTCGTAGAAGATCAGGGTCGCCTGCTCATGGGCAAACGATTCGAGGATCCGCAGCCGTGCGCCCTGTTTCGGCGGCAGGAAGCCTCCGAAGTGAAACTGGTCGGTGGGCAGGCCGGAGCAGACCAGCCCGGCAAGCAGAGCGGACGGGCCTGGGATCGCTTCAATCCGGACGCCGAAGTGAGCGGCCCCGCGAACGATGCGGAAGCCAGGGTCGGACAGCAGAGGCGTTCCGGCGTCGGAGACGAGCGCGACGCTCTCCCCGGCCTGAAGCCGCGCAAAGATCTCGGGAGCCCGCTG
This sequence comes from Terriglobia bacterium, assembly GCA_010084195.1. GTDB lineage: Bacteria > Acidobacteriota > Terriglobia > Bryobacterales > Bryobacteraceae > BOG-234. Next base: position 5,043 of record RGPS01000075.1, read on the forward strand.
CGCTTCGTTGTGTTCGTGGTAGCTCACCGTCTTGGTGGTGATGCCGTAGTGATGCAGCAGGTGGCCCGTAGTACGTGTGTCTTCGCACGCAATCCAGTCGACTTCCTTGAGAATCCGCACCGCCCGGTACGTGATGTCCTCAAGATTGCCGATCGGCGTGGAGACAATATAGAGGCAACCGGGCATATGACGAGTATAGGTCGCCTGCACGTGTGACGCAGTTCATTTGGTAGTCTCAGGGTTAATACTCAAATGCATAACGTCGTCATCATCGGATCGGGTTGCGCCGGAAACACCGCTGCCGTTTACACCGCGCGGGCTGGCCTGAAGCCCCTTGTCATTAAGGGTTGGGAGGCTGGCGGCCAGCTTTCCATCACCAGTGAAGTGGAGAACTTCCCGGGCTTTCCGAACGGCATTCTGGGGCCCGAACTCGTTGAGAATATGAAGCAGCAGGCCGAGCGCTTCGGTGCGGAGTATATGGACGGAGCGGTCTCCGAAGCCGATCTCTCCAAGCGGCCTTTCCGCCTGAAAGTGGAAGACCAGTGGATTGAAACCCGCACGCTGATTGTGGCCTCGGGCGCCAGTGCCCGCTGGCTCGACCTGCCGAGCGAACAGAAGCTGATCGGCCATGGCGTGAGTTCCTGCGCCACGTGTGACGGCTTCTTCTACCGCGATAAGCAGATCATGGTTGTGGGTGGCGGCGATACCGCCATGGAAGAAGCAAACTTCCTGACCCGGTTCGGTCGCAACGTCGTTCTGGTTCACCGCCGCGATTCCTTCCGCGCCTCGAAGATCATGCTGGAGCGCGCTCAGGCAAATCCGAAGATCGAGTTCATTATGAACACGGCGATTGAAGAAGTCTTCGATCTGGCACAGAACACGGTAACCGGCGTTCGCCTGAAGAATCTGGTCACGGGCGAGACTTCCATGCGTGATGTGGACGGCCTCTTCATTGCCATCGGCCACATCCCGAATACCAAGCCGTTTGTTGGCCAGCTGGATCTGGACCCCGACGGTTACATCGTTTCGCACGGCGGAGCCCGGACCAACATCCACGGTGTTTTCCATGCCGGCGACGTGCAGGACAGAGTTTATCGGCAGGCCATTACGGCGGCCGGCGCAGGCTGCATGGCAGCTATTGAAGCAGAACGTTTACTCGAAGCAGAGGGACACTAGACCATGATTGAAAGACTCACGCCACCGGGCACCGCTGCCCCTCGCGGGCCCTACTCACCCGCCGTGCGGGCCGGTGACTTCATCTTCGTCTCCGGCCAACTGGCAGTGGACCCTGAAACCAACCAGTACGTCCCGGGCGACATCCAGCAGGAAACCAGGATGACGCTGAACAATATCAAGCGCATTCTGGAAGGCGCGGGAGCGAGCATTGCGGACGCAGTCCGGGTTGGCGTCTTCCTTGCCGACGGCACAGAGTTCGCAAAAATGAACGAAGTCTACGCCGAGTTTTTCGGAGACGCCAAACCGGCTCGCACCACTATTGTTTGCAGCTTCGCTTCCGACATTCGTGTCGAAATCGACTGCGTTGCTTACAGTCCGAAGAAGTAGTCAGTTAGTTCTTCAGTTCGACAACAATTGCTTCCATCGCCTGATCGCCGGTGTTTTCCAGCTGGCTCGCGCCCGCTGTTACCCATTCGGCCTGATTGCCTTTGGCACCGCTGATGTAGGCGACGACCGCGTTACCGGTACGGGTGACTTTGCCGCCCTTTGCATGGGGGGCCAGCTTCACTCGCAGAATGCGGACCTGGTCATTATCCAGTTCTACTTTTGAGTTCTTCTTATCTGCCTTTGTGGCATCGGAAACCTGAGCAGCTTTCGCGGTGCCGGGCTTCTTCAGTTCCACTTCGATGATGTTGAACGAGTTGTCGTCGGTTACTTCCGGCTGGTGCATGCCTTCGGGCTTGCTCCATTCGAGCTGACCGGCCTTCCAGACAACGTCGCGGCCCGGTCTGCCGTCCTGAAAGTCAAAGTGTTGTTTACCGTCCTGGATATAGACCATGACGCGGTTGATTTTGTGTTCGTGGAACTTGCCCTTGACGTGGGCCTTTTCGAGGGCGCGGAAGACCTTCACCTGGTCATTCTCAAAGAACTGTGCGCCGGGTTCTGCGGCAAATGCCGCCAGACCCACGAAGCAGAGGGCAAGCTGGACGTTCAAAAGTGTTTTCATGACTCGCCCATTGTATTGGATAGTCTGTCTGCGGCGGGAAGAACCAATGCGTGGAGGCCTTCACCACCGGCTTTGACGTGGGCCAGGAGTTGTTTCCGCATCCGCGGCTCCCAGAACTTTCGAAAGTGGTCTGCCACGCCAGGGATCGCTTCTTCGGCGGGGTAGCTGGCGAAGAACTGCGCGATTTGATTGGCCTGGTGGACCATGTCCGCGACATCCATCAGTCGCCACCGACCTGGGTAGTGATGTCGCGCTCTTCGCGGTATTGCCTTTGCCAGTCGGACGGTGTGATGGTGCGACGGACTTCGACGGCGGTCACTTTGTACTCGGGGCAGTTGGTAGCCCAGTCTGAGAATTCGGTGGTGACGACATTGGCTCCGGTGTCGGGGTGGTGGAAGGTTGTGTAAACCACTCCGGGCTGCATTCGCTCACTGACTTTGGCGTGCAGGGAGATCTCCCCGGAACGACTGTGGAGGGAGACCAGATCGCCGTCCACGATGCCTCGATTCTCGGCGTCGAAGGGGTGGATTTCCAGCACGTCTTCTTCATGCCAGATGATGTTGGAAGTCCGGCGGGTCTGGGCTCCGACGTTGTACTGGCTGAGGATTCGTCCGGTCGTCAGGATGAGCGGGAAACGCGCGGTGGTCCGCTCTTCGGTAGGCACGAAGGCGGTGATCATGAAGCGACCTTTACCTCGCACGAAAGCGCCGATATGCATGATGGGCGTGCCTTCGGGAGCGTTGTCGTTGCAGGGCCACTGGAGGGAACCAAGCTCATCGAGCCTTGCATAGCTCACACCCGCGAAGGTGGGAGTGAGGCGCGCGATCTCGTCCATGATTTCAGACGGGTGTGAGTAATTCATGGGATAGCCCAAAGCGTTCGAGAGGGCGCAGGTGACCTCCCAATCGGCTTTGCCTGGTTCACCCCCGCCGTTTCGCGGTGGCATCGCCTTGCGGACCCGACCGATACGGCGTTCCGCATTGGTGAACGTGCCGTCCTTTTCGAGGAACGAACAGCCAGGCAGAAATACGTGCGCGAAGCTGGCGGTCTCATTCAGAAAGAGGTCCTGAACGACGACGCACTCCATATTCCGGAGGGCGGCCGTAACGTGGTGGGTATTGGGGTCGGACTGGGCGATGTCTTCGCCCTGGATGTAGATGCCGAGGAAAGAGCCTTCGACGGCGGCATCCAGCATGTTGGGAATTCGGAGGCCAGGTTCGCTTTCGAGGGGCACACCCCAGGCGGCTTCGAAGAGGTGGCGGGCCACATCATCCGAAACATGCCGGTAGCCCGAGAATTCGTGCGGGAAGGAGCCCATGTCGCAGGCGCCCTGCACGTTGTTCTGGCCTCGCAGGGGGTTCACGCCGACGCCCGGGCGACCGATATTGCCGGTCAGCATGGCGAGGTTGGCCATGCCCATCACCATGGTGGAGCCCTGGCTGTGTTCCGTGACGCCAAGTCCGTAGTAGATGGCTCCATTGCCGGCCGTTGCGTACAGACGGGCTGCGGCGCGCACTTCCGCTGCGGGGACCCCGGTGATGGTTTCGGTAGTTTCGGGAGAGTTCTCGGATTGCGCGATGAAATCACGCCAGCGGGCGAAGTCGTGGGCGTCGCAGCGTTCGGCGATGAAGGCATCGGCGGCGAGGTCTTCCGTGACGATGACGTGGGCCAGGGCGTTCACGACGGCGACGTTGGTGCCGGGTCGCAGAGCGAGGTGGTGGTCGGCGCGGACATGCGGCATTTCGACGAGGTCGATGCGGCGGGGGTCCAGAACAATGAGGCAGGCACCGGAACGGAGGCGGCGCTTCATCCGGGAAGCAAAGACCGGATGTGCGTCGGTCGGGTTGGCTCCGATGACGAGGATGACATCAGCCTCGTCGACGGAATCAAAATCCTGGGTGCCGGCAGAGGTTCCAAAGGTGGTGCGGAGGCCGTAGCCGGTGGGTGAGTGGCAGACGCGGGCGCAGGTGTCCACGTTGTTGTTGCCGAACGCCGCGCGGATCATCTTCTGGACGAGGTAGGTTTCTTCGTTGGTGCAGCGGGAGGAAGTAATGCCTCCGATAGAGTCTCGACCGTGCTGCGCCTGAATGCGACGGAATTCGGCGGCGGTGTGGTTGATGGCTTCTTCCCACGACACTTCGCGCCAGGGGTCGGTGATTTTGGCGCGAACCATGGGCTTCAGGACGCGCTCTTTGTGGGTAGCGTAGCCCCAGGCGAATCGCCCCTTCACACAGGAGTGGCCATGGTTGGCTTTACCGTCTTTGGAAGGCACCATGCGGATGACTTCGGTACCGCGCATCTCGGCCTTGAAGGTACAGCCGACACCGCAATACGCACAGGTTGTGACGACGCTGTGCTCGGGCTGACCCTGATCAATGACCGACTTTTCGATCAGCGTGGCGGTGGGGCAAGCCTGGACGCAGGCCCCGCAGGAGACGCATTCGGAATCGAGGAATGGTGCGTTGCCGGCGGAAACTTTGGATTCGAAACCGCGCCCCAGGATTGTCAGTGCAAAAGTTCCCTGGGTTTCTTCGCAGGCGCGAACGCAGCGGGAGCAGACGATGCACTTCGAGGGGTCAAAAGTGAAGTAGGGGTTGGATTCGTCTTTGGGGGCAGTGAGGTGGTTATCTCCGGCGTAGCCGTAGCGGACCTCGCGCAGGCCAACGGCACCGGCCATATCCTGCAGTTCACAGTCGCCATTCGCGGCGCAGGTGAGGCAGTCGAGGGGGTGGTCGGAGATGTAGAGCTCCATGGTGCCGCGTCGGAGTTTGGCCAGGCGCGGGGTCTGGGTTGCGACCTTCATGCCCGGTTCCACGGGCGTTGTGCAGGAGGCGGGGGTGCCCCGACGACCTGCGATTTCGACGAGACAGAGGCGGCAGGAGCCGAAGGATTTCAGGCTGTCGGTGGCGCACAGTTTGGGGATTTGGACGCCAAGTTCACTGGCAGCGCGGAGGATGGACGTTCCGGCAGGCACGGTTACGGCTCGACCGTCAATCTCCAGCGTGACCAGAGTTGAGGCCAGAGAAGCCGGAGTGCCGAAATCTGTTTCGGGGATCATTGGAAATCCTCAGGAGAGTTCAGGCTTCTGATGGCGCAGAGTATCGGGACCCGCACACCTGTATATCGTCGCAGGAGGCGGGTTACCAACCTGCCCCACCAAGGTGGCCCGAGAACGGGGGTTGAAGCCAGGAAAGTTTCGGGGATCATCGGAAGTCCTCGGGGAAATGCTCGATGGCGGACAGGACAGGGAATGGGGTGAGGCCGCCCATGGCGCAGAGGGAGCCATCCACCATCAGTTCGCAGAGGTCTGTCAGGAGCGTCATGTTCTGGTCACGATTCTGACCCGACACAATCTTATCGATAACCTCGACGCCTCGGGTAGAGCCGACGCGACAGGGGGTGCATTTGCCGCAACTTTCGAGGGCGCAGAATTCCATGGCGAAGCGGGCCTGCTGCGCCAGGTCTACGGTGTCATCGAAAACGACGACGCCACCGTGGCCGAGCATGCCCTTGCGGGCGGCGAAAGCTTCGTAGTCGAGGGGCGTGTCGAGAAGGGCGGGTGGAAAGTATGCCCCGAGGGGGCCTCCAACCTGCACCGCGCGGACCGGGCGACCGCTGGCGGTGCCGCCCCCGAAGTCTTCAATCGCTTGACGGAGGGTGAGGCCGAAGGCTTTTTCGACAAGACCGCCGTACCGAATATTGCCTGCCAACTGGATGGCGAGGGTTCCGCGGGAACGTCCCGCGCCGAAGTCTTTGTAGAAGGCCGGGCCGCGCTCCAGAATCAGGGGGATGGCGGCGAGAGACAGCACGTTGTTCACGACCGTGGGCTTGCCGAAGAGGCCTTCGATGGCGGGCAGGGGGGGCTTGGGACGAACCTGACCTCGTTTGCCTTCGAGGCTTTCCAGAAGTGATGTTTCTTCGCCGCAAATGTAGGCACCGGCACCGAGCCGTAGTTCGATATCGAAGGCTGGGCCGAGGAGATTCTCAGCCCTGGCGATTTTGATCGCCTGTTGCAGGGTCTGGTGCGCGTGCGGGTATTCGGAACGGAGGTAGATGAAGCCCAGGGTGGCACCGACTGCTCGGCCAGCGATGATCATGCCTTCGAGAAGCAGGAAAGGATCACCTTCCAGCAGCATGCGGTCGGCAAAGGTCCCGCTGTCGCCTTCATCGGCGTTGCAGACGATGTACTTCTGGTCGGCGGGGGCATTGAGGACGGTGCGCCATTTGATGCCGGTGGGGAAGCCGGCACCGCCGCGTCCGCGAAGACCGGATTCTACGACCGTTTCCACGATTTCGGAGGGCTGTAGTTGTTGGGCACGAGCGAGGCCCTGGAGCCCGGAGTAGTCGCGGTACTGGGCGAGCGAAAGGGGATCAATAACTCCGCAGCGCGCGAAGGTGAGGCGCTCCTGATGTTTGAGCCAGGGAAGTTCCTCGGTTGGTCCGAGGTGAAGGGGATGGGAGGTGCCCTTTAGGAACCCGGCATCGAAGAGGCTGGGGACCTGATGAGCTGTCACGGGCCCGTAGGCGACCCGGCCCGCCGCCGTCTCGACTTCGACGAGGGGTTCCAGCCAGAGCATGCCGCGTGTCCCGTTGCGAACGAGTTCGACGGCAATACCGCGCTGGGCAGCTTCCCGATGGATTGTGTGGGCCACTTCTTCGGCCCCTGCGGCGAGGGCGGCGGCGTCCCGGGGGACAAAGACACGGATACCGGAACCGCCGTGGACAGGGGTGAGGGGTGAGGCAGTGAGGAGGTTCTGAATTTCTTCCGGCGTGGGGTTGCTGAGGAGGTGCCCATCGAGCATGGCGGCCGGGCCAGAGGCGCAGTTCCCCAGACAGTAGACCGCTTCGAGTGAGACCTGGCGATCCGGCGTGGTCTGGCCCAGAGAGGCCCCGAAGCGTCGCTCCAGGCCCGCGATGAGACCAGCGCAGCCTCTGGCCTGGCAAGCCTCCGCACGGCAGATCTGCAGCCGGTGCTGCGCGGGAGGCGTCTGGCTGAAATCGTGGTAGAAGCTGACGACACCGTGAACATCGGCTTTAGAGAGATTCAGTTCGGTGGCGATGAGGGGAACAACATCGTCATCGATATACCCAAACTCTTCCATCAGGGCGTGGAGAACGGGCAGGAGAGCGCCTGCTTTGCCCTTATGCTCACGGATTTTCGCGATCGCGGGCGGACTGGAATAGGGCTGGTGCATCCGAATCTCTGTTCAGAGGTTACTGGATTGTGCTGGCGCCTGAGGTTCCCATGGAATCATCCGGGATGTTGCGGTTTATGTGCTTGTCGAGGTTGATGACGTAGGTGTCGGGATCGTCCATCAGAATCGGCGAGTGGGTGGCGCAGACGATACGGAAGCCGCGTTGATCCACCAGTTCCTTCATCATTTTCAAAATGCGGCGCTGGTTCGAGATGGAGAGGGCCATTTCGGGTTCGTCGAGCAGGAGGGTTGTCCCCGGCTCCAGGGCAGGAAAACTCTGCCGGAACATGGAGAGCATCACTTGGCCATGGCTGGCCATGCGGAGAAATTCGAGCATCTGGGGCTGGTTTTCAAACAGTTCCAGCCGCATGCGCGGATTGTGCTGTTCAGCGTCGAACAGGAACACTTTGCCGGGCTTGACCGAGCCTCTGTCGAGCTTGTACAAAAAGCCGTCGACGCTCTCCCCGTTGAGAGCGTAATGTATTGAATTCAGTAAAGTTGACTTCCCGGAGCCATTTTCGCCCGTGAGCATGACGAGAGGGTGGGAAAGATCCACCACCATCGGCATGTGGAAGTTCAAGTTAACGAAGATCGGGTGTGCAAGGATCTTTAGGAACATCCGTGCTCAGGATAGCAGTTGCGTAGCCTGCTACGCCGCATCCAGCAGGCCGGAACGCAGCAGCAGAGCATCGGGATCGGGATCTCGGCCCATAAACCGGCGGTAAAGTTCCGCAGGATCCGCGCTGTCGCCCTTTGAAAGAATATTCTCTCGGAAGGCGGCTCCGACTTCGGGGCTGAAGATACCGTCTTTGTGGAAACGTGTGAAGGCGTCTGCGTCGAGAACCTCAGCCCACTTGTAGGAGTAATAAGCCGCCGCGTAGCCGACCGGGCTGGCGAACAGATGAGTGAAGCTGGCAATCATCGCGTAGCCCTCCGGCAAGGGCGCGGGCGTGAACTGCTTCAGGATGCCTGCGCAATACTCCAGCAGGTCTCCGTGGAGGGCGGGGTCGTATTCGCGGTGGAGTTTGAGATCGGTGATACCGAAACCCAACTGGCGCATCTGGACATTGGCGCCCCGGTAGGTCCGGGCCCGCATCATCTTTTGGAACAGGTCTTCGGGGATGGGTTCGCCTGTTTCATGATGGCGGGCAAACAGATCGAGCGCGTGGCGCTCCCAGCACCAGTTTTCCATGATCTGGCTCGGCAGTTCGACGAAATCCCAGGCGACGGCCGTCCCGGACAGGCTCTTGACTTCGACATTGCCGAGAACGTGGTGCAGCAGATGACCGAACTCGTGGAAAACGGTCTCTACTTCGCGATGGGTCAGGAGGGCTGGCTTATCGCCAAGGGGGGGCGTCATGTTGCCGCAAACACAGCCAACGTGAGGTTCACGAAGGCCGCCGCTGCGCGCGCCCGTCAGGAAGGCATCCATCCAGGCACCATCGCGCTTGGTTTCGCGGGGGAACCAATCGGCATAAAAACTGCCGAGGAGGGAAGCGTCGCGGTCGTGAACTTCGTAGAAAGTGACGTCGGGGTGCCAGACCGGCACGCCCTCGCCCTTCTTTACGGTGATCCCATAAAGGTGTTCGACGATGCTGAACATGCCTTCGACAACGCGGGTATCAGAAAAATAGGGCCGCAACTGCTCTTCGTCGAATTCATAGAGCTCGCGGCGCTGGCGTTCCGCGAAGTAGCTGATGTCCCACGGTTCAAGGGGGTGGCCCGCAAACTTTTCCAGAGCGAGGTTCTCCTCAGCGTATTTGGGATCGGTCTTTTCTTTCAGGCGCTGCAGGAACTGGACGGCAGTGTCACCGTTGTGGGCCATGCGGTCGTGCAGGATGAAGTCTGCGAAATTGGCGGCACCGAGGAGTCTGGCTTTCTCCTGGCGCAGGGCCAGAATCTGGAGGATCAGGGGGCGGTTGTCTCGATCTGTCTCTGTTGCGCGGGTGGAGTGCGCCCGGTAGATGTGCTCGCGGAGGGAACGGTCGTCCAGATAAGTAATGGCCGGAACGTAACTGGGAGACTGCAGGGTAAACCGCCACCCGGGGACACTACGGGATTCAGCATTTTGGCGCGCTGCGGCCACAGCGCTGGGGGGGAGCCCTGCAAGTTTTGCTTCGTCGGTAATGACGAGCTCAAAAGCATTGGTCGAATCCAGAACGTTTTCCGAAAATTTTGTTGTTAGTCTGGACAAATCGACGTCAATCTCTGCCAGACGTATTTTTCCGGCTGCATCGAGTTCCGCGCCGTGGCGACGGAAAGAGTCGAGGCTCTTTTCCAGAAAACGGCGGCGCGCCCCGGTCAGAGACTTTGCGTCGTCGGTGGCAGCATATTCCTTCAGGCGTTTCCAGAGACCCTCGTTCAGCGGAATGGAGGAATAAAATGCACTGGCTTCGGGCTCAACAGCATTCCACGCGGCCCGTAGTTCGGGCGAGGTCATGACTGATTCGAGATGGCGGACCACGCCCAGGGCGTAGTCCAGATTCTCGGTGGAGCGTTCCAGGGCGAGCAGTGTGTTTTCAAACACCGGAGCGCTGGAACTGGCTGCCAGCTGGTGAATATTGGAGCGGGAAAGGTTAATCAGTTCACGAATTCCGGGCTCGACGTGAGCGGGCAGCATTGCATGAAAAGGGATCCTATACTGGACCACCAAGAGGGGATTTTCAACCATTGGGCTTAGACTTTGAACCGGGAAACAATCTGAACACTACACACGATTTTGCCATGAGGGTTGTTTTGTCACACAGCACGGGGCGAAACCTTACAAAAGGCTTCGAAAAAGTACCACGAGTACGGTAAGGCCTGTCGGGAGAAATATCCACCTCCAGCCGGGGTTGCGAGAGGGGAAGCCCCGGAATCCCGGAAAGCCAACCAATACTACTCTGCATGCCCTGATTGAAGATATCCACCAAAAAACCGCCGCCTGCGGAACTGAGGAGAACGTTTGCCTGTTCTTGTGAAAGGTTGTAGATCGTCATCAGGGCCTTGACGGCACCACCGGGATTCGTGAAAACTCCCGTCGTTAGCAACTGGGCGCATTTCATGGCTGTATCAACCAGGTTTTGTGCCAGATCAAGGGCCAGGAAGGTCGCGTCCGAGAGTTGATCGGGGGCCTTCGCTGAGTTGGCCATGCCCGCAGATGGCCGCACAAGTCCGGCATTCGAAGGAGATATTGAACGGCTTCCCCGGATAGTTCCTCACCTCGGTCGCATGGTCTCGTGCTCGGGAAGAAGACCAGGAGCTTTGCGAATGCCTTGTCACGGGCACAAAAACGGCTTGAGCCACCACCGTGAGGGTGCCGCCGGGCTGTGATCAGCGCTTTCGGTTCCTGTGGTCAGGGCCTCAGTGAGAGCCCGGTTGGCCGACTGAAACGATCCGCGCGGGGTTGCCCACGCCAACAACCCCGGCCGGAAGTTCGGAAATGACGACCGCTCCCGCGCCTACGGTGGTGCCGGAACCGACATTGGCCATGACAATCGCCTGGGCACCGATCCAGCAATCCGCGCCAATTTGTACGGTGGAAAAGGTTCCCTTTTCTGAGCTCTGGATGCGCCCCTGTTCGTCCCGGGGATGCTGGTTGGCACCGCTCAGGATCTGGACGGCTGAACCGATCTCGGTCCGCTCCCCGATATGGACCTGGCCCAGAATGCAGTAACTGCCAATGTAGACACCCTTGCTGACGCGGGCCTGGGGGTGTGCGAAATACGATCCAAACTGGATGCGGCTTTCGGGGTGGCAGGAGTCGAGGGTGAGGCGATAGAAGGCGACGCGGAAATAGTCGCCGGGGAGGCCGGGCACCAGCGCCGCGTGTTGCGCGAAGAAGGTGAAGGCGGCCCGGATGCGCCCGAAACCACAGAGCAGGCCGCTCGGCAAGGCGAACGCGAGGAAGATTCCCTGGAAGAGCGATTTCAGCAGCGACTTCACGAGACTATGTTAGCGGGAATAGTGCTGCCGCCCTCCGCAACCCTCCGGTAGATGGCGGCGAGCCGTGCCACCCTGGCTTCGGGGACGTATTTTTCGGCGATGAGGACTTCGCTTCTGGCGACAAGTCGGGAGGCGAGGGCGGGATCGCTCAGAATGCGCTCGATGGCGGCTTTCATTTCCTCTGCGTTCGAGGGGTTCACGAGCAGGGCGCTCTGGCCGTCCTCGGCGATCTCGGGGACGCCGCCGACTTTGGTGGCAACGGCAGGCACTCCGGCAGACATCGCTTCGAGCAGAGCATTGGGAGAACCTTCACTCAGCGAGGACAGGACCGCAACATCCGCTATACCGTAGAACGGACGGGCGGAGTCTCTTTGACCAGCGAGCGTTACCTGTTGGCTCATATTCAGGGCCTGGAGCCGGGCTTCGATGCGGGGTCTTTCCGGACCCTCGCCCACCACGACGAGATGAGCGTTGAGGCTTTGGAGCAGGGCTTTCACGGCTTCGAGGAGAGTGAGATGGTCCTTTTCACGGGACAGGCGGCCGACGATCAGAATCACTCGCTTTTCGGGAGTGATACCGAGGGCCAGCCTCAGGTTGGCGGCTTCGTGGGGTTCAGGGCGCCCCCAACCTCCCTCAATGGCGTTGTGGATGACTTCGATTTTTTTGGGGCTGACACCGATGGCTACCAGCTGGTCGCGAAATGGCAGACTGACGGTGAGGACCTGGCGGGGGCCATTGCCGAAACCCAAAGACCAACGGTCGAGCTGGTTGTAAAGACGGGCTTTGGCGGTCGGCCAGGTGTAACCGTGGTGAAACGCCACCCACGGACAGTGGTCGGGAATTCCCGACCGGCGGACGAGAAAGTGCCCTTTTACGGCATGGCTTTGGATCACATGGGGCTGAACCCGGGCCACCAGGGCGCGCAGGCGCTCCGGCACGGCAGAGTCCCAGGCTCCGGATTCGGGAACCGTTTCGAGACGTGTTCCCTGAGCCCGGGTGGTGCGGGTGAAGAGGTTGTCGGCTTCCCCGCGAACGAACGTGGCCACGGTGGTCTCGATCCCTGCGGCGGCGCTGCAGCGGGCGAATTCGAGGAGGTTCCGGGCAGGTCCCGTGATGGTGGTGGCTTCGATGAGGGCCAGCAGGCGGAGGGGCTTCATGGCTGGAGCCAGGCCTGGCAGGCACCTGCCAGACCTGCCCCGATCCGATCCCAGTCGTATCGGGACTCCACAAGATCTCTGCCCCGGCGGGCGATTTCCTGGCGCAGAGCGTAGTTTTCGGCGAGACTGCCAACCTGGTGGATCCACGCCTGGGAATCTTCCGCAGCCGCCATCAGGATGTCAGCGTCGGGCGTAACGGCGAGGCCTTCGGCTCCGAGTGGGGTGGAGATGACCGGCACGCCCGCTGCCATAGCTTCGAGGATCTTGAGTCGGGTGCCCCCGCCGGTGCGTAGCGGCACCACGGCCGCGAGGGCGTTGCCGTAGTAAGGACGCACGTCGGGAACAGTCCCTGTGACGGAAACCCCGTCGATTTGGGCCAGTGCCTGCACTTCGGGTGTCGGCTTCGCTCCGACGATGGTGAGGGTCAGACCAGGGATTTGATGGCGCAGCGTAGGCCACACGCCGCCCACAAAGCTGACCGCCGCGTCCACGTTCGGGAAGTAATCCATGGAACCAACGAAGACCAGATTCAGGCCGGCTTCCGCCTGGCCTGCGCCGAAGAAGTAAGCCGTATCCACACCGTTCTCGGCGACGTGAATCCGCGCGTTTGGCGACCAGGCCAGCAACTGCTCCCGCTCCCGCGCGCTGCAGACGACATGCCCGAGAGCTTCCGGCAGAATCTCTCGCTCCAGGGTTTCCAGTTTGGCGGCAGTTTGGCGGGCGTACCAGCGTTTAGGGGCGGAGTGGACGGTATCCGCGAACCGGCTCATCGCTTCCGATTCAATGTTGTGCCAGTTGTAAACGACCTGGCCGCCACCGGCCTTGTGGGCGCGGCGGGCATACCGGATCATGTGGATGCTGTCGGCATGAATGAGGTCGAAACTGCCAGCTGTCAACGTTCGGGCCACGGCTTCATCCATGGCAGCGTTGGTGTAGTTGAGGATGGGCAGAGGCCACTTGCCGACCGCACCCTGGAGCATCTGGAGGGGGGTGTAGGCGCCCTTCTTGGGGACGGCGACGATTTCGTGGCAAAACGGTAATTCCTGCCGGGTGAGAGGTGCCGCACCGGGGTCGGCAAAATACACGTACGTCAACTCGCCGCGCTCACCCAGAGACCTGGCGAAATGATATTCCCGCAGTTTGGCACCACTTCGGGCAGGCCAGCACTGGCGAGGGGAAAGAAACAGAATTTTCAGAGTCGCCTGCGCTCCCCCGCTTTGGCACACATACCTCTATTGTTTCAGATGCGGCCCGGCTAAGTCACTTGTTGTAAGCTTGAGAGCGCTCATGGCTAAATCGTCCCGACTCGAACAGGTCGCTCTTACTAAGACCCAGTGGATCTTCCTGGGTTTGCTGGTTGTCTCCATCTGTATCAGCTATATCGACCGCGGCAGCCTGTCTGTCGCCGACCGCTACCTGCAGACCGAATTTCACATGAACGCGGAACAGCGCGGGCGGATGTACTCAGCGTTCTTCTGGTCCTACGCGCCGGCGCTGATTCTGGCCGGATGGCTGGTGGATCGCTTCAATGTGAACCGCGTGCTGGGAGTGGGCTATGTGGTCTGGTCGGTGGCGACCCTGCTGACGGGCACGGCGACGGGCTTCACGATGTTGTTTGCACTGCGGTTGCTGCTGGGGATTGGCGAGTCGGTGGCGTATCCGGCTTACTCGAAGATTCTGGCCGGTAATCTCCGGGAACACCAGCGCGGTTTCGCCAACGCGGCTATCGATGCCGGGAGCAAGCTGGGGCCCGCGCTGGGTATCCTGGTGGGCGGCCTGCTGATGGATCAGTACGGCTGGCGCATCTTCTTTTTCGTGATTGGAACGCTGAGTCTGTTGTGGCTGATTCCGTGGTCGATCTGGGCTCCGAAGGAAGTGGCCGGGCCCACGGTGGCGACACCCGGAGTGCCGGTGAAGTTGCCCAGCTTTGGGGAGATTCTTTCGAAGCGCGCCGCGTGGGGAACGTTCATCGGGTTGTTCTGTGGCAACTATGTTTGGTACTTCATCATTACGTGGCTGCCTTCCTATTTCCGCGATGCGCTGCACTATTCGCAGCGAGACATGGCGATTTTTGGTTCGGCCCCACTGTTCGTGCTGGCCGCTTCGTCCCTGACGTCAGGCTGGATTTCGGACAGGCTGATTGCGAGCGGGATGAGCGCCACCACGGTCCGTAAGAGCTTTACGGGGCTGGGGCTGGGGCTTTCGACGGTTATGTTCGGAGCTGTCCTGACGAGGGACCCGTTCTGGTCCCTGCTCTCACTCTGTGCCGCCTGCGCAGCCTACGGACTGTATTCCTCGAACCTCTGGGCGATTACGCAGACCCTCGGCGGACGCCTGGCGGCTGGCCGCTGGACCGGACTACAGAATGCCTTCGGCAATATCTCGGGCATGATCGCACCGTGGCTGACGGGCTGGATTGTGGAGAAGACCGGCGGGTTTTATGTGGCGTTCGTGATCACCACTTCGCTGCTGGTGGTCGGCATGCTGGCCTTCACGGTCATCATCCCCAAAGTAGAGCCAGTAAAGTGGCGCGACTAGGCTTTCTTGCTCCTGCGGCGGTTCTGATTGCGTCTCTTGCTGCTGTGACCCAGCCTGATGTGGCCCAGCCTGCCTTCGAAGTCGCTTCCCTCAAGGCAGACCGCTTGCAGGCCGCACACCTCGATAGACCGAATCGAGCTCACCGGCTTTCCCATGAAGGTCTTGCTGGCGGAAGCCTTCTCCATCAAGGCCGATCAAATTCTCGGGCCTGGGTGGCTTGATGGTGGCAGGATGCTCGCGGATTGCTTCACTGTGCTGGCCAAACTGCCCGACGGTGCGGCCTCCACCCAGCTCCGGCCAATGCTGCAAAACTTGTTGGCCGAGAGATTTAAGCTCAGGTTTCACAAAGAGACCCGCGTCCGTCCCAGCTATCTGCTCACCGTCGATAAGGGCGGTTCGAAACTCAGGGAGACCGACCCGGACGCTCTTGGCGTTCGTGCCCGCATGGGGCAGGTCGCTTTTGGGTTCACGACGCCGCTGATCAAAGGGTCCATGACGCTCGCTGTTTTTTTCGGCTGCTTTCTCAAAGGCTGGGCAGTCCGATTCAGGATTCGACTGACCTGAATCGGACTTACGACATTGACCTGACCTGGACAGCAGATCAGCCCGGGGAGGCCCTCCCAGGGGGAGCAGCAGCCGATCCCGGTGCGAGTGTTTTCACAGCAATTCGGGAGTCTCTCGGTTTGAAGCTCGAACCCCGGAAACTCCCGGTCGAAATGCTCATCATCGACCACATCGACCGAACCCCGTCTGCCAATTGACTCTTACGCTTTATCGGGATTCGGCAGCATGAGCTCGCGAATCTGGCCTTCCAGTTCGTGGCAGGCTTCGATGAACTGGCGCAGGGTTCGCACTGTCGGCGGGTAGGTATCGAATTCGTCTACGGTCATGCCGTCTTCGTTGTACGTCTTGACGAAGTCCGGGAATTTCTTCAGCAACTCGCTGACGATCTTTTCGTCAACAGGCGTTGAGATGCGATTTTCCACCGTCACATCGCTGGCGTTGAAGCGCTTCTGCCATTTGCAGGGCGGGGAAATCACCACGTCACCACCGATGAACTCGCTCCAGTGCATGTGGTTGCGAAACGCGGCTGAGAGCAGGCGGATTCTGTAGCCTCGTTCCTGGAAGATGGCGTAGGCTTTTTTGAACGTAGCGACGCCGGCCCATTCCAGATAGCCCGGGTCCGTGGAGATCTGCTTCTTCTCCATGTAGGCCTTCAGCCAGTCGTCCACGCGGCCCACCATGATGGTGCAGACGGGACCCATCGTCGAGATATCCAGGCCTTCGGCTTCGCGACGCTTCAGGCCGCGCTCTACTGCCTCCGCCACGGCAATGCACTGCGGCACGGCAAAAGACACGGTCGCATTGATGCTGACACCCCGGTACGTGACTTCTTCAATTGCAGCCACCCCGGCTTTAGTCACCGGGATCTTGACGATCATGTTCGGCCCGAGTTCGTTGAACCGCATGGTCTGCCGCACTAACGCTTCGGTATCGCGGTAGTGAATGGGGTCCGTTTGGATGGAGAGCCGCCCGTTCTTGCCCTTGTGTTCCGCAAAGACATCGAGCAGCATGGTCGCGCGGGTTGCCGAAATTTCTTCCACGATCTGCCAGGCGATTTCGCGCTCGGTGGCGGTGGGCCGCTCCGCGATGATTGCCACAATCCGGTCTTTCCACTGCGCCAGTTCCTGCTTCAGGACATCGAGAACAATCACCGGGTTGCAGGTGGCACCAACGGCACCATGTTCGATCGAATACTTCAGCTCTTCATAGGCGGCTGAGTCATTCCACAGACAGGTGGGAGTGGTCTGTGTCATCTCATGCAGGGGGCTCTTGTATGTGCTCATAGGTTGCGGATTCCGCTCAAATCGATTCGATGATATCAGGACGCCCGCCGGGTCTGAGATTGAGTCTTAAAACTGGGCCCCGAATGATATGCTCAAGCTTCCTGTTATGCCTGACTCAAAAGTAATCGTCGTTTCCGGTGGTGCCAGTGGCATCGGTTCCGAAGTGAGTTCGCGTCTTGCGACGGAGGGTGCCTATGTGGTGATTGCGGATCTGAACGCGGCGCAGGCCGAGGCCAAAGCTGCCGCCATCGTGGAAGCAGGAGGCCAGGCCATCGGCGTCGCCTGCGACATCACGAATCCCGAGCTGTGCGAAGCGGCAGCGCAGGCGGCGGTGGACAAGTATGGCAGGATTGACGGTCTGGTCAACTGCGCGGGTATCAGCAAGCCCCACGACTCCATCTCTCTGCCTCCCACTGACTGGGCGCGCATGGTGGACGTCCAGTTAAACGGTGCGTTCTACTTTGCCCAGGCCTGCACGAAGCGGATGTTTGATACCGGCGGGGCCATCGTCTTCATTACTTCCACCAACGCGGAAGCCGCTTTCCCTCGCCGCGCGGCTTACTGCTGTGCGAAAGCGGGTGTCGCCATGCTGACCAAGGTTCTGGCGATTGAGTGGGCCGAAAAAGGCATCCGCGTGAATGCAGTGGGTCCGGCCTACGTCGCCACGGAAATGACGCAGCGCAACATCGCTGCCGGCAACGTGAATGAAGGCCAGATCAAGGCCCGCATTCCGCTGGGACGCTTGGCGCAACCGGCTGATGTGGCAGATGCCGTTTCGTTCCTGCTGAGTGATAAATCCAGCTTCATCACGGGGCATTCCCTGTATGTGGACGGTGGTTGGTTGGCTTACGGCTACTTCTAACCAGACCTTGACCGCCTGTTACGTGTAGACTGAACCGAAGGTCAACGTTTGGGCCAGAATGTTCATCATTTCCCGCCGGGAACACAGACAGGCAGGTATCGAATTGATGCCTCAATTGGTGCGGGCGGCATGGGAGTTGTCTATTCGGCCACTGACCAGGTTCTGCTCCGGACGGTGGCGCTGAAGTTCCTGCCTCCTGGTCTTGCCGTCGGAACTGCCCGCGAACGCTTTCTGCGCGAAGCGATTACATCGTCCGCACTGGATCATCCCCATATCGGTTCCGTGTTCAGCCTCGAAGAGTGGGAAGGGCAG
Source organism: Terriglobia bacterium (assembly GCA_010084195.1). Lineage (GTDB taxonomy): Bacteria > Acidobacteriota > Terriglobia > Bryobacterales > Bryobacteraceae > BOG-234. The sequence goes on from RGPS01000075.1 coordinate 23,060, forward strand.
CCGTTCATCGTGATGGCCTACTACTCGGGCGGATCTCTCAGCGACCGGGTGCGTCGCGGCCCTATACCGGTAGTGCTCGCCCTGCAGGTGGCCTGTGAACTAGCCTCCGGCCTGGCCGCTGCGCATTCGAAGGGGATTGTCCATCGGGACATTAAGCCCTCGAACATTCTGTTCACCGATACGGGAATCTCGAAGATTGTTGATTTCGGCCTTGCCCGCATGACTGCGTCGCCTGAATTAACGGCTCCGGGCACCACCATGGGGACCGCTTCCTACATGGCTCCCGAGCAAACGGCGAGTGCGGATGTTGGTCCGCAGGCCGACGTCTGGGCGCTGGGCGTGGTGCTTTACGAAATGCTCTCGGGACGTCGGCCCTTCACCGGGCATTCGTACCCGGCCATCCTTCGGGCCGTGCTTTATGAGGACCCACCCCGTTTAGAGAATGTTCCTCCCGAACTGGTCCGGGTTGTCGAGCACGCCCTGCTGAAATCCCCCGCAGACCGGTACCCTTCTGCGGGGGAGATGCTGGCAGACCTCGAGCGAATCCGTGGGAATTCCCGGGTGGATCCGGACGCGACTGCGACTCTTGTGGTTGGGCCTGCACCCGAACCTGCGCCTGCTGTCGTTCGCAATCGGATGAGGCCCAGGCTGGCTTTGTCCGTCGCGATTCTGGTCGCGCTCGCGGCAGCTGTTTTCGCGTGGCTCGAATATGCTGCATTCGGGCCGCTCCGAAAGCAGGTAGCAATCCTGCCTCTGTCCGGTGGCAGCGACCCGTTGCTTCAGCAGTTGGCGGACGGCGTCTCGGCCCTGATGACGGACTCTCTCGTGGCAGTCAATCTGGATTCCGGGCCGCGCCTCGCTTCGGCGGCGGAAGTGCAGACCGCGCGGGTTACCAATCCGGCTCTCGCACGCGGAAAGCTCGGTTCCGATGGCGTCATCACCGGAGTACTGAGTCGAGATGGCGGCAACATCCGGGCTGCGATCAGCCTCGTAGACACCAAGGCAGGCAAGGTGACTTCCAGCATCACTGTCAGCGCTCCGTCCGACAATATCGTCCTGCTGGAACACAAACTGACTGCCGAAGTGGCCCGACTCCTCGGTATTCCTGATGCTCCGGCGGGAACCTCCGTTGAGCGCATGCAGGCGAAGTCTCCAGTTGCGTTTGAGCACTATTTGCGGGCGCTTGGCTTCCTGAAGCGTTCCTACGATAGCCGCAGTGTTGACGCGGCTATCGGGGCTCTACAGGCTGCGCTCGAAACCGCCCCCGCCAGTGTGCCGGTCCAGGTGGGGCTGTGTGAAGCGTATGTCCTGAAGTTTGAAAAGACCCAGGACGGCAAGTGGCTGGATTTGGCTGAAACACCATGCCTGCGGGCCCCGGAGGCGGATCCCCGTTTTGCCCGGGCCCGCGAACGGCGCGGAGCTTATCGCGCGGCGCGAGGAGATCCGAAGGGTGCGATGGAGGACTTTGAACGTGCCCTCGTGCTTGATCCGGGCTCCGAAACGGCCTCGGTTCTGCTGGCATCTACCAAGGAGACGGTTGGCCTGCTCGATCAGGCAGAGGCCGGGCTGAAGAGTTTCGTAGCGTCCCATCCGGCGTCGTGGAGCGGGCATCGCCTGCTGGCCTTTTTCTACTTCCGGCATGATCGTTTTGACGAAGCGGCGCGTGAATTCAGGCAGGTGATCCGGCTGACTCCCGATAGCGCCGCGGCGTACAGCAATCTCGGGATGACGTTGTCGTCGTCGGAACATTTTCCCGAGGCGGAACAAGCCTACCAAAAATCGCTGCAACTCGGATCCACGTTTGCCACCTACTCTAACGTGGGAAATCTCTATCTCCGCCAGGAGCGGTACGCGGAGGCGGCTGTTGCCTACCAGAAGGCTCTGGAGTTCGACCCGAGCCAGCACCGTGTGTGGGGCAATCTGGCCGTCGCCTATTCGCGTACTCCAGGCCAGCAAAGCCAGACTAATGACGCCTACCGCCGCGCTGCGGAACTCTGCAACTCGCCCTGGCCCCGAAAGACTCGGCAGTTCTCTACAACGCCGCAGAGACGTACGAGTATCTTGGCTTCCGGGAACAGGCTCTGCTGTGGTTGGGAAAGTTGCTCGACCTTGGCTACCCGGTCCGGGACATCGAGCGCAGTCGTGCCCTCGAAGGTCTGCGCAAGGATAGTCGCTACAAGGCCCTGATTTCAGGCCGAAAGTAGATTACGCAGCCCCGTCGATCTGACCAATTTCCTCGGTATGATGTCCTTCGCCCGGGGGATGCTGAACAAAAAACTCCGCCGTCGAAGCGTATCTGCCCGCCCACGCCAGACCCACCCAGATCTTGCAGATCGGGAAAAACATCTGTTGT
>RGPS01000076.1 GCA_010084195.1 Terriglobia bacterium
GCCCCGATGGTACTGCACGCGCAGGTGTGTGGGAGCGTAGGAAGTCGCCCGCTTAAATCTAAAAGGCCCAACCCCACAAAGGTTGGGCCTTTTCTCATTTCCCGACCCGCACCGCCACCATCGTAATATCGTCCGATTGCGGCGCGCCCGCGCAAAACGCCTTCAACTGCCCGTTAACCTCATCGATCAGCGCACGAGGGGACAACCCTGCAGCGCCCTTCAGCACCGCCATCAGACTCTCATCTCCGAACTCCTCCAGCGCGGCGTTGTTCGCCTCCGAGACACCGTCCGTCGACAGGTACAGGCTCTCTCCCGGGGCAAGCCGAACCGACCCTGACGTGTACTCTCCCGGAAATGATCCCAGAGGCAGTCCGCCCTCGCACTCCAGCGCCGTGACCTCGCCCTCCGTCGAAATTCGATAGGGCGGATTGTGCCCCGCGCAGCAATACATCAGCTCCCCCGTCGGCGTATGCAGAATTCCGTAGAAACACGTCGCATACATGAAAGTGGCCTTATCCGTCACAAAAATCCGGTTCACTTCCTTCATGCACGCTGCCGGAGCCGCGCTCCGAAACGCCACCGTCTCCACATGCATATGCGTCACCGCCATGAAAAGTGCCGATGGCGTACCCTTGCCCGACACGTCGCCAATCACCAGCCCCAGATGCTCGTCGTCAATCAGGAAATAATTGAAGAAATCTCCGCCCACCTGGCGCGCCGAAATCATCTGCGCGTGTAGTTCAAAATCGGTCCGGTGCGGAAACGGCGGAAAAGTCCTCGGCACCAGCGAATGCTGAATCGTGCGCGCCGTTTCCAGTTCGCGCTGAATCGCCGTCAGTTCTTCCCGATACCGCGCGGTCTCCACCATTCGCCGCGCACAGATACGAATTCTTAATCGCTGCCGCAATCTGCAGCGCAATCGTATTCAATAGTTTGAGGTTCGCGGCAGTATACGAAAGTCCGGCGCCGTCCGCCATCACAATCAGGCCAACCGATCTCTGTTTCGCCCGCAGCGGTGCAAAAATCAGCGATGCCGTATTCGTCGCCTCGCCAGCATTGACAATCTCACCCAGGCCCCGCTCCATCGCCCCGGCGAGCCTTTCCGACTGCGGCTCCGGCAGCTGACTCACTTCCCCGAACTGCGCCGCCCACGCGAGTTCACCAACCTGCCGGGAACGCACCAGTATCCCGCCTGCCGAATCCGGAATCAGCCGCCGTGCGTGAGCCAGCGCCGTCTCGCAAGCCCCAGGCACCTGCAGCACCGCCGTCAGTTCCTCTGACAGTTGATCGATCAGGCGCACCTCGCGATAGAGCTGCAGCACCTCCCCCGCCAGCGCCTTTCTCTCACTCTCCTGAGCCGCCAGATGCGTCAGAAGCGCCCCGGCCGCCTCCGCAGCTTCCTTCGATCCCGAAACCCAGCCGAGCACTGCGTCTCCATGGTGCACCTCTGAACGAAAGTAGCTCTCCTGCGGGCTACCCGCCAGCAACTGCCACTCGCGTCCTCCACCGCGACCGCCCCGCCCAGCGCATCCAGCACGCTCCGGAACGCAAAACCATCCGCCTTCGGACGAAGCAGCGATTTCAGTGGGATCTCAGGCATACCTCAAATGCCCATAACCGCGTGCGCCTTCGCCAGTAGCGCATCCGGATCAAACGGCTTCGTCATGTACTGGTCCGCGCCCGCCTCCTGCCCTCGCAGTCGGTCCACTTCCTGGCCCTTCGCCGGCAGCAGAATCACGTATGTTTCCGTCATCCCCAGTTCGTGCTTTACCGTCGCGCACACATCGAACCCGTTCTTCTTCGGCATCATCACGTCCAGAAGAACCAGACGTGGTTCTTCTGCCCGGATCACCTCCAGAGCCTGTTCCCCGTCTGCCGCCAGAAATAACTCCACGCCTTCGTCTTCCAGATCGTCCAGCGACTGCTGGATCAACATTCGTAAATGCGGCTCGTCGTCAACTATCAGAATTTTCATTTGTTGTTGTTTCAGCGACTCACTGGTGATAAATCAAAAACACTACATTCTCCAGGCCCTTCTCAAACCGCAGCGCCTGCTGCCCGGTGGAAATAATCGAATTCACAATGAGGATGTCCGGCTGCGCAGAAATCGCCGACGCCATCAGTTCGGCGCCATTGGTCTCCACCACGTGATACCCGCCCGCCTCCAGTACCTGCGTCAGCGTTCGTACCGCCGACGCATTCTCATCCACAATCAAAACCTTGCGGCGCGACTTCCCCTGATTGAGCAGTTCCCCTACCTCATGGAACACCGAACCCGTATCAATCGGCTTTGTCAGATACCGGTCTACACCAATCCGGAAGCCCCGCTCCTTGTCCTCCACAATCGAAAGAATGATGATCGGGATCTCCATCGTCGCCGGGTCGTTCTTCAGCACCGCCGCCACGTCGAAGCCGTTCATCTCCGGCATCATCACGTCCAGCACGATCAGTCCCGGCTTCTCAAATAGAACCTGCTCCAGCGCCTCGCGCCCGTTCGCCGCCAGTCGTACTGTGTAGCCGGCCTCGGAAAACTCCTGCTCCAGCAGCGACCGGATACTGGCATCGTCGTCTACCACCAGAATCGTTCGCCCGACGGTCTGGTGGCTCGCCACTCTCTCCTTGAATTGCCGCACCAGAACATCCAGGCTCATCGGACGAACCGATGTCGTCTCCTGCGCCGTCTCCTGCGCAGTCGCCGGCAGCGTGAAGAGGAACGTGCTCCCGTGCCCCAGGTCGCTCTCCACCCGGATGTGCCCGCCGTGCTGCTCCACAATCTCCCTGCAGATCGGCAGCCCCAGCCCCGTGCCCCTGGGCTTATCCGTCAGGGTGTCGCCTACCTGCTTAAACTTCTCGAAGACTTTGTCATGGTCGGCCGGCGCAATTCCGATACCGGAATCCTTCACGCTCACCTGAATGTTCGAACCCACCAGCGAAGCCCCCACCGTTACGGTGCCCTCCGGCGTGAACTTCACCGCATTCGCGATCAGGTTGATCACCACCTGAATCAGACGGTCCCGGTCTCCGGTAATCTATGGCAGGTTGCCCGCCACCTCGTGCACCAGTTGCACCTGCTTGCCATCAAACAGCGACGACGTCGACATCACCGCCCGCTCAATCAGCTCGGGCACCGCCACCGACTCCATGTTCCAGGTGAACTTCCCTGCCTCAATCTTCGCCAGATCCAGCACGTCGTCAATCAGCTTCGTCAGGCGCGAACCCTCCGCCACCACCACGTCCACGTTCTCCACCACCTGCCGCTTCGCCTGCTCGAGTTTGCGGTCGCCGTCGGGGATCAGCGGAAGTAGCCGTTCCTCCAGACGCCGCCGGATAATCTTCGCAAATCCCAATACCGACGTCAGCGCAGTCCGCAGTTCATGGCTCACCGTTGAGAGGAACGAGCTCTTCGCCGCATCCGCCTCTTCCGCTGCTGCTCTCGCCTGCCGAGCCTCTTCAAACAGCCGTGCATTGTGGATCGCCACACCGACCGCCGACGCTACGGTCGCCAGCAGCCTCTGGTCGGCCTCCGTGAACCGGTTATCCTCGTCCATGCTCTGTACCCTGATCACGCCGATGATCACGCCCGCCGCCGGAATTGGCACCCCCAGGTACGCCGCCGCCGCGCGCCCCAGTCTCTCAACGCCCATCCTCGCCGTATTTCCCGCCACGTCGTGGTTCATCAGGATCGGTTGGCGGCTTTGGATCACCTGCGACGTGATCCCTTTACCAAACGGAATCGGTTCCACCTCGTCCCCGAACGAGTACGGAAAGTGCACCATCATGGTCGCCCGGTCCAGCAGTGCCACATGCGCGATAGGCGCTCGGAACAGCTCCCGCGTCTGGTCGCCCACCAGCTGTATCACGCTGTTCAGATCCAGCTTTTCGGCCAGCTGTGAAACGAACCGGTTGATCGTCGCCAGTTCCGTCTCACGCGCCTTCACCAGCCCGTAAGCCCCGGCGTTATCCAGAGCTATCGCCGTATACGCAGCCAGACTCTGCAGCAGCCCCACATGCTGTTCCCTGTACGCCTTCTTTTGAAAGCTTTGCACCGTCATGACGCCCAGCACGCGGTCCTGCGCGATCAGCGGCAGCTAGATCATCGAGACCGGCGGCCGGGACTGTGAGCCATCCTCCAGCTTTCCGCTCGGGTGTTGATAGGCACCGATGTACTTCGAATACTCGGCTTCAATATCGTTCACCAGCACCGGCCGGCGCTTTTCCAGACACCAAACGGCCAGCTGATTCTTGTCGGCCACATCGCGCGTGTACGGGGTATAGCGCAAGCCGCTTTCCACCGCCAGCGTCTACTCGATGACGCCCCGCTCCGGCCGATACAGCCCCACACCAAAGATACTGGCATCCAGCAGCTGATTGGCCCGTTCATCGAGGCGGAACAGAGTCGTGTCCAGGTCAAGTGACGCTGTAATCTCCCGCCCGATATCACTCAGCAGTTGAATCCGGTCTTTCTGTGCCGCGATCTCGTCCGTGCGCTCCGCCACCGTGGCTTCCAGCACCCGGGCCTCCGCCTCCAGTTGCTCCGTCCGCTGACGCGCTTTCTTCTGTTCGTGCCGGATAACACCACGCCGCGCCCCGGCCACCATCAGCAGGCCCAGCAGGGCATAAACACCGTAAGCGATGTTGGACCGGTACCAGGGGGCGAGGACGGTGAAGGCGAAGCTGCCCTCTTCACTGATCCGCCCGTCGCGATTGCGCGCCTTCACCCGGAACCGCTAGGCACCTGGCCCCAGACTCCTGTAACTCGCCCCGGCCTGCTTACCCCAGTCCGTCCAGTTCTTTTCCGCGCCCTCCAGCAGATACTGATAGACCGTCTGTTCCTCATTTCCCAGCAAGGGCGCGGCCACCTCAAAATTCAGTGAGTTCTGCCCCCACGGCACTTCCACACCCTGCCCCTCCGGAGCGCGATCTCCCCCAAACAGGGCCTTTCCCGAAAATGGTCGTACCAGTCGGACCATCGCACGAAACGGTGGCTCCGTCCGCCCGCCCCCGCGAGGGTTATACCGGATGACGCCGTCGGAACCGATCACCAGCACGGAGCCGTCTTCCGCAGTCACAATCTTTGTCACCTCAAACGCCGAGAGCCCCCGGACTGAGTCCTCGTCCAGGGTGTACCGGCCGTCCCCCCCGCGATGGAAGACACCGATGCGCCGGATCCGGCCTGTGCTGGTCGATGACCACACGTCTCCATTGGGTTGCTCCCAAACGTTGCCACCGGAGATGGAATCTGCCTTGAGAAAGAAGCGGTCATCCGGGATGAACTTGTGGGCCGTGCTGTCCCACCGGAACATGCCCGCATAGTTCGCGGGAGTGGCGATGATCTGTCCGCCGACTCGCTTCAGCGCATAGCTGCCCCCGCCCGGCAATCCGTTCTCAGCCCCGAAGGTCTCGTTTTTCGCTCCCTGAAAGTTGTCCGCGGCCTTGTCGATGCGTACTACCCCGCCCTGTCCACCGGCCCAGAGGCTTCCATCTTCCGCTTCCACCAGATACCGGATTCCGGCGATCAGAGTCCGCCGCGCTTCTTCCGCCCACCTCGCGCCGTCCCAGCGGTACGCCAGCAGCCCCCCGCTGTTGCTCAGCGCGTAATACAGTCGGTTGGGTACCCTGGTGGACTGCAGCATGATGTACGAGGAGTTGAGTGAGCTGTAACCGCCGGGCATCAGCGGCGTTACTTTGTCGCCTTCTATCCGGATCAACCCGTTCCCGGTTGCGCCAAGCAGTTGGTCACGCCCACCCGCGGGATCGCCAAAAACCATGAGGTCGAAGCCCTGTGACACCGGTGCGTCCAGTTCTTTATCGTCGGAACCCCGGTACTCGCCTCCGGTACCAGACGATGCAGTCCGGCCCCCCGGCTGAAGAACCCAGGTAAAGCCCTCCCTGGAAACGTACCAGAGTTGAACCGAAATGTCGGGTCACCTCGGTAATCGGTGTATTCAGTTCCACGCGCGAAAGGCTCGCTCCCTGGCCCAGCCAAAGCACTCCGTCGGAGTCCTCAAACGCCTCGTAGACTCCCGGGCCCGGGAGTCCGGAATTCTTGTCGAGAATCCGCCGCAGACGCCCATCGTGTTCCAGAATCACGGCCCCAACCAGAATGGTGGTGATGCAAAAGCCGCCGTCGGCAAGATGGATCGACGTATAGGCTTCGTTCGATTTTAGATAGGCGTCCGCCTCCGTGTGGAACGGCTGTAGACTCCGGCCGTCGTAAAGCCAGAGCAGGCTACTTCGGGTAGTGATCAGGCTGTGACTCTCATCCCAAGGGTGCATCGTTACTATAACGGCTTCGCCCAGAGCCTCCCCACCGGGTGCCGGGACCCATCGCCCCCCGACAAACTCCTGGAGTCCAACGCCCAGTTCCGACATATAGATGCGGCCGTGACCCTCGGAAACGCCCTGAACCCCTCGATTCGGCCGCCAGACTTGCAGCTTCCTGCCATCCCACAGAAACAGGCGGGTCAGGCTCCGGAAGAACACGCCCTGAGCCGTGGGCGTGACGTACGCTGCCGTGAAAGTGCTGTCCTCGGGGAGGATCTTTTCCAGCAGCGAAAGATACCGCAGGGTGCCGTTGACCTCTGGCACCAGGGACCCGAAGTCTCCGTTTGCCCCCACCCAGACGGTCCCCTTCGCATCCATCGCAGGCCATCGGATAGCGGATCCGGGACCACTGATATCGCGCTACACTGCCCCGTCGTACCGATGAATATCCGGGCTGCCGGAACCCACGTAGAGCAGACTGCGGGCGTCTCGAAGCAGAGCCCACGTCTGAGTCGCCCCCGCCAAGGTTTTCAGGGGATACGTCTTGATCAGGGGAGCCCCGGCCTCGCCGGCCAGCTGCGCCACTTCGCACACCGCAACCGCCAGCATAGCCAGCGTCAGACCCGCACCCACCCCGCCTCGCTTCCACCCGCCTCGCTTCGACATCGACAGCCCCCGCCCCCTTCCGGCTCCACCCTGGAGGTAGTGAGACCGTATGCCATTATAGGGAAAAATCAGAGTTTATTTGCAGCCAGCTGACCCTGTGACGATCTTGACGCGCGGTCCGCCCTTGTCCTCTCAGCCCCGGTGGCACCGCCCGTGCAGATGTGTGGAAGCGCAGGAAGTCGTCCGCTAAAACCGCAACAGGCCCAACCCCACAAACGTTGGGCCTTTTCTCATTCCTCACATACTTCCCGAATCGCCGCAATCACCAGTTCCGGCGCATCCAGCTGCACCCAATGCCCCGCTTCCGGAACCACCGTGCACTGTCCCCGGCTTGACAAGTCCGCATCTCGATCATGCTCAGGGTTTCTCCGCCCCCCAGAGTTCTTCCCCGCAGTGAGGATCCTGATCGGCAAATCCCCCAGGCTGCGGTTCTCGTCCAGTTGCGTTACACTGGCCGGCAGACTTTCCAGGTTCCTGGCCATTGCCCGGAACGACTGCGCCTGACTCCAGTGCTGCGCAATCGCCGGCCAAAGTTCCCGAGGCATCTTTCGAACCTCCCCCACCAGCCGGTCCGTCACGCCCGCCCCATTTCCGGCAGAAAAGCGCGCCAGCAACTTCGGTATCCTCTGATTCCCACTCGTCAGCAGCTTCAATGCCGCCTTGACGACACCCAACTTCGCCAGGGTCGCCCCCCGCCGCGAGAGCATCACACCCCGCCCCAGCATCGCCGCTCGCTCCGGGCCCATGTTCATCCACTCAGCCCGGACGACGGGATCCACCAACACCAACCCGGAAACCCTCTCCGGGAAAGTCTGTTGGTACAACCGCGCGATCAGACCTCCAAATGAATGCCCAACCAGCACCACTGGCGTCTGCCCAATAGCCAGCTGCAAAACCCGCTCCAGGTCCCCTGCTGCGTCCAAAGCGGTGGCAATTCGCGGTTCCTCTGAACTCCAGCCAAAACCCGCGCGGTCATAGCTAATAGTCCTCGCGAACTCGCTCACGCGACTCTGTACCACCGACCAGCTCAGCGAACTGGCGGCGATCCCCGCCTCAAACACTACCACCGGACTTCCTGATCCGGACTCCTGGACGTGCAGCACTCGGCCGCCGACATCAATCAATCTCCCAAGTGCGTCAATTGCCACTGGGAATAAGCTACCATTCCCATTTGAACGACTATATTCTTTCCGTGATCCTCGGCATCGTCGAGGGCCTTACCGAGTTCCTGCCTGTCAGTTCCACAGCACATCTCCGCATAGCCGAGGCCTTGTTGGGTGTCAGCCTCGACGATGGCTTCTGGAAGATGTTCACCATCGTCATCCAGCTGGGTCCCATCCTCTGCCTCCCTATTCTTTTCATAGGCCGAATCCGAAGTTTCTTCGAGACCTTTCCAACTGGCAAGAATGGAACCCGTACCCTCTTCACACATCCACTAACTCTGACGCTGGTAGCGTTCATCTGCACAGCCGTCCCCTCCCTTCTTCTCAAGAAGATGATCGGCAAGAATCTTGAAAACCTAACCCTGATGGGCTATGCACTGGCTATTGGCGGCGTAGTGATGTGGATAGTGGATGCCCTATATGGCCATTCCGGCCGAACAAAGGATGTGGAAGACACGACCGTTACTCAGGCGGTGATGGTGGGCCTCTGCCAAAGTCTGGCGCCCATCTTCCCCGGAACTTCCCGCTCTATGGCCACCATCGTTGCTGGCCAACTGACAGGCTTCACGCGATCCGCCGCCCTCGAGTTCTCGTTTCTCCTTTCCATCCCCACCATGGCGGCTGCCACAGGCTATGATCTGCTCAAGTTCCTCAAGCCAGGCAACACTACCGCGGCCATCGACGGACATGGCTGGATCCTGCTGGCCATCGGCTTCGCGGTGTCCTTCGTGGTTGCCTACGCAACGGTGGCCTGGCTCCTGAACTGGGTTCGGACCCGAGGTTTCGTCCCCTTCGCCATCTACCGTCTGGCCGCCGGAGCAGCCGTCGTCGGCTGGGCAATGGGCCACGCACAGTAACTCCATGAACAGACGCCAATTTCTCGCGACCCTCCCTCTCGCTCTGGCGAAAGCAGCCGACGCGCCCGTCCGAGCGATCACTGGCGGGCCCAAATACCATTGGTTCGGCTACTACGACAAGTTCCAGTTCGACCAAACCAGCCGCTTCGTTCTCAGCAACCAGGTCGATTTCGAGCATCGCAGTCCCGTTGCTGATGACGTAATCCAAATTGGCATGGTGGACACGCACGACAAGGACCACTGGATCGAGCTCGGACAAAGCCGCGCCTGGAACTGGCAGCAGGGTTGTATGCTGCAGTGGGTCCCCGGTGCCAGAAATTCCAGGGATCAGGAAATCGTCTGGAACGACCGCGTCGATAACCAGTTCGTCGCACATGTGATGAACGTCCGTACCCGTCGAACTCGCACGCTGCCGGCCCCCGTTTACAACATCAGCCCGGACGGCAAATGGGCCATCTATCCCGACTTTCGTCGCCTCAATAGAACCCGTCCTGGCTACGGATACGCGGGCATTCCCGACCCCAACGAGAACAACCTGGCCCCCGAAGACGCCGGCCTCTGGCGCATGAACATGCAGACCGGCAAACGGGAACTTCTGATCTCGTTTGCCCAGGCCGCAGCCATTCCCAATCTCCACTCACCCTGGGAGCCAACCGCAAAACACTGGTTCAATCACCTGCTCTTCTCGCCCGATGGCTCGCGCTTCATCTTCCTGCACCGTTGGCGGGGACCAAAGCAGGGTCCCGGTTTTGGAACGCGTATGTTCACCGCCACTGTCGACGGCAAGGATCTTCACGTCCTCGACCCCTACGGAGGTACCTCGCACTTCATCTGGCGCGATCCGACCCACGTGCTCGCATGGGCCAAACATCCCTCCCATGGAGAGAAGTTCTACCTCTACGAAGACCGCACGGACAAGGTTGAAGTGGTCGGCAAAGACGTGATGACAGTCAACGGCCATTGCACCTACCTGCCCGGCAACAAATGGATTCTCAACGACTCCTATCCGCAGAAGGACAACAAACAGCAGCTCTACCTCTACGAAATCGCCTCAGGCAAGCGTACCGAACTGGGGGCCTTCTCTTCCGAACCGCCCTATCGCGGAGAGTATCGCTGCGACCTTCATCCCCGCTCCAGTCCGGACGGCAAGAAAATCTGCATTGACTCGGCGCACAACAACGGTCGCCAGCTCTATCTGCTCGACCTCAACGCCTGAAGCTGCCGGACACTCTCCGGAATCCCCCACTTCACGGAGCCCTGCATCCCATTCACACGAATGGTCAGCACAGCCTCGTTGTCTTCTGCACGGAACAGGGGTGCACGGAACAGGGGTGCACCACTCTCTTGCTGTAGCGGAAAGACAAACCAGAAGACGTCGTAGTTATAGTCTCTTCGCGAGGCCCCTGCCAGCGCTTTGACTGAATCCAGGTTCGGCCGCTTCTCTCCCCGAACCGCTCGCTCCGGACTCGGTCCCAATTGGGCCATCCACTCACTCGGGATGATTCCGGACCCTTCATCGGGATCCAACTCCACCATCACCACCGTATCGCCCGCCGACTCCGCATCCTGCACAAGTCTCGACGTCTCCGCTGGACTCAATTGCCGCGCCAATTGTTCCAGGCGACTCGATGCGCGAATCACGTCGGGAGTCATCCACGTCGCCCGCAGCTTATAGCTAATGCTTCTGTCGGTATGGAGGCCCCGAAAGTCCACGCGCTTGCCCACGCGGCCCGAGACGCGCATCGCAAGCGCAGTGGTCCTGGCTTCTTTTTCACTCCAGAGAAGATAGCCGCCAGCGGTACTACTCGTCGCTGTCTGCGCCGGGGCCTGGTGGGCTCCGACCCAGAGAACCATGGCCAGGACAAGGCCCGCCCCACGACCAGGCATCAGTCCAGGTACTTTCGAAGAATACTGATCGTCTCAGCCCCGCCCATCGCCGTCTTACCGACCATCATGCCCAGGCATTCATAGCCCTCTGCGCCCGCCGCCTGTAGTTCTTTCTGCAGTGTAGATGTCTTTGAAGTGGACAGAACCCGGTAGTCGATCTTCTTCTGAGATCCCCCGGAAGATTGCTCCAGAATCACACTGACTTCTTTCCCGCCGAACGCTGACTCAAAAACCGTTTCACCCCGATACTCGAAGCTCTCGGCCCCGGCAGCGCGCAGTTCCTTTTCGAGGGTGGAGGTCTTCGACGTGGCCAGCAACTTGAAGTGACGCCGTGACACCGGGTCACTCGCTTTCCTGCCCATCACAACCACAACTTCCTTGCCACCGAAAGCTGTCTCGCCGCCCATCACGCTGACCATTGAATAGCCAGCCTCGCCAGCCTCATTCAACTCCTTTTCCATCGTGGAAGTCTTTGAGGTCGCAAGCAACCGGTACTCGATCTTGTCAGCAGCCAGGCAGGTTTGCATAAATCCCAAACCACAAACTGCAATTACCAGAAAAGTCTTCATACCGCGAGTATGGCAGGCAACACGACCCGCACAGGCCTGGGCCGGCATTCTGTGAACCTGCCAGCCCAGACACCGGGTCCGTGAAGGACTTATATTGAGGTCTTTGCGGCGCTGCCACTGGCAGGCGGCCGATTACTGCGGGAACCTGGTGTCGCACCCGGGGCGCTGCTGGTTGCTGCGCGATCCATCGTCGCCCGGCTCGCGTCACGATCTGCCTGAATCTGTTCCGGCGTGCGCACGTCCGGTTCGGAAACCTTAATCTGTTCCCGTTTGCGCGCTACCTGCCGCTTGTGTCTCTTGGCTAATCTCTTGTCCATCTACCCTCCACCTGCAACCCTGTGACACGCTGAGCTTGAGGCCGGCATCGCATCGCTACAGGCAGACGGGACTGCTCAGTGCTCAGGCCCGTCAACTACCAGTTTACGCGACATCTTTACCCAAACAGGGCATTCACCACGTGGTTCGTAGCCCAAGCCGCGCTGTAAGCCACCAGCGTCATATAGCCGAACTGAATCGCGGGCCACTTCCAGCCACCAGTTTCCCGTCTCACAATGGCGAGTGTGGAGAAGCACTGCATGGCAAAGGCGAAGAAAACCACCAGCGCGGCAGCCCCGCCGGCCGTCAGGTCGCGTTGCAGGGCTGCTGCAAGCCCGCCACCGGCATGGGCCACGCCTTCCACACCGTAAAGCGTCCCCAGCGTTCCCACAATAACCTCGCGAGCCGCTAATGACGTAATCAGGCCCACGCCAATTTTCCAGTTGAACCCCAGCGGCTGCAGGATCGGCTCCAGCGTCTTGCCCAGCATCCCGGCGTAGCTCGTTTCGATCGGCGACAGAACCCCGTCGTGCATCGGCATATTGGCCAGGAGCCACAGTACGATCGTCACTACCAGAATCGTGGTTCCGGCCCGGTAGACGAACGCTTTCGCCCGATCCAGCAGGCGGAAAGCCAGACCCCGCGCTGCGGGCCAGCGATAGGGCGGCATCTCCATCAGAAAGCTCGCTGGAGCGGACCGCAGAACACTCGACTTCAGCAGCCACGCCGTACCGAGTGCGCCCAAAAATCCGAGCAAATAGAGGCCCAGCATCGCCACGGCCCGCGTACCCAAAAATGGTCCTAACAGGTGTCGCTCGGGGATGAAGGCCGCGATAATCATCGTGTAGACCGGCAGTCGCGCTGAGCACGTCATAAAGGGAGCGATCAGAATTGTCGCCAAACGATCCCGCTTATCCTCAATGGTCCTTGTCGCCATAATCGCCGGAATGGCACAGGCGTAGGCCGAGAGCAGGGGAATAAAGGCCTTCCCCTGCAGCCCAAACCGTGACATCGTCCGATCCGCAATCACCGCAGCACGCGTCATGTACCCCGAATCTTCCAGGATCCCAATAAACAGGAACAGAATCAGAATCTGAGGCAGAAACGCCAAAACCGCGCCAACCCCCGGCCATATGCCTTCCGTCAGCAGAGACCGAAACAGTGACTCGGGCAGCATTGACCCCACCCACCCGGCGGAGATCTCGATTCCCTCCTGGCAGTACTCCTGCAGCGGCTTGGCCAGCACCGAAATACTCTGGAAAACGATCGTCAACAACAGGATGAACAACGCGGGTCCCAGGAAAGGATGCAACGCCAGCCAATCCAGCCGAGGGGTCCAAATAGACGCAGTCGGCCTCCGAAACCCGGCAATATCGGCGGTCTGTAGCGCCCACCGTCGCCGATGCGGCACATCATGCAGCTTCGGCAATTCCAGATTCTGTGCGGCCTCGGGCAAATGCGCCACGAAACTTCGCACCTGATCCAGACCCTGACCGAGCTTCGCACTCACCAGTTGAACCGGCACGCCCAGTTTCGCCGCCAGAGCTTTCGGGTCCAGGGATCCGCCCCGCTTCTCTAACTCATCGGCAACATTCAAAACCACCAGCGTTGGAAGTCCCAGCGCCAGCACCGGTGCCGCCAATGACAAATGCCGGTCAATCGCAGTGGCATCCAGTACCAGCAGCACGCCATCCGGCCTCTGCATTCCCGCCATTTTGCCGTGCAGAACATCCACCGTGACGCGTTCGTCATCCGAACGGCCAGCCAAACTCGTCACTCCAGGCAGGTCCACCAGCTCAGTGGCACCACCCGGAACCTGCATCCGGCCCAGTTTCTGCTCCACCGTGACGCCTGGATAATTCCCGACCTTCTGCCGAAGCCCCGTAAGCCGATTAAACAGCGTTGACTTGCCACAGTTGGGAGGCCCCACGAGCGCGATCAGCTTCTTCCTGGGTGCAGGCGTAATCTGCACCAGCTTCGAACTGCTCAAGCTGTATCCTCCACCAGAAAAGCCGCCGCCAACTCCACCCGGATCGCAATTTCCGCACCATCGACACGATAGATACGCGGCCCTCCACCAGGTGCCGAATGCAGCATCTTGACTACGGTACCGGGAATGAAACCGGCTTCCATCACCGAATTCGCCTCATCGTCACCCACCATTAGCCGAACCAGACGCGCCGACTCTCCCTGCCGCAAATCCGCCAAAGTTCTCATTGCGGCAACCTCTCGGGAGCCGTGGCATCCTGCCAGCCTTCACCATTTAAGGCCCGCAGAAACGCCACCAGGTCCGCCTTCTTCGCCGCCGTCAGGTGCAAGGGGCGGATGCGATTGTCCAGATTCCGGTTCGCAATTCCACCCCTGTCGTAGAACTCCACCACTTCTTCCAGCGTCTTCAAACTGCCGTCGTGCATGTACGGTGCACGTAGCGCCACATCACGAAGCCCCGGAGTCTTGAATCGCCCCCAGTCCTGCTCTTCGTGGGTAATCCCGAAGCGTCCAGGGTCCGCTCCCGGCTTGTCTGTTCCGACGCCAAGATTCGCCAGCGCTCCATTCGAGAAGGCCTTCCCTTCATGGCAGGCATTGCATCTGCCTTCGCGGAAGACGGCAATACCGCGACTCTGCTCAGGACTTAACGCGCCCCGGTCTCCGGCAAGGAACCGGTCATAGGCAGAGTTACCCGAGACAACCGTTCGCTCAAACGTTGCGATGGCCTCCGTCACGCGAGCCAGACTTACACCCGGATCCCCGAACGCCTTCTCGAAGAGTGGCCGGTAGCCCGGGATTCCTGTCAGTATTGAGACCACCGAAGCCGGAGACATACCCATTTCGGCAGGATTCATCAAAGGTCCTGCAGCCTGCTCTTCCAGTGTGGCCACCCGGGCATCCCAAAACTGCGCCCGACTGTAGCCTGCGTTGATGATGGTGGGCGGCTTCCGATGTCCGACCTGTCCGCGAACTCCGGTTGCAAATCGCTCGGACAGGGAGAAGGCTGAAAGCGGATCATGGCAGGTGGCGCAGGAAACTGTGCCGTCCACTGAGAGCCGGGCATCGAAGAACAAGTTTCGCCCCAGCTCGACCTTTGCCACTACGCCGGCCTTACCCCACTGCAAGGGAATTGGATCGATTCCCATCGGAGACGCCCTGAGAATGTTGCCCGAGTTCGCGGCCTGTGTTTGGTTACAGGCAACGGTCACACCCGCCGCCACAATCAGCAGGGGGAATATCGCCGTCCATTTGCAACTCAGTTGCATCTACAACTATTGAATCACGAGCCAATTGGCCCACTGACGAGTCGCCCCTTAGCTCCGTCCGCCGGGCTCCAACCCACCGCCTTTCGGCGGCAGGCTTTCAGCACCTTTGTTCTTCCTGTTAAGGACGTGGAGACGCTTTCGATAGTCCGGAAATTCAGGCTGCTGTCTGTGCCGCTATACGGTGCCAGGCGAAGAACGTCGCTGCACCATCTTTGCCCATGTGTCGTACCAGCGATTCGGCGGGAGCCTGTCTCAGATCCAGCATCACGAAGCCATCAAGCGTGTTGCCAAAATCAGGGTCCACACTGAAGGCCAGAATCCGACCGCCCAGCTTCGCATACTGCTTTACGAGGATGGGCAGGCCTTTGCCGTCTGTCTCCACATCGGAAACCCACTCGGAGAGTTCTTCTATCCCTGCAGGCATCGCACCTCGGGTCCATCGACCGCGCAGAGGTCGCCTCGGCTTCACGATGCCCGTCTCGCCTGTGCTGCGACCACCTTCAAACCAGGCCGCGATCAGCTCTCTGGACGAACGGGAATACTGTCCGCTGACGCTGACCGCGCCAATCAGCGTGGAGTACTCCGGTCGTCGCGCAACCCAACAGCAAATCCCTCGCCAGAGGAGTGCGAGCGGCATGAACTGCTTCTGGTACTCTGCGCGAACGAAGGAACGTCCCAGTTCCAGCGCCGGTCCCAGTCGCCGGAAGAAGCCGGAATCAAATCGGAACTGAGTATTCGTGTACAGACCCTCCAGCCCATACCGAACCAGAATGCGGGGCACATCGCCCACCCTGTAAGCGCCGACCACTTCCTGACGCTCCCTGTGCCAGACGAAAATATGCAGGTAGTAAGCGTCAAAACTGTCCAGATCTCTGGCTCGTCCCGTGCCTTCACCAACGTCCCGGAAGGTAACCTCGCGCAGTCGCCCGATCTCCCGCAAAATACCCGGTATTTGCTGCGCCTCGGCGGCGTAAACCTCCAGGTTTCCCACATTGGCCATGCGGCACAACGAAGGCAACTGCGCGACCTCCAGCGCCAGATCTTCCGCGCTCTCCGGCGCAGCCACCTCCGTGGACCGCGCCGGGCCTGCCTGCTCTCGTTCGCCCCGCCGCGACAGCCACTCCGACCGCCGCCGCAGGTAACCGATCGCCTCCGCGTCGGTTGCAAACGCCTCCACCCGAGCCGGTTCAATCACGCTGCCAATCCGTACTTCCACGGACTGGCCTCGCTTGTTCAAAAACTCCCCTGCCAGGGCCGCCGTGCGCAATCTCGGATGGACCATGCCCAACATCTGAAACGGCAGGCTGTTTGAGCCGCGCACAAAAATCGGCACGACTCTGGCACGTGTCATGCGCACCAGGCGAGCCGCCGTCTCCCGCCACTCCGGATCGCGGATTGCTCCACCCTTCGGGTCGAAATGCGACACTTCGCCGGCCGGGAAGATCAGCAACATGCCGCCCTTTTTGACATGCGTAAGGGCTGCACGCAGCGCCCGCCCGTTCGCGGTCTTGTTCTCCGGCCGATCAAACGGATCCACGAAGATGCAGATCCTCGCCAATTCCGCCACCTGGCCCAACATTCCATTCGTCAGGATACGCACGTCACTGCGGATCTTCGTCAGCAGATCCGTCAGAATCACGCCATCCAGCAAGCCAAACGGGTGATTCGACACCGCAATGACGGCGCCCTTCTTCGGAATTCGGGCGATGTCTCTTTCAGAAACCTGGACGCGAACGCCCAACTCCCGCAACATCTCACCAGCCAGGGGTTTCTCTGACCGCGACCTCTCGTAGAACTGCTCCAGTTCATCCAGTTTCAGGAACCGATTCACCGCACTGGCAAACGCAGCCGGCAAGCGATTGGAAGGAAGTTCAGAGAACACCACACATTCACTCTATGGCCGTTCCGCTTCAGCCCGATGACAGCATTGTTTAGAAAGCGTTTCTTTCAACGCAACCGTTCCACGTGGAACGCAACCACTTCTGCCTGCGGCGCGCCCCCGGCAAGATTGCGGTCCCTCACCAACAGGTCGAAGCCTCGAAGCTCTCCGTCCAGGGAGGCCTTTTCCAGCCACGGCTGAAGCCTTTCCGGGTCCAGCAGTAAGTTGGCGGCTGCCTCGGTTCCGGTCACGGAAGTTCCGGCTACTACCAGAACCTTTCCTGAACCTTCCCGGTTTGCGTGGTACGTGATGATCCCGTAAATCTCTTTTTTCAACTCCTCCGGAGACACCACAATCTCCGCCGCTTCAGCACCCTGCGGCGAACGGTTCACCACCCTGAAGACTCTCGAAGCTTCATCATGGGCCAACCGCAGCGTCGCGTCCTTCTCAAACAGCTCTACCCATGGATTGCTGTGCCTCGCCCCGAGCAGGATCACGCTCCCGCCCTTCAGGTCGTCCATCCGCACATCCCGCGCGTATCTTGTCCGAACGCCTCGCCTTGCTGCCTCCGGTCGCCCCGAAAGGCGGGAAGCGAACTCAAGATCGGCAATCGACGTATACCTTCGCCCCGCCAGCGCCGTAACAGGACTGCCGCTCCCCGCAGCCTGGGTTCGGTACTCTCCCGTCAGGTATTCGGAGAGCCCAATACCCTGGTGCGTCAGATCCTGGTACATCACAAGGCCGCTGTCCGCCGCCACAATCAACACCGGCTTCTCGCCACCCAGTAGCGATTGCCAGAACTGTGCCGCCAGTCGCTCTGGTGCCTTCACCCGGTAGTAAGCTGCCCCCACAGCCGCCACGATGATGGCGAACACGACGGCAGCAGTCCATATGTACCCGCCCCTGTTGAGTCCGGCGGCCTCCGCTTCGGGCGACACATACTGTAGTCGCCCGAATGCCGGTGCATACCCGCCTTTCGGCAGTGATATCCGGATGTTGTCCGTCGCCCCCGCCGTCTCGTAGTAGGCCGCCAGTCGCGCCCGCAATCGCCGGGCCTCCACCCGCACAATCGGGTCGGTCTTCGGATCGTACCCGCCCCCCCGGTTAAATACAGCCACACCTATTGAGCTTTCCTTCAGGAGTCCTGCCTGGCCCCCAAGACAACTCTCCACCACATACCGCAGAAAGCGAACCAGCTGAGCGGACCCCGTAAAGCCGTCGCTCGTGACGATGCGTTCCACACTTGCCAGAATCTCCTCCGGCGAGCAGCCCCCCAGGGGTTGGGTGTCCACAACATGCGTTCGAAACTCTGCTGTAATACTCATTTCAGGCTGTCACGAGATTGTAATGTAAGTATATTATTTTCAATAGTTTAAGTTAGATTTTACCCTCGTTTTACCTCTCTCGCAAGCTCAATCTTCCGCTCGTCTCAACTCGTTGACCTGTCAGCTCAAACAGCCATGGCACTCCGCCGCAACTCCCCAAACTTACTCCCGCTCCTCTCCCCTCCGGGGCTACGCTCAAAGCCTCAAGAGGGAAACATCCGCCTATGTCCGCATTCATCAAATCGAAGCTATTTACCGCGCTCCTGATCCTGACAGCGACAGTTGCCATCGCTCCGGCGCAAACCAACGCCATTGACGCCGCCGTCGAAGGGTATGTCCGCGACGCCACCGCCGGTGCTGTCTCCGGCGCCAAAGTCTCCGTCCGCAACCTGGCCACCAATGTTCTGACTGAAACCAAAGCAAACGCTGAAGGCTACTTCCGCTTTCCGCTCATCCAGGTCGGAACCTATAAGCTCACGGCGGACGCGGAAGGTTTCAAATCGTTCACGCAACCTGAAATCCCGTTGACTGCCGGACAGAAGATCCGGGTTGACATCAACATGCAGGTTGGCTCCCGTGCCGATACAGTCGAAGTAACTGCCGACGCATCCATCTCACTCGCCGATACGGGGTCTTCGGCCATTGGCGGTGTGATCTCGGCCAAAGAGATTCAGGATCTCCCGATCGTCTCCCGCAACGTCTACAACTTTCAACTCCTCGCTCCCGGCGTCCAGGGCCTTGCCAGTTCCACCTTCGGCACTACGCAGTTCGCTTTCGGCGGCAATCAGCGTTCCAGTTGGAATCTCGATGGTCTCGACAACACTCAACGCGGAGGCTCCCGGCAGATCCGCATGGTCATCACCACGCCCGAAGCTGTGGAGGAAGTCCAGGTTCTCTCGAGTGGCTACTCAGCTGAATTTGGCCGCGCCGCCGGTGGCCAGGTCAATGTCATCCTGAAATCCGGCACCAACACCTACCACGGCTCTGAACTGTTCCTTTACCGTCCCCACGCCTGGCTCGCCCGGCCTTCGCTTGCCGCCGTCAATCCTCCCGGGACCTGGTGGGATGAGGCCGTCACCTTCGGGGGGCCGATCAAGAAAGATCGCCTCTTCTTCTTCGCCCAGTACGAACACAACCCCTACACCCGGCCCAACGCCCTCACGGTACTTGCGTCTAACGCCGCTGCTCTCAATCTTCCGGCCGACCAGCAGGGAACCGCACCCTTCGGCGAGATCTACGACACCTTTGTTGGCAAGGGCAATTTCCGCCTCAACGACAAGAACAGCGGCTATATCCGCTATGCCCGTTTCACCAACTTCCAGCCGAACAACGCGAGCGGCCTGACCATTCCCAATCGCGGCAACAATTTCGATGACCACATGAACGGGGGCGGCGTGCAGCTGGCCACGGTCTTCACACCGTCGCTTCTGAACGAAGTTCGCTATGGTGCCATCCAGCGGACCCAGGCCAACTCGCCCGTCGGCAAGGCGAACCCTTACACCGCAGCCGTCAACATCACCGGCGTTGCCAACATCGGGTTTAACCCCCTGGCCAAAACCGAGACCACCGAAATCTCCCACCAGATCGTCGACAACATCACCTTCACTCACGGCCGCAGCACCTGGAAAGCAGGTATCGACTACCAGCGCACCACCTTCGACATCTTCCGCGCCCGTAACGTCGCATACACCTTCGGAGGCCTCTCCGCTTCCAATGGCCGCGCAGCCGTCAGCGCCCTGAACCAATACCTCAACACCACGAACGGCCTCAACGACCCCGCAACGGGCAAGCCCTATACGTACTCAACCTTCGCCGAAGATGGAGGCGACCCGTCGCTCGCCATTGGTTTCAACTTCGTGAATCTGTTCCTGCAGAACGAATTCCGCCTCACACCCCGCTTCACCATCAATCTCGGAGTCCGCTACGAGCGCATCCTGTTTCCCGCTCTTGACCAGCAGGCGCCCTTTGAACTCTCCCGCAAAATCGACGGAGACCCCACCAACTTCGCACCGCGTATATCTTTCAACTGGCTCGCGACCCGCGATTCCAAAACCGTGGTGCGCGGAGCCTTCGGTACCTTCTACGATGTCCCGGCGCTCTCCATTTTCTACAACGCCGCACAGGTCAACGGTCGTCGCTTCCTCAGCTACCAGATCGCCGGAACAGACCCCAAAGCGCCCGTCTTCCCCGCCGTCCCCACAATTACCGACGCGGCCTTTGTCGTGAAGCCCAATATCACCGCCTTCGCACCCGGCTACAGGAACACGTACCAGATTCAGGCCAATCTTCAGGTCCAACGCGAAATCCTGCGCAACCTGAATCTGACGCTCGGCTATAGCTACGCCGCCCAGCGCCACGGCCTCTACTCCCAGAACATCAACCTCGGCAACCCGGTCAGCTTCCTCGCCGATGGCCGTCCGGTCTTCGGGGGAGCAGCGCTCCGCCCCAACCAGTCCTTCGCCCAGATCAACCTGATCCAGTCCGGTGCCAACACCAACTACAACGCCATGTTCCTCTCCCTGCAGAAGCGCATGAGCGCGGGTCTCCTCTTCCAGGCCTCCTACACCTGGTCTCATGCTTTCGCCAACAACATTGGCGAAGGTGGTGCCATCACTGACCCCACCAACCTCCGTCGCGACTGGGGTAACTCTGATAACGACCTCCGCCACTACTTCGTTGGCCAGTGGCTCTACGAACCACGCTTTCGAGCCAATGGCCTCAAGTGGATCAACGGCTTCGAGGTTTCGTCCATGATCTTTCTCAACAGTGGCTATCCCGTCAATGCAACCTCCGGTGTGGACCTCAATAACGACGGCATCAGCAACGACCGCCCCCTTTACCGCACCCGCAATGACCGCCGAGGTCCCGATCTGACCCAGATTGATGCTCGCGTTCAGCGCACGTTTGTGATTCGCGAAAAGTACCGCGTGGTTGGCCTCCTCGAAGCTGAAAACGCGCTCAACCATACCAATGCCACCTGCAGCACCGCCAGCGGTTGTACCGGTGCGGTTGTCAACACCGCCACTGCCGTCGATTTCGGACGCATTACCAGCGCTCGCAGCGCACGTAACGTACAATTCGGCTTCAAGTTCCTCTTCTAAGGAAAAAACATGAGACCGCATTCCCTCATCGTCATCGCACTCACCGTACTTACTGTCGGTGCCTGGGGTCCCCGCGGACACCAGACCGCGAACCGCGCCGCGGTAAAGGGCCTCCCGCAAGGTGGCCCTGCCTTCCTGGCCGAGTACGAAGACTGGATCGCCAAAACCGGCCCTGTTCCCGACTCCTGGCGCGGTGGTTCAGAGCCCTACTCGAAGATCTTCGAAGACCCCAATCACGGCTGGTTCAAAGAGCAGTTCTCCTTCATGACCGTCATCCCGCGCAACCGCTATGAGTTCGTGCTGCGGCTCTATGATGAGTACCTCAGGATCAAGGACAAGGATGCGGATCGCGCGGCGCTCACCAACGTTCGCTGGACCGGCACCATGCCTTACGCCGCCATCGAAAACTACGACCGCATGAAATCCTCCATGCGTCTCTATCGCCGCCTCATTGCGAGTGATGCTCCTGAAGCGAAACAGGAAGCAAAGTACCTTGCGCAGGACATCGCCTTCTACATGGGCTGGCTCGGGCACTACACCGCCGATGGCGCACAGCCTCTCCACGACACCATTCATCACGATGGCTGGCTCGGCCCCAATCCGAAGCAATACACCACTGATCCACGGATCCATGGCCGCTTTGAATCATCCTTCGTCGAACTGATCCAGCTCTCCGACACAGACCTCTCACCCCTTATGGAAAAGGCCAGGATCCTCGACGACCCCTTCGCCGCCATCGTTGCGCATCTGGACGACGCCGCCACCCACGTCGAGGAGGTCTATCAACTCGACAAAGCCGGAGCCTTTGCGGACAAGGCCAATGAACCTGCCGCCCGCCTTGCCAAAGGCCAGCTCGCGAAGGCCGCGGCTCTTCTTCGTGACCTCACCTGGACTGCGTGGGTTGAAAGTGGAAAGCCGATGCAGCCTGGCTCGAATCCGATTCTTCGGACAGCCCCCGGTTACAACCCTGAAACCGGTACCGCTCCACCGGCACCTGCCTTAAAGCGATGACCTTCCTCCGGCTCTCCCTCATCCTGCTCGCGGTCGCTTTCACAGCGGCCGCGGGGCAGCCCCTGCAGGACAAGAACTTCTATCTGCTGACGCTCCTGGATGGCGCAGCCGCGATTCGGACAGACCCCACTCTCAGTAAGATCCAAAACGCCCGGCTGCAGGCGCTCGACAGCGCAACAGGAACCTGCGAACTTGATGTCCCCTGTTACTCGAAAGCTCTGAGGTTCACCCCCGAGCAGACCACTGAAATCTCCACTGCGTTAGCAGCGCTCTATCGCACCTCAACAGAACTCAAAGCCCTCGTCGACGGCCCTCTTGCGAAAAGCGAAACCTACGTTCGTTACAACGAACAGGGGGGAGAAGCCCTGCTCACGAAGGCGTGGGCCGACTGTGCTGCCGGCCTCAATCGCCTGATTGACGTCTACGCCCTCGGCATCCCGCCGCGCTACCCCGCCATTGATGCCATGCTCTACGATCCAAAGGCCGCCACTTGGCATCGCCTCGTGCAGACCATCGTAAGCGTCATCGGAGACGACCGGGCCAGTCTCAACTCCTTCTACGCGCCGTCCCTGCGCTTTGGTCTCGAACTGCTGAACATCAATCATCGGGACGAAGCCGAACGCTTCGAACCCATGGAGGACGGCGAAAATGCGGCCGCGGTAAAGGCCATCAAGGCCACTGACTGGTCAAAGTACCTTTACTCTGCCATCGTGGTTCCCGGCGCCGGTGGAGATCGCCCTGGCCTGGCGCTCTCCTCGTTCGGGAAGCTGCGCGATGAAATCGCTGCCAAACGCTATCGCGACGGCAAAGCGCCGTTCATCATCGTCTCGGGCGGCTTCGTCCACCCGGATCGCACACCTTACGCTGAAGCTATCGAAATGAAGAAGGATCTGGTCAAGCGCCTCGGGATTCCCGCCTCCGCCGTGATCGTCGATCCCCACGCCCGCCACACCACTACCAACATGCGCAACGCGGCGCGCCTCATGTACCGCTACGGCATCCCCTTCACGATGAAGGCATTAGTCTCAACCGACGCGGGCCAAAGCCAGTACGTAGAAGCTGTTTCGTTTGAGAAGCGCTGCCTCGACGAACTCGGCTACGTGCCCTACAAACTTCTCGGCCGTATCTCAATATTCGACCTCGAGTTCCTGCCTCTCAAAGCGTCTCTGCAAATCGACCCGCAAGACGCGCTCGACCCTTAAGACGCCTGAGCTACAGCACAAAATCTGTGCTCTCACTCAGCGCCATTCGCAGGGCGGAACGGACCCTTCTCGACTTGACCAAATTCATCAATCCCAGGAACTGATTCACCACTGAAGGGAACTTTCCTCCCCACAACTGCGCCAGCGACTTCACGTCACCGTTATCCGTTTGATAAAACACGCGGTCATGCCAACGAGTCCAGCCCATCGCGTGGCCCGGATCATCCTGCAGAATGTCGTGCATGCCTTCCAGAATCCGCATCTTCAGGGACTCCTGGTAATGAGGCATGAACAGCATCTCGCTGTGCCCCCGGCGGATCTCCTCAGCGAACTCGCTGAACGTCGCTGCTTTCGTCAGATTCAGGTTTGCGTTGGGTTCCCGGCCATGGCGGTCGCCCCCTGAAACCAGCGGCAAGCCCGCAGCGGCCCCAATGGCTGCCGCTACCCGATTTTCCTTCCACGGGCGCAGTCCGTTCAGTTCCACGGCATGGAGAAACCGCCCGTACTGAGCCAGGAAGCCCTCCACATGTTCGCGATGAAGGTGCGGCCCCACATGGCTTTCGTCCCAGGCCGGATGATTAAAGACCACCAGAGTCCCTGCATTTCCGGAGACCCAATCGAGTAACGCCTCGATTCGCTCAGGCGTCGGCCTGGCGGTGGTCTCCTTCATTTCCCGCATCACCTGTGCCGCATTCTCAACAGGCAGATTGTGGACTCCGATATGAAAGAATGTCCTGCCAAAAGGAATGGTCCACTCCACCGAAACCGGCACATCCTGCCCGTCGCTTAATACCCGCAATTGCATTCCGGCTTCAATGTCGTCGTGGTCGGAAAGCGAAACCAAAGCGTGCAGTTGCAGTTTCGTCTCAATCTGCCCGGCCTCCAGATCCCACGCCTGCCGGGGTGACAGAGGTGGAGTCCACCATCCGCGCCGCAGATCCAGTTCCTGGCCCTTAAGTCGGCGGTAGCGGTTCTCCTGCCTTCGAATGGCACCCGACAACCAGGGTACTCCCTTCGTCGTTCGCTGAATGAAGTCCAGCGACTCCCGCGACAGCAGCGTATGGCTATGCAGGGACACGCCGGTCCTGAACCCGGCAGTGGCATGGTTCTGCCAAAGGAAGTGAACGCCTGAGGTTTTCATGTTGACTAGCCTGAGAATAGCGGTCGATTCTTACAGGGATGCAACAATCTTGTTGGATTTTGTTTCACGTCCAAACGCGTTGCCGGTTGTTGACCACACGGCGGTCGTTTTCTTCGCGTCCCGCTGCCCTGTTGTGATCTCATGGATTTCGCGGTAAAGGTCGAGGTAACGCGAAGCGGCGGCCTGCCACCGGAACCTCTCGGCAGTTTGGCGGGCTGCCAACATCCGTTTTCCCGTCTCGGTCGGGTTGCCGCGAATCGATCGGACGGCGTCTGCGAAAGCCTCGCCATGCGCAGCAACCAGCCAGGCATTCGAACCGTTGGCGTACTCTGTTACTCCGCCCGAATTCGGAGCCACCATCGGAAGCCCGCTCGCCATAGCTTCCAGCGGTGCGATTCCGAAAGGTTCCCTTGGATTTGGATGGATAAAAACATCAGCATTGGCGTAGTATTCCGCCAGCGTTTCCTTGTCCCCCACATGACCCAGGAAGGTCACATGCCGAACGCCGTGCCTCGCAAATTGCGTCTGCAACTCGCCCTTGCATTGCCCCTCGCCCGCAATCGTGAGCCAGTAATTCTCACCCTCCAGCCGCGCCATGGTCTCCACCAGCAAGGACAGGTTTTTCT
>RGPS01000077.1 GCA_010084195.1 Terriglobia bacterium
GGGCGGCTTTCTCGGCGGTGGCGGCGGCTGGGGTGGCGGTATAAATGAGACCATCATCAACAACAACTACTACCAGGAAGAGCCACATCACCAACATCACCAGGAAGCCGGTGAACATATTTCCCAGCCTGAAAGTGACGATTCCTACAGCGACGACTCAGGGGATTCGGGGGGCTATGATGATGGAACAGACACCCTGGATATTTGACCCCGCATGATCCGAAACTATTCCCGATTTCTAACTCTTGCCGCTGCTTTCAGCGCCGTGATGCTACACGCGCAACCCGCCCAGAACGCCGACTGGCATAAACCGTTCCCCGCCTTCCGCATCGCGGGAAATCTCTATTACGTAGGGACTGCAGACCTTGCCGCCTACGTCCTGCACACCCCGCAGGGCGACATTCTGATCAATGGCAATTTCCCCGAAGATGTGCCGGCCCTGAAGAAAAGCATGCAGCAGGTTGGGCTGAAGTACAGCGACATCACCTATATCCTGATCAGCCACGCGCACGCGGATCATGACGGCGGTGTGGGGCTGATCAAAAGGGAAACCGGAGCGGCACTCTGGGTGATGCAGGAGGATGCCACTGAAGTGGAGAGCCTGGCTCCAGGGCGACCGGGAGCGAGAGTCGACCGGACCCTTCGCGACGGCTACACGGTGGAACTGGCCGGGGCGAAACTCGTCGCCCGACACACGCCCGGGCATACGAAGGGGTGCACCACATGGACGCTGCGGGTGATGGAGAACAACCAGGTGATGAATGTGGTCATCGTAGGCAGCCCGAACGTGAATCCGGGGACTTTGCTGGTCAACAATAAGCAGTATCCCCAGATCGCCGCCGACTATGTGAAGACCTTTGCGACGCTGAAAAGCCTGCCGTGCGATATCTTTCTGGGGGCCCACGGGGCCTATTTCGGCCTGAAAGACAAGGCTGTGAAGCTGAAAGCCGGTAACGCCAATGCATTCGTAGATCCGAACGGCTACAAGACCTGGGTAGCAGCTAAAGAGCAGGAGTTCACAACAGAATGGGAACGGCAAAAGAAAAGCCCAGGGTCACCCAAAAAGTAGGCGGCGGCGATGCGCGGCGGCTGCGAGACCTTCGTGGAATCGGGCCGAGGATGCTGGAGGATTTCCATCAGCTTGGCATCGGCAGTGTCCGCCACTTAAAAGGATGCGACGCGCAACGGCTCTACGACAAGATGTGCCTGTTAAGCGGACAACGGCAGGACCCCTGCGTACTGGACACCTACCGCTGCGCCATTGAGCAGGCTCGGGACCCAAATCTGCCCAGGGAACAGCGGGACTGGTGGTATTGGTCCCGGTTGCGGCTCAGCGCACGGGTTAAGTAAGCCTACGTAAGAATCAGGGCATCTACGTCGTGCGAAGCAAACGCAGCGTCAAAAGTGACCAGCCGAATTCCGGCAGTGTCTGCAAACGCGGCCAGATAAGCATCAGCCCAGAGCTTCGGAGAGGGCTTCGTGGACTTTGTCAGCTTTCGCAGATGGCGGTCCAGGTCAGCAGGTTCGGACAGAAAAGCCACCCTCGGGTCAGAAAGCAACTGGTCGTACAGACTCCACGCCTGAGGCATTGTGAGCGTGTCTTCGCCCATAACGGCGGCTGTCGTCAGAAGGCGCAGCAACGATAGTTGGGTTACGCGGCAGAAGTAGAATCGATCAGGACCGCAGCTGTTAAACCACGTCAGGGCAGCGGGAGAGTGCTGGTGATGACTCCATCAGAGGGCCAGCCACACGTTCACATCAGGGAAATTCAACGCCGCCATAGATGGCCTCTCCCGTCAGGGACACCGGCTTGTCGGTACGTTTTGACCGAATCAGGGGTAGCGGTAACACGGAACCGGCAGGCCACGCCACGGTAAGAAGTGAACGTGCCTTTCGGACCAGCTGTTCCGCTTCGGTTCCGGTGGCTGCGGTCGCCGTCAGATGGCCCATTTTCCGGCCAGGACGCGCCGCCAGCTTCCCGTAAAGGTGCAACTTCACATCCGGCATAGCGAGAGCTGCAGGCCAGTTGGGCTCGCCTGCGGACCAGACATCGCCGAGGAGATTCGCCATGGCAGCGGGGCGGAACATTTCCGTACTTCCCAGCGGGAGATTGCAGACGGCACGGAGTTGCTGCTCAAACTGGCTGGTGACGCAGGCGTCAATGGTGAGGTGGCCGGAGTTGTGGGGCCGGGGCGCTAGTTCGTTGATGAGCAGCCGGTGGTCTCTGGTGAGGAAGAACTCGACGCAGAGGACGCCGGTGACGTTGAGCTGTTCGAGAAGGCCCCGGGCAATTTCCTGCGCCCTGGCGGCGACGGCGCGCGGGAAAGGCGCGGGGGCAACCGAGATATCAAGGACTCCGGCGACATGGGAGTTCGCACTGGGAGTGTAGAAGGCACAATGGCCATCCTCAGACCGGACGGCGACGACGGAAAGTTCGGCTTCGAAATCGACCAGAGCTTCCAGCACCGCTTCCTGCCGACCCATGGAGGTCCACGCAGCTTCGGCTTCTTCGAGGGTGGTGACGCGGTACTGGCCCTTGCCGTCATAGCCGAAACCGGCCGTTTTCAGGATGGCGGAACCGAAATCGGGCCAGGCGGTTGAGATGTCTCCGGGCTGGCGAATAGCGGCGAATTTTGTGACGGGGAAACCGTGGGCTTCGAGGAAGGTCTTTTCGCGGAGACGGTGCTGGGTGGTGTGGAGCACCAGGCCCGCCGGGCGGACCGGGGCCGCGGAAGCGGCAGCATCGGCTGTGGGAGCGGGGACGTTCTCGAACTCAAAAGTGACGACATCCACAGCCGCAGCGAACGCCTTTACACGGTCGAGATCTTCGTACGGCGCGTCGATTTCGATGTCAGCGATCTGACCGGTAGGGGTGTCGCGGTCCGGCGAGTAGGTGTGGACGCGGTAGCCGAGGCGGCGCGCGGCGATGGCGAACATGCGCCCCAACTGGCCAGAGCCAAGGACGCCGATGGTGGAGCCGGGAAGAATCGGTTTCACAGGAGAGTGTCTTCGAGGACTTTCTGAGTTTGCCTGTCGCGGAACGCGTGGAGTTTAGTCCGCAGCGCGGGGCGTTTGTTGGCCAGGATAGAAACCGCGAGCAGACCAGCGTTCTTCGCACCGGGAGTTCCAATGGCGAGGGTCGCGACGGGGATGCCGCCGGGCATCTGCACAATGGAAAGCAGCGAATCCATGCCCTTAAGCGCCTTGCTCTCAACCGGGACGCCGAGGACGGGAATCGTGGTGTGAGCGGCGGTCATACCTGGGAGGTGTGCAGCGCCACCGGCTCCGGCGATGATGACTTCGAGACCGCGACCTTCAGCGGATTTGGAGAATTCGGTGAGCAGGTCGGGCGTGCGGTGGGCGGAGACAATTCGGCACTCGTGGGGTACACCGAAGTCAGTGAGGACTTCAGAGGCGGCACGCATCGTTTCCCAGTCCGACTTGCTGCCCATGATGACGGCAACGAGTGGCGGGAGCGGAGCCGCCGGCTTCGCCTTAGAGGCCGGAGCAATGGGGATTTTCGCGCTCATTTTTGTGGGGGGGTGAAGCGACTATGATACCAGCGGGGCTGTGCCATGCGGAGCGCACGGCAACCGTTTACGGGCGACGCTACCAATCGGGGCCGAAAAATCCGCATTCTATTGGTGAGATGAAAAATCCGATTTTCCCGACATTCGCCGTCCTGCTGTCGCTGGCTCCGATGCAGGCTGTTGCCGCGAATCTGATAACCAATGGCAGTTTCGAGAATAAGACAGTCACCGGAAGCTCGGCCTTTACTCTGGCATCCGGCGACAATACGTCGCTTCCCGGCTGGGTGGTTTCAGGTCCATGCACCACAAACTGTGTTCTGCTGCTCTCAAATCAATATTTCGCGCCCCCTCTAACGTTCTCCACGCAGCAGGGTACTTTTGCAATGGATCTGACCGGCGTGGGAAACAGCTTTACGGGAGGCATTTATCAGACGGTTGACACCCTCCAGGGCAGTGAGTATCAGCTCAGCTTCTACGTCGGGAATTTCGATGACAACACTTCGGGGTTCGCGGGGCCGGAGTCCGTTGAGTTGCTGCTTGACAACACAAGCCAGGGCATCTTCACGAACAGCGGGATCACGCCTCTGCAGGTGAACTGGATGCAGGTCACGCTGAGCTTCATGGCGGCAGGCGAGCACACGAAGATAGAGTTCCGGAACGCGACGGAGAACAGCGGCTATGCGGGCCTGGATCTGGTCACTCTTGAGGGAGATACAGTTCCGGAGCCGGGGACGTGGATGTTGATGGCGGTCGCCCTTCTGGTTCCCGCGATGATACGGCGCAAGGCCCAACCTACATCTGATCGATGATGGCGTTCAGCGTTGCGCTGGGGCGCAGCGCCGCGAAACACTTCGCGTCGTCGGGGAAGTAGTAGCCGCCGATATCCACGGGGCTGCCCTGGGCTGCGAGCAGTTCCTGGGTGATGGTAGCTTCGGAACCGACCAGCGCGGCGGCGAGAGGCGTAAAACGCTGCTTCAGGTCGGCGTCGTCGTTCTGCGTGGCGAGGGCTTGTGCCCAGGCCATGGCGAGGTAGTACGTGGAACCGCGGTTGTCGATCTCGTTGACCTTGGCGGAGGGGGAGCGGGAGTCTTCGAGGTACTGACCGATGGCCTGGTCGAGGGTCTTCGAGAGGAGTTCGGCGCGCTTGTTGCCACTCTTGACGGCCATCAGTTCGAGTGAGGGAACAACCGCGCAGTATTCGCCGAGCGAATCCCAACGCAGGTGGCCTTCCTTGACGAACTGCTGGACGTGCTTGGGGGCGGAGCCGCCGGCACCGGTTTCGAGCATGGCACCACCCTGGAGGAGGGGTACGATGGAGAGCATGCGGGCGCTGGTGCCGAGTTCGAGAATCGGGAAAAGATCAGTCAGGTAGTCGCGGAGGACGTTGCCAGTGACAGAGATGGTGTCCTCGCCGCGGCGGATGCGGGAGAGCGAGAACTTCATCGCGTCCACCGGCTTCATGATGCTGATTTCGAGGCCGGAGAGGTCGTGTTCGGGGAGGTAAGCGTTGACCTTTAGAATGATCTGGGCATCGTGGGCGCGTTCGGGGTCAAGCCAGAAAACGGTGGGGGTGCCGGAGGCCCGGGCGCGGGTAACGGCCAGCTTGACCCAGTCGCGGATAGCTTCGTCTTTGGTCTGGCAGGCGCGGAAGATGTCACCACGCTCGACAGTCTGTTCAAGCAAAGCATTGCCACCGGCGTCAACGATGCGAATCGTGCCATTGCCGGGGGCCATAAACGTCTTGTCGTGCGAACCGTACTCTTCGGCCTTCTGCGCCATGAGGCCGACGTTGGACACGCTGCCCATGGTTGCCGGATCGAACTGCCCGTGCTCTTTGCAGTCCTCAATCACTGCCTGATAAATGGTGGCGTAGCAGCGGTCGGGAATCATCGCGACCGTGTCCTGGAGCGCGTCATTCTTGTCCCACATCTTGCCGCCATCGCGGATTACGTTCGGCATGGATGCGTCGACGATCACGTCGCTATTGACGTGCAGGTTGGTCTTACCCGCACGCGAATCGACCATCGCCAGGCCGGGACCGCTGAGGTAACAGGCGGCGATATCAGCCTCAATCGCGGCTTTCTGATCTGCCGGAAGCTGGTCGATTTTCCCGAGAACGTCGGCCAGTCCATTGTTGATATTCGCGCCCACGGCTTTGATCGCGTCGGCATGTTTGTCCAGAGCCTGGGCGAAGTACACCGACACACAGTGCCCGAACATGACCGGATCGGAGATCTTCATCATGGTGCACTTCAGATGGAGCGACAGGAGCGCATTGTCCGCTTTGGCCGCAGCGATCTGCTGGGCGTAGAAGCTGCGGAGGGCTGAGACATTCATGGCCGCACAGTCGAGAACTTCGCCCGACACAAGGCGGACTTTCTCCCTGAGGACTTTCACGGTACCGGAGGCGTCAATGAACTCGATGCGTACGTCGGTGGCGGTGCCCAAGGTGTCGGATTTCTCGCTGCCGTAGAAGTCCTTGTCCGTCATGTGGGCGACGCGCGTTACCGAACCGGAGTTCGGCCATTTTTTCATACCCTTATGGGGATGCTTCTGAGCGAACGCCTTCACGGACGCAGCAGCGCGGCGGTCCGAATTGCCTTCGCGCAGGACGGGATTTACGGCGGACCCAAGAACCACAGCATACCGCGCCTGCATGGCACGATCCTCATCCGTGGAGGGAGCCTCGGGGTAGTCGGGGATGTCGTAGCCCTTTGCCTTTAGTTCCGTGATCGCCTCGCGGAGCTGCGGGACCGAGGCGCTGATGTTGGGCAACTTAATGATATTCGCGTCGGGTGTCTTCGCGAGGTTCCCGAGGCGGGTCAGCTCATCGGGAATCTTCTGGTCGTCCCGAAGACGGTCCGGGAAATTGGCAACAATGCGACCGGCGAGCGAGATATCGGCCGTTTCGATCTCCACTCCCGTCCCTTTGAAGTACGCCCGCAGGATTGGCAGCAGCGCGTATGTCGCGAGCGCCGGTGCTTCGTCTGTCTTGGTCAACGTGAGCTTCATAGATGTGGGTATAGTGAGCGCGCGATGGGGAAAGCGGTCTCAAACTGAATGCTTAGGATATCATGTCGAATCCACCGAATCGCACGGCAAAGCATTGATTCTCTTGGTGGACTTGTTCCTCCTGCGCCGTTGAACGAGCTTGCGCGAGGACCTCACTCCACCGGCTGTTATAGTGTTAGGTCTGGCAGAGATGTCCAGGTGTCAAAAAGCCCGCCAGGAGCCACGAATCGTTTTGCAGCGAACCGTCAGCCAACTCTTGCTTCTCTCCATCCTCTGTACGGGACTACGAGCAGGCGAACCCGTTGCTGCTCCTGCACACACCGAACCGGCGGCGATGGAAGGCGACGCCCTGCCGGCGTTTTCTATACACGCCGTTCCGCCTGCGATTTTAGACGCTCAATTGAGATCCATCCGCCGCTACCAGAGATTCGTGGGGTGCAAGGTAGCGCCACTGCCCGAGATCTGGGACGCCGAAGTGCTCGCATACGAGGATAAGGCTGAAACTGCTCCCGCTGACGTCGATGGCTTAATGCCGGACGCGGCCCAGGCACTGGACACCATGAAAGAAATGGTGACATCCCTGGGCGGAACGTTTGATCTGAAATCCGCCTACCGTCCGACCTCCTACCAGGCCCATCTGCACGAGGTCTGGATGAAGTGGAAGCAGCTTCTATTAGTCGGCTTATTTCTTTCGATAGGCTTGGGCATCTTAGGCGTTTTAGCGGTGACCTTCGGCCGCATGAGCAACACGCTGGGCAAGCCCTACGACTTGACGGTAATTTTTACCAATGCCAGCGGCCTTTCCACAGGCGCTGACGTTTTGCTAGCAGGGGCGAGAGTCGGTTACATCGGAGCCGCGCCCCAGCTTCTGGTCACTTTCACGGCTATTGCGGGGGTTGCTTTGCGTTTTCTCTCAACAGAGATTCATGCAGCAAACTCTTGATGTATGTCTGGTAGGGCAAGCCTTTGGCTGCGGCTAGTTTATTGGCGAGGCGCAGATCAACGGCACTGAGACGGATACTGATGTGTCTCGTCTCCGGACGTGCGAACAAACCACGAACAGCGCCGGTCCACTGCTTGTCGGTAATTTCAGGAATATCGCTAAAGTCGATCTCTTCGTCGGATTTCACCGCGAGGGCTTCGAGTTCCTGCTTCTGCTTCTGCTTCTCAGTTGGCATAGCGTCTCCGTTCTGACCGGCTGGCCTTTCGTGCCGAGATGATCCGGATCAACTCATATCCGTCACCGTCCCGAACCGTATGGGCCACCAGCAATATAATGACCCCGTCCGCACTTCCCATACTCTGCCAGCGCTCCTCACCATCGACATTCCGTTCAGGAAATGAAACTACATACGGGTCGTCAAAAATGAGTTGCGCCGTTTCAAAGCTAATCCCGTGCTTCACGCTGTTTGTTCGGTTCTTTTCTACGTCCCAAGCAAACCGAGCCTTCATTCGTATACACAGTGTCGCACACTGCTCCGGGCCGGAGGTTCAATCTGAATTCCGCCCGTTGTCCGTCTGGCTGGGCCATGGCGGACATCCGCCGCCCCATCCAGGCGCTCACCCTTCCAGCAGCACTTCTTCCTTGCCCTTAACTTGCATCGGCAGAATTCCGGCCGGCTGATCCCCGTCTATGTCCAAAACCTCGCGGAAGGTCCCTTCAATGGCTCGCACGGCATTGCTCATTTCGTGTAACCAGTTACTCCAGAACTGGTCGATGGAAGGCACCTGTTTGGTGTAGCGGATCTCGCGCAGAACGTCTTTCCGAAACGAGGAAAGATTGAAGCCACGCACCATGGCTGCGCCGATTTCGGTCATGTTGATCTTGTCGTTCAAATCAACGCAGAAGATGTCTTTACGGAACGTGTATTCCCCGCCCTTCTTGCTGGTGGCCGAAACGACCTCCTGGAACATCAGAGCGCCCGAGAGCACTTTGGCGCCATTGGTTACGTTGAGCAGGGTTGTCGCCGTTGTCGGGCCCTTCGCGGCGATGGGCGCACTGGCGTCATGCAGCCGGATCTGTGCCGGGCCCGAGATACCAAGCCAGAGACCACTCGGCAGCTCCGTCATCGAAAAGAACCGGGCTACGATCGACTCCAGTTCGCGATCTTCGTATTTTTCGATCTCGCTTTTTGCGAACCGGGATGCTTCGTCGGCTCGCTTCTGAAATTCCGTTTGAAACAGCGTTTTTTCGTACAGCCGATTGAGGATTTCCGCTGGCCAGTTCGCACGCCCAGGGAAAGTCCACGCAACCGGGACCACGTCAACGCCTAACAGTCGAAGCCGAACGGTCACCTGATAGATCAGGTCCTTATTGCTGCTCTCGATGTAGATGAGGCCGTCGTTAAAGTCGAGCAACACCGGAACCTGCTTCCGGACTGCGGCGGTTGTGCCGAGGGTATCCTGGTCAACTGTCTTCTTGTCAGTGGACTCGAGAAATTTGTACGGCCGGTCCAGCATCCGGTAAGAACGCTGTTCTCTGATGGAAGCGAGGTCGCTGACGTCCTTCCATTCATTCAAGACAGCCCACATGCCATACCAGGGCATGGTGGCGTGCAGGCGGAACTGCTCTTCGGTAACCCCGTAGCCCGCACAGTCCAGAATTTCTGCGGGCAGAACATGGCTGGCGCGCTCTTCGGGGTCAAGGGCTGCATACTTCGCCAGGGCTGCTTCGTGCTCCGCACCAACAGGATGCTCGTCGTCGAGACGCGGACCGTGGAAGGGATTGATCCCCATCGTGTCAACAGCAGTAGCCCGGGTGACGGCAGACGCCGCCAGCTGCGACGCCGCCAACATGGCAGTCTGATCGTACAAATTCTTGATGAAGGGGTCGAAAGACTCCTTACCGAGCCCAAAGATAGCCCACGTGCCGCGTCCAAACATATGAATCCCCAGTTTCTTGTCTTGCCAGTCGGCCTAAAAGCGCCAGAAGCGCCGTCACAGAGCCTGCCCGGGGCAGTGGCTGTGACGGCGCTTCTCTGACGACGGTATTTCTCAGCTTACTTCAACGACACTGCGCGACGACGACGAACAACGAGACCGATAACCCCAAAGGCTCCAAGCATCATCGACATCGTGGCGGGCTCGGGCACGGGGGCGAAGGTATCGCCTTCCAGATTCAGTCTGATAAAGCCGGCGATGGGCAACCCCTTCAGCTCAACGAGAATCTTGTTCGACGTGAAGCTTAGCCGCGATGCGTTGAAGCCGGCGTACGAAGTCGTTGCGTCAATCGACACGCCGGTGAAAGCAGCATCGGACAAGCGGGTAATCCCCACGGCATTAGTCCACGAACCCGCCCCGAAATGGCTCCAATCGGTCCAGTTGCAACCACCGCAATTGAATATCAGGTCTACGTAGTTTTCGTAGACCCTCGCGGTGTAGGTGCCGCCGTCATAGAGGTATGAGGCGAAACTGCCGTCCGGGATCGCCTGCGTACCCAGATTCTGGTAAATAGTACCCACGGCTGGACCCTGGTGACTCACGTTGACCATATCTCCGGTCAGTACTCCGGCAGACAGGCTCGTGATAGCCAGTGATGATAATAGCGATAAATACAGTACTTTTTTGAACATTTGCAACACTCCGGTTTAGTTTTCAATTCTGACTGACACTCACCATAGAATATGGCGCAACAGGGCAGGAATCGATCCTTGTAGTTTCGCACGGGGACAACAGTGCGAGCTACTCTCCGACCCGCGACCCGCCGCCTGCGGAGTGCTGCCCACAAATAGCCCGCATACCATGTAAAACAATGGCTAATTCCGGATCTTTTTGTACTTTTTCATAGCACGCACGGCTTCGCGGACTAGTTATCAACACGCCTGAGGATGTAACTGGCCAGCAGAAGGACCGAAGCCAGTTATCTTAGTTCTAATTCTTAGTTCTAATTCTTAGTTCTGAAACGGAAGCCCGGGGGTGCCGGCTTCGCCTACCAGACCAGCTAAGTAAGCGCAACCCGGCCACACTACCCTTACCCTGCTCTCTCCCGAGCCTCTTCGTCATCCCCAAACACTTCTTCCCGAATGATCCGCTCCGTCGCTTCGTTCAGGTAACTGTCGAGAGCCTGGCGCAACGCCACATATTCCGGCCACAGCGTTCCATCGAGGAAAGTCCGCGGCACACGCAGCATTACGGTCGTATACCTTTGACGCTTGTAGCGAAAGGGCTCCAGACTGTAGCGGCGGCAGAGCGCTGTGAAGAGACGACGCTGCCAGCGGTCCGGCAGCGCAAACTGCATTTCGATGTTCGGTTCTTTCTTTACCGTGTCGCCGAGGTGGCGACGAATCCGCTCGATTGCCGCAGCGGCGGCTTCGCGTTCCCCCGCTGTGGTCGCACCTTCAAACAACGCGGAGATTTTGCGGAGCTTCTCCCGGAGTTGCTGCTCGGT
Organism: Terriglobia bacterium; assembly: GCA_010084195.1. Classification (GTDB taxonomy): domain Bacteria; phylum Acidobacteriota; class Terriglobia; order Bryobacterales; family Bryobacteraceae; genus BOG-234. The sequence goes on from RGPS01000077.1 coordinate 10,930, forward strand.
CAAGCGGCCACCAGCCCCGCAATCGACTTCGCCGTCTGCTGTGCGCTCTTCACACAGTCCGGAATGCCGATTCCACGGTAGGCGTTGCCTGCGAGGTACAGGCCAGGGATTTCAGAAGCTCGCTGCTCAATTTCATCCACCCTGGCCGCGTGGCCCAGGGTGTACTGGGGCATCGAATCGGGCCAGCGATGGCCAACGGTGAACAGAGGTTGCGCCGTAATATCCATCAGGCGCTCGAGTTCAGCCTGCACGGCTTCGCAGGGGGCGTCGGGGTCGGTGGAGAAACAGCGGAACACGGCCTTGTCGTCCGGAACCCGACCAGCCCATTTCGTACCCAGCCAGGTACAGGCCATCATCTTCATGCCACGCGCTTCTCGCTCGGAACGGGGAACCAGAAAACCGAACGCGTTCAAAGGGTGGGGGACGTCACTGCGCCGATAGCCCAGCGTCCAGATAGCCGAACCGGTGTAGGGGATGGTACCCAGGAGGTCAGAGAGTTCGGGATCAACACCCGCCAGCAACGGCTGTGCCTTATTGGCCCCGCAGGCGACCACGACGATATCGAACAGCGTGGCTTCACCCGCAGACGTCAGTTGCCAACCCTCGTCCGTTAACGTGAGGGCATCCACGCGGCTGTTGACGATACGCACCCGGGATTTGAGCGCTTCTATGAGTGTCCCGACACCGGAGCGCAGGGAGCGAAAGATAGAGGTGCCGGTCGGGGGCCGACGATCCCGGAACGCCCCGACAACCACGCTGCCGTAACGCTGTTCGTATTCCACGAATTTGGGCAGGACACTGGCGGCACTGAGTTCGTCGGGTGACCCGCCGTAGACTCCGGCGAGGAGTGGTTCGGCGAGGAATTCGACGGCTTCGGGGCCAAAGTGGTCGTTAACGAATTCGGAAACGGAACGGTCGGGGTGGGCAACGGGGTTGCGGAAGACTTCCAGGCCCATCCGGAGCTTGGTGCCCCAGCCGAAGAGTTCGGATTTGAGGACGGGCAGAACCTTGGTCGGAACCACCATCTGCAAGCCCTCCGGGAGGGTCAGGAAACCACCGTCGCGCAGAACGAACGTCCGGCGCTGCTTGTCGTTCGAGCCTGTCAGGTCATCGCCGAGACCAAGCTCCCGGATCAGTTGTTCTGCCCAGGGCTTGGCGGCGAGCCAGCTTTCCGGGCCGGTTTCGAGGATGCAGCCTTCCACGTTGACGGTCCCGATAGGGCCGCCTGGGGCGGGATCAAAGACAGTGGCCTCAATGCTTGATGCACTGCCGCCAGCCTTGCCGAGGTAATACGCGCAAGACAAGCCAGTGATACCGCCGCCGATGATGCCGACCCGCATGGGCTGATTTCTCCCCTGGAGCCTAGGGCCGGAACTCGCGGACCATCTGGACGACGGCCTTCACGTTCTCTACCGGGGTTTCCGGCAGAATACCGTGGCCGAGGTTGAAGATGTGGCCGGGACGGGTCCCCGTCCGGCGCAACAGTTCGTGCACCTTGGCCTTCAGTTCCGGCAGAGGAGCGAAGAGGGCGACAGGGTCGAGGTTGCCCATAATGGCCGAGCGGTACGAGATGTCGAGCCAGGCCTGGTCGATATTGATGCGCCAGTCGCAGCCCATCACGTCACCACCAGCGGCGTGGAGTTCGCGGAAGTACCCCGAAGCTCCGGTACCAAAGTGGATGACAGGAACGCCTGCCGCGCGAATACGTTCAATGAGAGCACGGGAGTAGGGCTGGGCAAAGCGGACATAATCGTCCGCTGCGAGGGCCCCAACCCAGCTGTCGAACACCTGAATCGAGCGGGCACCGGAAGCGATCTGCATGATGGCGAAGGGTGCCAGAACATCGACAATCTTGCCCATCAGGCGGCGCCAGAGGGTCTCATCCCCGTACATCATGCGCTTGGTGCGCAGGAAGTTGCGCGAGGACCCGCCTTCAATCATGTAGCTGGCCAGCGTGAACGGCGCGGAGCAGAACCCGATCACCGGAACACGACCGGCGAGGGCACGAACCGTCTGCTGAATCGCTTCACCCACGTAGCCAAGATCGTCAGTATTTGACGTGGAAAGTGCATCCACATCTTCTGACGACATGATGGGGTTCTCGATGTGCGGACCTTCCTTCGGGAAGCTCAGCTTCAGGCCCATGGGTTCCACGGGCAGCAGCAGGTCAGCAAAAATGATGGCCGCATCCACGTCGAGAGCTTCGACTGGTTGCAGGGTGACTGCAGCGGCAAGGTCAGGCCGCTTACAGATTTCGAGCATGGAATGCTTGGCCCGGATATCCCGGTACGACTTCATGTACCGACCGGCCTGCCGCATAAACCACACTGGCCGCACGTCAGTGGGCCGGCGCCTGCAGGCATCGAGGAAACGACTCGTCATTGGAGCCACGCGCATGATTGATCCGCCTTGTTATTTTGCTTGTCCGTCCCCGGGGCAACACTTGCGTTTGCACCCTGATCCTGACAAAAGAAGACCCGGAAATCCCGGGGTTTGTTGGCCGCCGTCCATCGGCGACCCATTATGAAGTATGGTTTGGCCCAGACCTCGCTGTCCAGTGTGCGAGGCGAAATAACCGAAACCGAAAGAGTTCCCTGCGCCGGATAGCCGGTACGGGGATCCATGATGTGGCTCCAGGTTTTGCCCTCGGCCACAAAGAATTTTTCGTAACTGCCTGAAGTGGAGATCGATTCGTCTTTCAGGACGACCTCCGTCGCGAAGGGCGCATCGGGCGCTCCGGCGTGGCGAGGGTCTTCAATTTTGATATGCCAGCCGCTTTCATCAGGAGGAGCACCCAAACAATAGATGCTGGAACCGCCTCCGGAGATTAAAGCTGCAGTAACGCCCCGGCTGCGGAGCACTTCGGCCATTCGATCCACGGCATAACCCTTGCCGACACCACCTGGATCGAGGTTGATGCCGCTACGGGAAAAAGAAACAGAACGGTCTGCCGGATTGAGTCGAATATGTCGGTAACCGATTTGCGCCATTGCCTGCTTTAACTCGCCCGGTTTGGGAAGATGCCCCGACTCCCGGTAAAACCCCCACACTTTCATCAGCGGCCCGACAGTGATGTCGAACGACCCTTCACTTCCACGGCTGTAGTTGACACAGGCCGCAAGTAAATCGAACAACTCTTGGGAGACCACAACGGGCTTTTCAGCACCCTCGCGATTGACCCGACTCCATTCGCTCTCCGGTTTGTAGTTCGAAAGCAACGAATCGAGGCGACGAACTTCCTCAAAAGCATCTTCCGAGGCACTTTCCAGCTTGCTACGGTCTTGTCCGTAGAGAACCACGGAGAACGTCGCCCCCATGGCATCCACGCTGGCCTCCAGACGAAGCACTTCCGGCGCGGGTACGGCCAAGGCCGGAAAAACCCACAACAAAAATAAAACTATCACAAACTGTTTATGGCCTGCTGACTTTTTCAGGATCTGAAGGCCAAAGGCCTGAAATAGGACGGTATCCGCCAAGCGGCATCTAATGTTTTCAATTACTTGCAAGTATGACGGAACGAACGGTCCAGTCTGAAGATACAACGAATCAGGGTCGTTTGGCTAGTGTTTTGGGTGGAAAGGCTACTGGGGGAGCTATTTCCGACTACAGCTTTCGTGCGAACTTTCCGGCCAAAGCGTACGTCGCTACCATCGACAGGATGCCGAGACCGAACGTCCCGGGCTCCGGTGCCACCACGTCATCTGTCGTGATTGTTGCCCGAAACAGGAAGCCCGCCGGGCCGCCGTAATCGCTTACATTGAGATAAAGCGTATTGGAACCCACATGCAGTAATGAGCCAATATCTGACCGGGACAGGGTGTACTCAGCGTCGAAGTTGCCGCCGGACGAGTCGCCCGAGATGGCAATCCCGTTGAAGAAGACTCCGGCGTTCGGCCCTGTTCCCGGGTGATTCCCGAGCAGATTGTCGACAGCATAGTTCAGCTGGAACGTAGCTGAACTAAAGGCATTGTCAATCACGAAACTGATGGCGTACAGGGCGGAGTTTCCGCTTGATGCCGCAGACGGACTGGTGCCAATCCAACTTGCCAGGCTGTCCCCTGGAAGTGCGGAGATCCAGAGGGAGTGGTTCGTGATTCTAAAAGCGTTGTCCCCCCCTTGCGCAGCGGCAAAATCACCCGAAGTGAAAGCCGCCCCGAACGGACTATCGGCAGGCCCCACCAGCATATGAACTTCAGTATCCGTCGCTCCGGAGCCGTTGCCGCTCCGCAGGGTGATGGTTCCCGCTGTGGCGAACGGTGCCACACAAAGGACGAGGAAGAGACTTCTACTGAGTTGGCGGCGAAGTGTGTTGTTGTACATGGTGGGTTGGTCGGGTATCCATTTCTTTGAGCTACTCATTCTTTGAGCTACTCAAGGGTGTGGACGGGAAACCGCTGCTCGTATTACTGTCGACCCGGTGCCTCGCCGTAATTAATAGTGCCCGCCTCAACCCACCCGTTCGCGTTGACTAAGGCTCTCCCGCAGGCGGGAAGTGTATCGCGGGCACCTGGTGTGGGTCAGCGCCTGCGGCCCCCCGGAGTGGCGCATGCTGCCAGTACTGCATCGCACATCAGCACCGCTACCCTGAACCCATGCGGACTACCCTGTTCATCGAAGATGACAGGAAATCGCCCGCCAGCGCAACACGACTGCCCGAGGCGTCGCGTCCATGATCCCGCGCGACACCCTCGCCCCGAAAGTCCCGGTAAATCGCCTCCGCGATGAAGACGAATAGCCACATCAAACCAGCCCTCCCCGACGTCAATGTTCTGATTGCGCTGCTGGACCCAAACCACCAGTTTCACGAGCTGGCACACGCCTGGTTTGAAGCTGATCAACGACCCCGCCGTGGAACTGGTCGCCGCGCAACGAACCCGTCCGGGAGCCCAGCCCATGTCTACAAAGTCCGATGGCTACAAGTCAATCGAGACGGCGTTTCAGACCGCCTACGGCATTCCAACTCTCCCGTACATGGGAACAGGCGCGACGGACATGTCGCAGCTGCGGCCGAAAGGCGTCCAGTGCTACGGCGTGGGGGCGATGCGGGACGACGAAGACATGCTGAAGAGCTTCGGCGCACACAGCGATCAGGAGCGCATTTCCGAAGAAGCCGTGGAAAAACACCTCAAGTTTTTCTGGCCCGCTGTGACGTCTATCGCAGGCGCTAAGTTCCCACGGTAGCGAACGCCCCGACCAGCGACAGGAGTTCCTGTGCTGACAACAAATCACCATCCAGCAAATGGCAGCGGGAACTGCCTCCGGCGGCCCATCTTTCCCGGAACCGCAAACTGGGGGCGCCCGCGAACACGGTAATTACGGGAACCCCCAGGGCCGCAGCCGCGTGCTGCGCCCCGGAATCATAGCCCACGTAGAGGTCGGCCTGCGCAATCACTGACGCGAAGCCTGCAAACGAGCCTTCCCAGAACTGCACATCCAGGTTCTCGGTAGCTTCATTGACGCGCTCAGCCTCTTCGCCGCCGGCTCCACGATCAATCCAGACATCAGCGAAGCGTCCGGCCAGGAGCGAAATCAGGTCCCGTTCGAAGGTCCCGCCAATTCGCTTGGTCAGATTCTCGCCCACCCCCAGGCTAATCGCCACGCGGGGGCGTGGACCAGTTACCAGAACAGGCTGCGGGGCGATCCAGGCCCGCCCTTTCACGCCCAGAACCTGTTCCGTCCAGGCCTGGGTCATCGTGGTCAGGTTGCTGCCAATGGCAGTACGACTGGAAAAATGGAAGTAGTGCGGCCCAAGGGAAATGAGCCCCAACTGGGTCAGCCTGGAATCGGGATCCAGAATCAGGCTGCCCGGCGTATCGAGGGTGGCACGCAGCTGGTCCCCAAAAGCAATCCGCGCACTGACGGGCCCGGACCGCGGATACGCCATTTCCAGATGCTCCACCCGTGGGTCCGCCGCAAACAACTCAGCCGACTTGCGCCCCCCGACAAACACGATACGCGCTTCCGGAAAGCGCCGCTTCGCCGCATCCAGCAGAATGCTGGTGATCTTGATGTCCGCCCCCAGCGTCACCCGCGAGAGGACATAGACAGTCTCCACCTGCTCGGGTAACTGCGGCGGACTGGCCACTTCCGCCGGAATGAAGGCCCGCATCAGCGACTCATAAGCTCCGGCCTGAGCCGGATCAAACGAATCGCACAAGGGTTCGATCAGGTCGCGAAAGAACTCACGCGGGGAGTTTTCCCCCAACAGACGCACCTGTTCCAGGTCCGGGAGTTCCCCCCGGCGAATCGCCTCCAGCAGCCTACGCGAAGTACTTGCCGACAATCGGTGCCAGCTTTTCTACGATGGCCGCAGGCACGACCTTCTTATCCGTAATCAAAGCATGCTGCAACGAAACCCCACACTTGCAGGTCCGATCAGCCGGCATCCACTTCACAGCCGCAGCGACAACCTTGGCCGCGTTCTCCGCATTCTGCACAAGAACCCGTATGATGTCGGTCACTTCCACAGCATCGTGGTCCGCGTGCCAGCAGTCGTAATCGGTCACCATGGCAACCGTCACGTAGCAGATTTCAGCCTCCCGCGCGAGCTTGGCTTCCTGCAGGTTCGTCATGCCGATGACGTCCATGCCCCATGAACGGTAGAGATTAGATTCAGCCCTGGTCGAGAACATCGGACCTTCCATGCAGATGTAAGTGCCGCCCTGTTTGGCCGTCACCCCAACCGTCCCGCAGGCAGCTTCCACCGTCTTCGCCAATTGCCCGCAAACCGGGTCGGCAAAGCTGACGTGCGCCACCAGGCCCTCGCCGAAGAAAGTGGAAATACGGCCCATCGTCCGGTCCACAAACTGGTCGGGAATTACGAAATCGGTGGGCTTGTGTTCTTCCTTCAGAGAGCCCACTGCCGAGAGCGAGATGATCCGTTCCACGCCCAGCTTCTTCATACCGAAGATGTTGGCGCGAAAGTTCAGTTCCGATGGCGTGATGCGGTGGCCTCGTCCGTGGCGCGCCAGAAACGCGACCTCATGGCCTTCCAGTTCGCCAACGATGTAATTGTCGGAAGGCGCTCCGAAGGGGGTTTCCACGGTCTCTTCGCGCTCAGCGCGGAAGCCGGGCATGGAGTAAAGTCCGCTACCGCCAATGATGCCAATTTTGGGCAAGTTCTCTCCTGTTTGGTACTACGAATCCTGAATAAGTTCCCATAGTACGCCACCCGTATCGCCTGGATGCAGGAACACATAGAGATGGCCGCCGGCACCCATTTGAGGCGGAGCCAACAGTCGAATGCCGGAAGTTTCCAGCGTTCGCGCCATAGCCGAAAGATTGGCCACCCGCAGGGCCACGTGGTGAAGGCCTGGACCACGCTTTTCGATGAATCGGGCGATGGTGGAAGTGGGGTCTGAGGGTTCCAGCAACTCTAGTCTTGTATCACCGACAGGCAGCATGGCCACATGGACTTTCTCTTTCTCCACCGTTTCGCGGAGACTTATTTCCAGCCCGAGTTGATCCCTGTAGAACGCGAGCGCTGAGTCAATGGATGGCACCGCGATCGCCAGATGGTCGATACCACAAACCGCCGGAGCGGGAGCACGCTCCAGACGCGGGCATGAGAGGAGATGGTCAACAAGTTCCAGGACGCCTGTGCCCAGCGTTGCCACTGTTCGGAAGATGGGGACCTCCGCCTGGCCCGGCTTAGGGTGGCCAAGCGACAACATGTTCTCGATCTCCCGCTGCGTTTGCTCCACACCCGGACGGTCGGCCTTATTGATGACAAACACGTCGGCAACTTCCATAATGCCGGCCTTGATGGCCTGGACTTCATCGCCCATACCGGGCACCAGCACCACCACGGTGACGTCAGCCGCAAAGGTTACTTCAATCTCATCCTGGCCCACGCCGACCGTTTCGAGAATCACCAGGTCAAAACCCGCCCCCCGGAACAGGCGGGCCAGCGCCGCACTGGTTTTTGCCAGACCTCCGAAAGCGCCCCGCGTCGCCATGGACCGGATGAAAACCTCCGGATCCGCATGGTGGCGCTGCATTCGAATCCGGTCGCCCAGAACCGCGCCGCCCGTGGCACGGCTCGAAGGGTCCACAGCGATAATGGCGACGCGTTTTTCGCGGCGACGCAAGTCATCAATCAAGGCTCCGACCAGCGTGCTCTTCCCTGCCCCCGGAGGCCCTGTAATGCCAATAATCAGGCCCTCGCCTTCCGGCAAAGACGGAGGCAGAGGGGCACCATTTTCGACCGCGGTGGCCAGACGAGCCAGTTCGCGCAGCGTCAAGACTTTTCCTTCAGGAGCTGGCGGGCGATGACGAGACGCTGGATTTCGCTGGTCCCTTCCCCAATCGTGCAGAGCTTCACATCGCGATAGAATTTTTCCACCGGATAATCCTTCATGAAGCCATAGCCGCCGTGAATCTGAACAGCCTCGTTGGCAATCCAGACCGCAGCTTCGGAAGCGAAGAGTTTCGCCATGGCAGATCCTCGGGTTACGCGGTACCCGGCATCCAGCATCGTTGCAGCACGATATGTAAGGAGCCGGGAAGCATCAATTTTCGTCGCTATGTCAACGAGTTTGTGTTGAATCGCCTGAAATTCAGAAATCGGCCGACCAAACTGCTTGCGGAGCTTCGCGTACTTAAGAGCCGCGTCATAGGCACCCTGGGCCATCCCGATAGACAGCGCCGCGATAGAGATGCGACCACCGTCCAGAATACGAAGGCTGTCCACAAAGCCCTCTCCCTGCTTGCCCGGAAGATTCGCAGCGGGAACGCGACAGTCCGTGAAGATGACTTCGCCCCTGGCCCAGGCACGCATCCCCAGCTTGTTCTCCTTCTTGCCGGCGCGGAAACCGGGCGTGCGTTTTTCCGGAACGAAGGCGGAGATACCGTGATGGGAGGCGCTGCGGTCCGTGACGGCCATCGCGACGCAAACATCCGCGCAGTGCGCATTGGTGGTAAAGGTCGTGGAACCGTTCAGGACCCAGGCATCACCATCCCTTACGGCGGTGGCGCGGGTTCCCGCAGCGTCCGACCCGACTTCAGGTTCCGTGAGCGACCAGCAACCCAGCCATTCCCCTGACCTGAGTTTCGGCAGGTACTTCTGCTTCTGTTCTTCCGTTCCGTCCTTGTAGCTGTGGTTGGAGCAGAGAGACGTGTGTGCCGCGAGGAGAATCCCCACCGAACCGTCCACCCACGAGAGTTCTTCGATGATGATGGAGTACTCGATGTACCCGAGGCCCGCCCCACCGTACGCTTCGGGAAAGATGGCCCCCATAAAGCCCAGGTCACCTGACTTTTTGATGACCTGCCGGGGGGAAATCTGCCCCTCGTCCCATTCGAGGACGTGTGGCGCAATCTCGGCTTGAGAAAATTCACGGACTGCCCGCCGGAGCTGGCTTTGTTCCGGTGTGTATTCGAAATCCACGCTTCGATTATGGCAGGAAGAAAATCGGGATACCGGGGGCACCGTAAGGCTGCGCTCCAACGCGCCCACACCACCGAACCGCGGATCCGCATGCGGCGGTTTCGGGACTGGAGCCGGTAGACCGGAAGCTCGTTTCACGTTTCACCGCTCGTTTCACGTTTCACCGAAGAAGCCGTGGCGTTTCCCCGGTATGGAGGCGCGCCAGAAGCGGTGGTCTGCGCCGGCCCGGATAAGGGCGAGGAGGCAAATCCCGGAGTGATCTCGCAAATGAAAAGCACATGTACCAGAAAGCACTCTATTTAACTAATGGGGGATTGTGAACTGCGGTGAGAGATTCTCGACGGCGGATTTTTTGCTCGACAAAAGAGCTCCCGTCGTTGCCGGGATCTGACCGTCATGGACGGGCTTTCGACGAACGGAATCTGCCCCCGAAAGTTCTGAAAGACGCATTCGCTTTTTTTATCAGGCAGATAGCCTGGAACCAGTACGCTTCGCTGCCGTTTTCTTCCGATTTCGTCGCTGCGGTTTCGCCCCGCCTGCAACACGTCTCACCCCAACATAAGTGCATTTCACCCCGCCAAATAACACTTTGGCGGATTGCGGTTCGTTGACTATTCTGTTACACAAGAAGGAATGGAGTTTTTGTGTGCGCCCCGATTCGGAAAAGGGAGTTCTTGTTTAATGTCTAAAACGCTAGCCAATGCTCTGTTGCTGGTCTTGTTGTCAACTTCGTCGTTTGCTCAGTCGCTGACGTCCCTGGCAGGGGGTGTTGCGGACCCAACCGGTGCAGCCGTACCTGATACGAGTATCGTGGTAACCAATGCTGACAACAACCAGCAGCGGGAAACCAAAAGCGACCCCTCGGGAAGATTCGCCCTGCAGGCGCTGCCTCCCGGCAATTATCGTTTACTAGCTAAGAAAGCCGGGTTCGCGGACGTGACGGTGAACAACATCCGCCTCCTGGTGAACACGCCGTCTACGCTGAACGTCGTTTTCACAAACCTCGGTTCCGTCACCCAGACCATTGAAATCTCGGCGGACGCCATTCAGCTAAACACCACCGACGCGACCCTGGGTAATTCCTTCGGCACCAAACCCATTACGCAGTTGCCTTTTGAAGGACGCCGCGCAGATCGCATTCTGTCTCTGCAGCCCGGCATCAGCTACATCGGCGACTCCGATACGGTCAACGGTGGCTCCAACACCGGCACGGACCGCGGCGGCGTCGTCAACGGCGGTCGCAGCGACCAGTCGAACATCACCCTCGATGGCGTGGACATCAACAATCAGCAGACCCGCGAGCCGTTCAACGGCGCCTTGCGCGTTACGCTCGATTCGGTGCAGGAGTTCCGCGTCACCACCACCAACGCCAATGCCGAAAGCAGCCGCGGTTCCGGCGCCCAAATTTCCCTGGTCACCCGCAGCGGCACCAATGCGACGCACGGTGCGGCCTACTGGTATGTCCGCAATAAGCTCTTCAACGCCAACACTTTCTTCAACAATTCAACGCTGGATGCCCAGGGAAAGGGCCTGCCGACCCCCAAGCTGAACCGCAACATCTACGGCGGTCGCGTCGGCGGTCGTCTCATTAAGGACAAACTGTTCTACTTTCTGAACTATGAAGGCCAGCAGGACCGGCTGGAGCAGTCGGTGATCCGCACTGTACCTCGCGAGAATATGCGCAATGGCACGGTGGATTATCTCAGCACCGGCGGCACGCGGGTATCCGTGCCCGCCGCCGAACTGGTAAACAAGATCTCCGGTGCCGGCCAGATCAATCAGGCCGCGCTGACCGCGCTCAAGGCGTTTCCCCTGCCGAACGATTTCACCACCGGCGACGGCATCAACACAGCAGGCTTCCGCTTCAATTCGGCGCTGGCAAGGCGCTACAAGACGTATGTGGCCAAGTTCGACTACGTGCTCAACGACAAGAATCGAGTCTTCGTCCGCGGTCAGTTGCAGAACGATAACGAAGCAGGCGCACCCCAGTTCCCGGGCATGGCTGCCAATTCGGTTGACCTGAATAACTCCAAAGGCCTCGCAGCCGGCTGGGATTCCGTAATCACCAACTCGTTCATCTCGTCCACTCGCTTCGGCTTCACCCGTCAGGGCCTCGAAACCTCGGGCGTCGGCACCTACGCCATCACCTCCTTCCGCGGCCTCGACAATCCAGTTGGCCTGACTCGTTCGTTCCGACGCTTCTCCCCAACAACGAACCTCACGCAAGACTTCACCTGGAACAAGGGCAGCCACACCATCCAGTTCGGCGGCAGCTATCGGATGTATCAGAATGACCGCTCCAACTACGCCAACAGCTTTTTCTCCTCGCAGATCAATTCCAGCTGGATGACCGGCTCGGGTGCCGTTCTGAGCGCACCCTGGACGGATGCGGCCCTCGGGACCAACCGGATTAACGCGGGTTCCCGTACCTCATTTAACGATGCAACGGCGGCAGTGCTGGGCCTTGTGACTCAGGTGACCAGCCGCTACAACTACGTCCCGGCGGGGGGGACCGTGACCGCCCAGGCCCCTGGTTCTCCGGTGCTCCGCAAATTCCAGGGTGAGGAATCCGAAATGTACATTCAGGACACCTGGAAAGCCACGCGCACCCTCACCATCACCGCTGGTCTCCGCTATATGTACTGGCCGGCGATTTATGAAAAGAATGGTGTCCAGACCAGCACGAATATTCCGCTCAGCCAGTGGTTTGACACTCGTGTCGCGAATGCGGGCAATGGGCTGGCGGGCAACACAGGCTTGCCGGCGATTGCCTACCAGCTGGCCAACCAGCAGGGCGGTCGCCCCCTCTATGACAACCTGAAGAACTGGTCACCGCGTTTCGGCCTCGCCTGGGCACCCGGGTCCAGTGACGGCCTGCTGAAAGGTCTGTTTGGCACTGGCGGCAAGAGCGTGATCCGTGCCGGCTTCGGTATCTACTATGACGTGTTAGGTGCCAGCCTGATCCGCGAGTTCGACGCTACGGCGCTGGGCTTGTCCACTTCTCTGAACAACTCTTCCGGTCGTCTGGCAGTGGCTGATGCGCCCCGTTTCACGGGCATCTTCGGCGTTCCCCAGTCGCTTGTCTCGGCCCCGCCTCCGGCGGCGTTCCCTGTAACACAGCCGAATAATTTCGCCATCACCAATTCGCTCGACGACAAGCTGCGAGCCCCCTACACGATCCGTTACAATGTGTCGTTCACGCGCGAACTCCCCAAGGGCCTGGTAATCACCGGCAGCTATGTGGCCAGCGCCGGTAAGCGCACCATGACGTCGGAAGATCTGGCGACGCCGCTCAACATCCGTGATCCCCAATCCGGTCAGGACTACTTCACGGCGGCCACAGCGATCACCGGCCTGATCCGCAGGAACACGGCTACCTCACAGGTGCCGCGCATTCCCTTCTTTGAGAACATATTCCCAGGTCTGGCCGGTGGCGGCTTATCCGCGACTCAGGCAGCCTTTAACGTCTACTCCGATTACTACCCGGATGCCACAGCGGCGCTGGAATCACTGGACCGGTTCAGCGACCCCGCTCCGTCGAAGCTGGGAGCCTTCGCTTTCTACAGCCGCCAGTTTTCATACCTGCGCGCGCTGCGCTCCGTCGGTTTCTCCACCTACAACTCCATGCAGTGGACGGTGCAGAAGAGGTTTACCAGCGGCGACCAGGTTGGCTTCAACTGGACCTGGGCACACTCGATCGACCTCGGTTCCACGTCGGAAGACAATGCCACCGCCACCCGCGGTATCCTGATCAACCCGTACAACCGCTACCAGATGCGCGGGTCGTCGGACTTTGACCAGCGCCACAGCCTGAATGCCAACTTTGTCTATGGGTTGCCGTTTGGCAGGGGCAAGACCTGGCTGGCGAACGCGAAGCCTGTCGCCAATGCGATCCTCGGTGGCTGGCAGTTGGGCGGAATCTGGCGCCAGACCTCTGGCCTGCCCGTCTCTGTCGGTCACAACCGTACCTGGCCGACCAACTACAACATCACCGGCTGGGCCACGCAGGTTGGTTCGGTTGTGGATGGCACCAACAAGAACGCCCCCGCGCCTCCCGGAGGTCGCAGTGGCCCGAACGTCTTCGCCGATCCGTCTGCCGCCCTGAAGGCGTTTGACTTCACCAACCCCGGCGAAATCGGAACCCGGAACTCGGTTCGTGGCGATGGTTTGTTCAACATCGATATCAGCCTCGCCAAGAGTTTCGACATCCCGGGGCTGGAAGGTCACTCCATGCAGTTCCGTTGGGAATCGTTTAACGTCACCAACTCTGTCCGGTTTGACCCCCTGAACATCAACCTGGCTCTCTCCAACCCGTCCGCCTTCGGCCGCTACGCCGGCACGCTGGGCGGACTCGCCGTCGGCACGGCGGGTTTCAATTACCGCATTTTCAATGGGGCGGGCCAACTGCGTGCTGCGCTCAACGCGCTGGCGTCGAATAACCGCGCGACGATATTGTCCAGCCCACGCTTGATGGCGCGCAATGGTGAGGGAGCGACAATCCAGGTGGGGCAGGAGGTGCCGGTGATCACCTCGCAACAAAACACCGGCGTGGCTGGCGCCGTGGGCCTTCTGCAGACTGTGCAGTATCGCAGCACGGGTGTGATTCTGAAGGTCACGCCAGTAATTCATTCTGGTGACCAACTCGATCTGGATGTGACTCAGGAGGTCAGCGAGGCGGTGTCTACCCTGACTGGCGTATCCTCCTCACCAACCTTCACCACCCGCAAGCTCGACACCAAGCTGACGCTGCGCAATGGTGCGAC
>RGPS01000078.1 GCA_010084195.1 Terriglobia bacterium
CCACCACCGGAACCAGCGCGCGCGACGGAAGTCCCGCCCTGCCGGGCATTCACTGCTGCCTGGTACGCAAGGTCTGCTGCAATCCGGGCTGCACGTTGCAAAAGGCCGCCTGAATCGAACTTCGCCTTGGCGACAGGTTCATTCTTGTTGATTCGAATCCACTCGCCGGCAGTCAGAATGCGGGAAGGCCCGGGCTTCAGCAGGTGGCTGACTTCCACTGAACCTTCTTCGTCCAGTACCGTCGTCGCTTCGGTCTCTTCGTCCACTTCAACGTCGAAAACCGTTCCCCGCACCGAAACCACGGCGCTCGGGGTCCGGACGCGATTGTTGTTCGGAAGGTTGCCGATGTGCTCGATCTGGACGCGAACTTTACCCAGCCAGACTTCGAGCAGGTCTTTCCAGTCACCCCGGTTGGCACGGAAGACCACGCGGGAATTGGCGTAAACTTCAAATTTACTGCCGTCGGAAACCTGAAACAGGCCCCAGCCATCTTCGCCGGTCACAATCACCTGTTGCGGTCGCACGGTATCGCCCGCGTTGAGAGCCCAGGGGGTGCTGTCACGCAGCACGGAGATCCGCCCGGCAAAACTCAACAGTTTCGCGGCACCATCAGGTGATGTCTGCGCGATGCCCGACTGGACGAACGCAAGCCCCCCGGCCAGCAGAGCCGGCAGGGCAGTGAGCATCGACAATGAGCGCAGTTTATGCAGAACTATCAGCTTTCATTACAACACGTTCGTAGTAGCCAGTCAGGAGACAGTACACGCAACTAAACCAACAATACCACTCACCGTACCGAAAAGTTGCGGTCTTCGCCAAATTTCCGGCAACAAAACCGCGCCGAATCAAAGAGTTCCAAAAATGTTCCGGCGGTTTGGGGGCAGACTGATTTTAGGGTAGAATTGAGACACGTTGTTGTGTCATCTTCCATCACGGGAATGCACGCGCACCAGTAATTGAGATGAATCGATTCGACTCCAATCCGGCTACAGCGCTCGTTCGAGCGGTTGTTGCCATGGCAGCGCTCTCGGCTGGCCTTCTTGCCCAAAGCCCGCCCGCTGCCGGGGATGTCGCGTGGAAACGCGTCGGCGGGACCACAATTCACCGAGGCCTGGCCGGACCGTCGACGGGCCCAGTCCGGAGCCTTTGGTACAACGAACGGGGCTCCGGCCTGACGGTGGAAACCGCCTCCGGCCGAATTCTGGAGAGTGCCGATTTCCAGCACTGGCGGATGAACGCCAACGCGATTCGGGCCGCTCAGCCAACCGACCTGCCTGAGGTGCCCGCAGCACCCGAAGCCGGGGCACGAATTCAGCGGGGGGCAAACCGACTGTACGCAGTGGGTTCCAACAATCTTTATGCGTCCGACGACAACGGTCGGACGTGGCTCAATCTGACCGGCTTTAATGGCAGGTCGATCCTCGGCGACGGCTTCACTGCCTTCGCAGTCGCACCCGACGACGCGAAAGATATCAGCGCGGCAAACGGCTTCGGGGTGTGGAGATCGCTGGACGGCGGCATGTCGTGGCACAGCCTGAACGAAGATCTGCCGAATCTCCCGGCGCGCCGCCTGACCGGACGCCGATCTCTGTTGTTGGATGACGATTCGCAGATTTCTCTGGAATCGGGCGTCTGGAAGCCCGCATCGAGTGCCCTGGCTGACCAGGAAGCAGCTCTGATTGCACGCGTAACCCGGGCGGGGATCCGGATTTCTGCTGCGGCTCAGGCTTCCGGCACCTTGTACAGCGGCTCGGCAGACGGAAACCTCTATGCCTCCCGGGACAACGGCACGAACTGGACGCTGGCGCCCCAGAGTGTGGGGGCGCCGGTGGAACGGATTTGGGTGGATCAGGAACGACCTCAGTCGGCGCTGGCAATTGCCGGTTTCCGGATCTTCCGCACAGTCAACGGAGGTCTGTTCTGGGATGATGTCACCGGCCGGCTTCCGCAAACTCGAATTCATGCCCTGGCTGCGGACCGTTCCGCAGGCGTCATTTACGCAGCTACCGACCGAGGCGTTTTCACCGGTACGCTGTCGCTGGACGATGCCGGACCCGCCGCTACCGACTGGCGGTCCATCAACCGGAACCTGCCCGCCGCCGCCGCATGGGATCTCCGCCTCAATCCGGACAATACCCTCACGGTCGCGCTGGATGGCTATGGAGTGTTCGAAACGCAGGCGCCCCACCGCTCACGGGCTGTCCGCCTGGTAAATGCGGCTGACTTGTCCGAACGGGCAGCCGCGCCAGGTTCCCTGCTGACAATTCTGAATGCCGGTGTGTCGCGGGCCACCAGCGGGGCGCTCACGTATCCCGTGATTGCGAGGTCCGAGCAGAGTTCTCAGCTCCAGGTTCCCTTCGAAACGGCCGTCGGCTCTTACCAGATTGCGCTGAACGGAAGCGAAGGCAGATGGATGGTCCCGGTGAACGTGAAAGATGCTTCGCCGGCTATTTTCGTAGATTCCGACGGCTCTCCCCTGATGGTGGATTCACCAAGTGGCCTGGTAATGGATACCAATATGGCAGTTCGCGCCGGAGCCTCAGTATCGCTGCTGGCGACAGGACTCGGGCGGGTGACACCGGAATGGGTGGCCGGCGTACCTGCCCCTTTTGACGCCCCCCCGGTCGTGGCAGCTTCGGTGACAGCCTGGCTGGATGGCATTCCGGTGGACGTGGTCCGAGCGACACTGGCACCGGGGTACGTCGGCTATTATCTGGTGGAGTTGCGGTTACCTCGGATTGTGAATCGCGGTGCGACGGACCTTCGCCTGGTGATGAATGGCGAAGAAAGCAATCATGTCCGGCTCTATATCGAACCGTAGCGCTCTTTTATCAAGACAGCACCGGTATCAAGACAGCACTGCGGGCGAAAAAACGAAGCCAAAAAATGAAAGGGCCCCGACCGGTAAATCGGGACCCTTGTTAAAAATCGGAAATGGGCTTTGGCCTGTTCCGCTAAATTAGACGCGTGTAACGCGCTCCGCCTGGAGTCCTTTGGGACCCTGCTTCACTTCAAACTCCACGGTCGCGCCCTCGTCGAGCGAACGGTAACCGTTCGATTCAATCGCGGAAAAATGGACGAACACGTCGTCTCCGGTTGAACGCTGGATGAAGCCAAAGCCCTTGGCAGCGTTGAACCACTTAACTGTACCTTTTTCTCTCACAAACCTTCTCCTGGTATTTGCCGGAACTGTCCGGGGTCCCAAAAAAACAAAAAGCTGCGACGTGATCGCAGCTTCACTTCGTTCTCCGTATGGACCGGCAAAACAACACTTTATACTGCGCTTCGCAGTATCGCACATGCAGAGGCCCGGAGCAAACAGCCTCGCTTGCGGACTCGATTGCGGACCTCTGCGTGTTGCCTGAAATCAGCCCTGAACCCGGCGTTCTTTTCCTGACCAGAACATCTCCCGAAGTTCCTTTTTCAGGATCTTGCCGGTACCGCCCTTGGGCAGAGGTTCGTCCACGAAGACATACTGGCGGGGCATCTTGAATTTCGCCAGCCGCGCCACCAGGAACTCTTGCAGGTCCGCCTCTGTCAGCGTCACCCCGCCGCGCGGCAGGATGAAGGCGACCGGAATCTCTCCCCACCTCGTGTCGGGCGCGCCGACCACGGCCGCCTCTGCCACACCGGGGTGCGCGCTGATCGAGTTTTCAACTTCAATGGAAGAAATATTCTCACCGCCGCTGATGATGATGTCTTTCTTGCGATCCACGATGTGGATGTAATTCTCGGCGTCCCAGACAGCCATATCCCCGGAATGGAACCACGCCCCCGACATCACAGCGGCGGTAGCTTCCGGCTCACGGTAGTAGCCATCCATGACATTGTCTCCGCGAATCACAACCTCACCCACCGCTTCCATATCCCGCGGGACGTCGTTCATATCCACGTCCACCACGCGGATCTCCACGCCCGGAATCGGCCAGCCCGCCATCGCCTGACGACGCAGCCGATCCGCTTCGTCCGCATAGATGACGGTGCCCTTTTTCCTGGCACTGCTGGCGACGGGCGACGTCTCGGTAAGACCGTAGCCGGCCAAAGCCTCGCAGCCGAAGGCCTGTTCCAGCTTGTGAAGCAGGCCGGGCGAGGCTGCGGCCCCCCCCACGAAGGCGGTTTTGAGCGAAGAAAAATCGTAGTCGCCAAGAGCCGGGAAATTCAGCAGAGCCGAGGCCATGGTGGGAACTACCGACATCGCGGTGGCACTTTCCTCCTGGATGAGACGGCAGACTCCGGCGGGTTCGAAGCGCCGCACCATTACCTGCTTCAGCCCCATCATCGTGGCCGTTTGCGGACGGCCCCACCCGTTGGCGTGGAACAGGGGAATCGTGTGGAGTTCCACGGCGCTGTCATCGCGATTGAAGGTAGCCGCGACCGTCATGGCATGCATGTAAATGGTGCGGTGAGACAGCGTGACGCCCTTTGGCGTTCCCGTGCTGCCACTGGTGTAAAAGAGCTCAGCGATCGCGTCTTCGTCGTACGTGAAGACATCGGCACGTTCGGCGGTTCCGGTGGCAAGAAATTCTTCGTACTCGGTATCGAGGTTGATGGTCTGCATGCCCGGCCACGCTTCGAGCAGGGTCTGAACCAGCGGCCCGAACTCCGCTTCATAGAGCAAAACTTTGGGTTCGGAATGGCGGAGGATCCCGCTCAATTCGGCGGTCGTCAGCCGGACATTGAGGGGCATCACCATCCCCCGCGCCTGAATGACGCCGTAATACCCTTCGAGGAGCTTATGCGTATTGAAGCTGAGGTAGCCGACTCGATCCGCCTGTTCGACCCCAAGCAGCGTAAGGGCGGAAGCCAGGCGCTCACAGCGTTCGCCAAACTCGGCGTAAGTAAAGCGTTTGCCGCTACAGATTACCCCTTCTTTCCTGCCGTAGAGATCTACCGCCCGGTGCATGCAGCGTAACGGTGTCAACGGAATCTTCATGCGAAAAGCCTCCCCATTTTTCTTTGGCACAAACTTCTGTTCCGGAGCATAGCACCAGAAGCGAACCCTAAGCATTCTACACTTTGGCCAACGGGTGATTGAGTTCGCAGGGAGGTCTGTATGATGGCGAGGTGGTCCCGTCGCCGATAAACAGTCCGACCCCGGTCCGTTCCTGGCGGATTCTGGCAGGCATGTCGCTGCCCGGATTCCTGCTGGCGATGCCCGGCGGCCTGCTTCCGCTCTGGGGCTATCACATCCGGCCCGCCTATTCGCTGGCGTCTTTGTACTTTCTGGCACTGGGCCTGGGCCTGGGGGCGGGAGCGTGGTTGAGTCTGCGCCTGCGCACCAGATACGGCCACCCCAGAATTCTGATCGCCGGAGGCCTGGGGGCGGCGGTTGCGCTGCTGCTGCTGGCTTTTTCTATGCCACCGGCACCCGCCTGGTACCAATGTGTTGCGCTATTTATCGCCGGCGCTGCGGCGGCCCCCATTAACACCGGGGTATTCGGCCTGGTGGAAACAGCCTGGGAACAGAATCCGGCTCGGGTAACGCTCACCGGCGGGGCGTTTTTCTGCGCCGGTAGCGCGGCGGCGGCCTGGATCCTTTCCGAGTGCCTGGACCCTGGAAACCCTACCCGTTTACTGGGCCTCACCGCTCTGCTGCCGTGTGCCGGAGCCCTTGCCTGGTCTCGCCTGCCCCTTGCGGCCAGCATCCCGGAGGTACCCGCCAGCAGCAAGCCGGCCAACGACCTGCGCACGGTCCTGGCCTTCCTCTTTGCCCTGCTGCTCTTCTTTCAGTTCGCCTGTGAATGGTCGATTGCCGGCTGGTTACCCGTATACCTGGTGGACCGGATGGGAATGAGTCCTTCCGGTGCCGTTCAGTTGCTGTGCCTGTATTGGATCGCGCTGATGCTGGGCCGGTTTGCCGCCGCCGGACTTTTGCCGTATCTGCGCCACAGTCGCATGCTCGGCTTCAGCGCGGTCTGCGCCGCCTTCGGTAACCTGGCGCTGTTCGGATCAGGAACCCGGGTCGGCGTGGTGGTGGGCATTCTTTTTGTAGGCGCTGGATTCTCCGCCATTTATCCTTTGGCTGCCGAGCGCATCGCAGCCCGCTTCTCTTCGTACCACGCCGGACACTTCAATGGCGTGTTCACTTTCGCGCTGCTCGGCGGGGTGATGGCACCGTTCCTGCTGGCGAATTCTGCGCAGTTGTGGGGTCTGGGAGTAATGCCCTGGGTGGAGATTGCCGGAAGCTGTACGGTCTTTGCCATGATTCTTCTGCTCTGGCTGGGATGGAAAGTTTCCGGGTCCTGAGCGGTTTGACAACTCTGCTTGACGCGCGACGTTCGCCGTCCTATACAATGGTTCCTGAGAGGTGCCCTTTTGAATTTTGCCCAAACTGTACAAACTGCCGGGATAGGTGGCCTTTCCGGAACCGAACTGATGGTAGTTCTCGGAGTCGCCGTGCTTCTTTTTGGCGGTAAGAAGATTCCCGAAGTAGCCAAAGGTATCGGCGAAGGAATCAAAAACTTCAAGAACGCCATGAAGGAACAACAGGAAGAAGCCCCCGCCGCAGAACCCACGAAGAAGGCCTAAGCGAAGCAGGCATTATCGCTTCATCCGCTGCCGGAAATGCCGGGTGGCGAGCCTTGAGTCTTCAGACAAGATCTGAAATAACAAACCCCGCCTGAGCCTGACGGCTTCGGCGGGGTTCGTGTTTTGGCTTAAAAGCGGTTTACGCCTTTTCCTTCTTCACTTTGGGCGGAACGATCGCGTCCTTCGCCGCTTTCGCGACGCGGAACTTCACAACCTTCTTGGCCGGGATCTTGATTGCAACGCCGGTCGCCGGATTGCGGCCCATGCGGGCTTTGCGCTCCACGCGAACCAGTCTGCCGATACCGGGCAGCACGAAAACCCCGTTCTTCTTTACTTCGCTGACCGCAACGGCGGACAGATTGTCCAGAACCGCACGGGCCTGCTTATTCGTGATTTCAGCTTTTTCGGCAAGCGCACGCACCAGCGCGGTCTGCGTCATTCTTGTTGTGGCCATTAAACTCTCCTGTTACGATTGTGGCTTATGAAAACACCCCGGACCCCTGTTTTTATTGGGTCCAGGAGCACCAGACATCATTCATTAGCCGTTCTCATCATACGGAACCTGAAAAACATTGTAAAGAGAAAATGTTTCAAAATGATCGCTTTCCCTCATGTTTTTGAGGTTTCCCGTGATTCGGGGCCTGCCAGTGCAGGGTTTGGGGCTTTCAGCGGTCCCGGTGCCCTACAAAATCAGTGGGCCACAGCCAGAAGGGTCGAGCCAGATAGACTGGTAGTTCATGCCTTTCCAGGAAGTAGTTGAAGCCGAAGGCCATCTGATCGACTCCCACGTGATGGAGCGGATCTTCGACAAAGTAGTGGAGTCGAACGGTCGCTTCGAAGTGGAGCAGTTCCGGATTGGCCGCACCAACAGTGATGCCTCGTATCTGCGTCTGAAGGTGGAAACTGCCACCCGCGAAGAAATGGAGCATTTGATCGCACAGTTGCTCCCGATCGGCTGTTCGCCGGCGGAGAGTGTGGAGGCGACGCTCTTCCTTGTGGAAAGGGATCGATGCGCCCCGGAAGACTTCTATTCCACCAGCAATCACCACACGCAGGTCCGCATCGGCACTCAGTGGATTGACGTCGCGAACCAGCGAATGGATGCCCTTGTCGTAGTGAAACCTGCTTCCGAAACGGGCAGTGGCAAGCCCGAACCGGTCTGCCGCCGCCTGCGTGACATTAAAGCCGGCGATTGGGTAGTGACCGGCATGCACGGAATCCGTGTCATCCCGGAGTCAAAGGAACGCGACCGGAATTCATTCTCGTTCATGTCGAACGAAATTTCGTCCGAACGTCAGGTGGAAACGGCGGTTCGGCAGACGGCTAACCTGGCTCGCCAGGCGCGGGAACAGGGTAAGAAGATCATTTTGGTGGCCGGGCCTGTCGTCGTTCATACCGGCGGCGTCGTGGGCTTGACACGGCTCATCCGCAATCACTGGGTGGATGGCCTTCTGAGTGGCAACGCTCTCGGCGTCCACGATATTGAATCGGCACTACTGGGGACCTCACTAGGGGTTCGCATGGAAGATGGCCGACAGGCCGAGCATGGCCACCGCAATCACATGCGAGCCATCAACGCGGTCTATCACGCGGGCGGCATTCGGGGTGCCGTAGAAAGCGGACGCCTGAAATCGGGTGTCATGTACGAATGTGTCAAAAATGATGTGCCGTTCGTGCTGGCCGGCAGTCTGCGCGATGACGGTCCGCTGCCCGACACCATCACCGATATGAACGAGGCACAGGACGCCTATGCGGAACTGCTGAAGCCGGCCGGCCTGGTACTCTGCCTCGGCTCCATGCTCCACTCCATCGCCACCGGCAATATGTTGCCCAGTTGGGTGCGTATTGTCTGCGTCGATATCAACCCGGCGGTCGCCACCAAGGTCAGCGACCGAGGTACTGGCCAGGCAGTCGGCGTGGTCACAGACGTTGGTCTGTTCCTCGACTTACTGTCAAAAGAACTCACGGAAACCAAATGAAACAGCCGAAAGCGAAAGCCTACACCGACGAACACGCCGCGAGCGGCATCGACACGGCCTTCCCTGAAATCGAAACCTGGCCCAATCAGTTCGGTGCCTACGAGATCGAGATCGGTATCCCGGAATTCACTTCCGTGTGCCCGAAGACGGGACTGCCTGATTCCGGCACCATCATCGTCACCTACATTCCCGACGAACTCTGCCTGGAGCTGAAGTCTTTCAAGATGTATACCCTGGCGTACCGAAACCTGGGCATCTTCCAGGAAAACATCGTCAATTGCTTCGTACGTGACATCGTAAAGGCGACCACCCCCCTCAGCATCACGGTGATGGGGGATTTTGCCGCACGCGGTGGTCTGACCTCCCGAATCACGGCATCCTGGCAACAGTCGCAGGAGAAAAAGAAGCGCCGTGCCCGCTGATTCGGCATCCCCCGACGACGGGAAACTGGCCGAACTCTCTGCCATTGTCAACGCCGTCCGCGACCGGGTTCGTTCCCGACACCCCGCACACATAACGGAAGGATCGGAGACGCCACCCATTCAGATTGCCTTGGCGGATTTGATGCCCGTGGTGCACGCGCGCGACGCGGCCCAAGCGCGCGTTGCGTCAATCGGCTCCGTAAATCCGCGATCCGGCGGCCTCGCCAATGCCATCATCCAGACGGTAAAGAAGTCCATCGCACGGGCTTTTCAGTGGTTTGTCAGGGGCCAGATCGCTTACAATCGCGAGTCATTGGCCGCCACCGAAGCGATTTTGGAAGCGCTCAACGAACACAACCGGATTCTGGTGTCACTGGCCGGGCAAACCAATGAACACCTCAACCACCTGCGCCATGAACTCACCAATCACATGGATCTCCGGACTGCGGAATGGCATCAGCGCGCCGAACGCCGTTCCGACGAGCTCAAGGCAGCCGTTCTGCCCGTGATCGAACAGGTGGAACTCCTCAAGGCTGAAGCCAGCGAATTGAAAGACGTCCGCACCCACTGGATCGACTGGCGCCGCGGCTGGGAAGAAAAACTCTCCACCAACGAAATTCAGTTCCTGCGCGCAGCCGCAGATTTGCAGGGAGCATTCCAGCACCGTGTGAACCAGGTGGAAGCCAATTTCCGGGATATCGTGAAGGCCCAGCATTCGGATTATCTGGGTGCCCTTGACCGGACGACTCTCAATATTCACAAACAACTGGCCGACGATTTCACAAGGACTCGGGCCGACTACGACCGGATGATTCACACCGAGCTGCGCTTGATCCGCCAGCGGACTGTGCCGGTTGCTGCTGTCCAGGCAGGGTTCGCACCACCAATGGCTGCTGCTCCCGCCGGGATTCCGCAGCTGGATTACAGCCGGTTTGCCGAACGCTTTCGAGGCTCCGAAGAGTACGTCCGGGGCAACCAGGCGATCTATCGGCAGTACTTTGAGGGCTGTAGCAATGTCCTCGACATTGGCTGCGGACGCGGCGAATTCCTGGATATGATGTCGGAACTCAAGGTTCCGGCACGCGGCATCGATTTGGGCGAAGATTCGGTGGCACAGTGCCGCGCGAAGGGTCTCCAGGCCGAGGTGGCTGATCTTTTCGAATTCCTGCCTGCCCAGCCCGAAGAAGAGTTTGACGGGATTTTCTGTTCCCAGGTTGTGGAGCACTTGCAGCCCGCCGTTTTACCGGATCTTGTGCGGTTGTGTGCATCGCGGCTACGAAAGGGCGGGGTTCTGGCTATCGAAACGCCCAACCCGGAATGCCTGGCCATTTTCGCTACGCACTTCTACCTGGATCCGACACATACCCGCCCGGTACCCCACGAATTACTGGCTTTTTACATGGAAGAGGCCGGGTTGAGTGTGGTCAGGCTGCATCGGCTGTCCCCCCCCGAAGAGACCATCCCGGAGATCAGCGAACTCCCCGAAAACTTCAAAAAACGATTTTTCGGCAGCCTGGATTTCGCAATCGTAGCAAGAAGGTTGTAGAATAGTTTCAGGTGGTTCGGCGCTGAAGTAAATGCGGCGAGCACCACCTCCTTGTTGGGACGTCGTCTAACGGTAAGACTGCAGACTCTGGATCTGCGTATCGGGGTTCGAATCCCTGCGTCCCAGCCAAATTCTTTTTGGCCCCCCTTACAATCTGAATGCAGGCCCCGCTTCTTAAGCGACCCCAGGCACGGATCACCGCACTTGGCGGGATCAGGCGTGGACGATTCACAGAGCGATACTTCGAAGTCGCGACAGTGCGGTCTGCTCTACCGGATGTTTATCTGGGTTGCATTCGCTGCCACGCCATCCACTGACAGCCGGATCGAAACCAGTCCGGCACCCGCCATCTGACCGGGCAGCACTACGTTGACCTGATCCAGCCCCGGACTTCCGCCATGAGGGCCTGCATACAGGACAGGAGCATCAGTGCTGCCGATCGTACACGTAACCTTATCCAGAGCAGACCGACCCCGAATTCCGGTCCCATACAGCACAAGAACGGCAAGGCTACCCGGGGGGCCGACATCCAGCGTTGCCGCCTCGCAAGGCACGTTGGCGGCGCAGGAAGCGGCCGCGGAAATCGACAGGGTACCGTCCGGACGCAGGACCCACAGAGTTGCTGCCGCTGGCCCCTGGCCATCTCCGGCAGCGCTGAATATGCCCGGAGCCACGGTGGCGATTGCGGCGGCACCGTAGCTGACGGTACCGTCGGGCGCTGCCAAAATGACGGCGGCGGAGCCTGCAGCGGTCTCTGCGGGTACCAGAACACCCAGTTGTCCAGCTGCGCCGGGCAAAATGGTTGCAAAGCGGCTGACACCCAGGCTGTCGACGATGGAGATAGTATTTGGCCCCGGCAAGGGTGCCAACGGAAGACCTGTGCCTGAAATGGCAAGAATCGCCTCCGGAGCCTGGAAACCACTGGCACGGCTCGCCACATTGAGCACCGTAAGAGCCATTCGCCCGTCGGTGTTGGGCCATGGCGGGCCAGGAGTTGCCGGTGTTTGGGCTTCGAAGGGAGCCAGCCCGTGGAAACCACGCGTGATCTCGCCCGCGAGCCGCAGATACCAATCGCTGGGCAATTTGAAGCCGTCAGCATCCAGGTTGAGCCAGAACCCCTGATCAGGTGCCTGCTGGCTTTGGGCTGCGACCTTAAAAATCGCCGTGCTCTCATTCACCTCGTCGAACATGGCTATCTTGAGCATTCGTGCACCTGCGGCTTTGGCGTTAAACGCCTGCTGCCAAAGGAACTGCCCTCCCAGCCGAGGGATCTGATTCTGCTTTGCCGTGCGATTCAGGTTGTACCAGGAAAAGCCCGGAAAGATGACGGGCATGTAAACCTGGCCGGTTCTTGAAATCTCCGCTATATCCGGCACCAGGCGGTCAGTCCGCCAGCGGTTCACATCAGCGATTGTGTTGTAGCGGCCAACGCTCCAGGGCTGGATGCCATCCATGGCCTCATAGACCCCACTCCAGCGTGCGTCCGTTGCAGCATCGTTGGAACGAGTTCGCCAGTAGGCCGGAGTCCCACCAATGTACGCAACACCCGCCTGCGTCTGGAACCACCGGATCAGCTCCAGGACAGCGTCCGGGTCTGTCGGCGGGTGGCGTGTGTCATTCAGGCCAATACCCCACACCGAAACCACGGGCTTGCCATTGTGGCGCAAGTAGCGAGGATGATTCGTGACGCCGAGAGTCTCCACCAGGTAGCGCCAATCCTGCTGTAGGATAGCGCTGACGGTGGCGGCATTCGCCCCGCTGATATCGTACTCGATGGCAAATACGCGCCCGTGCCGTTCAGCAGCCGCCATTACGTTGCGCAAGACCGCGTCACCAGCCGCACGACTGCCCGGGATGTCGGTGACGAAACGCTGCACCAGAACTCCATCCAGCCCGTACTGCTGCATCCAGCTGAAGTGCCGGGCCACGGTGCGGCTGTTGCCCGACGAAAACAAGCTGGCTGGATTCGGCCCGATTGTCATACCCGGAACAGCGCACGTTTCGCCCTGCTCGAATTCCCGCAGGTCGGGATACATGTCGATGACGAGGCTGGCGGCGGCGGGGACTCCGTTGGCCCAGTGACTCCAGTTGGTACCCATCGTCCCGCCACCGGGGCAGCGAAACCATCCCTGATACCCCAACAGGACTTTGCCGTCCAGACTGGAAGGATCAATATTCTGAGCGCCGCCCGAAGAGACAAGCGCGAGCAGCAGAAAAAGCGCGGGTAGAGTGGTCTTCATGCCGGGCCGTTTGTTGGGCTAGAATTCCAGGCGCAAGGCCATCACCATTGTCCGATTCCCGTTTTTGGCGGTTATGACACCAAAAGTGGACGCCGTTGTGCCGGCATTGGGGGCCCCCAGGTTGGGGTGGTTCAGCATGTTGTAGAACTCTGCGCGATACTGCAGGCGCATCCGCTCTTTGATGGGCTGCCACCGGCTGAGAACAGTGTCGAGGCTGAACAGGCCGGGGTTGCGCAGATTCGGTTCCGTACGGGACCCGTTACCAAAAGAGTAAGCCCCGGGATTAGAAAATGCAGTGGTATCGAACCAACGGGCCATCGTCCTTTCCTCGTTCGGGAGCACGGCACTCTTGCTTCTGTTCGCGTAGCAACCCAGCCCTGATGTGCCGGTCATAATGCATGCGGGAGCAATGGCGATAGGTGTGCCGGACTGCGCGACGAGAATGCCGCTGGCCTGCCAGTTACCCAGGATCATGCCGCCGATACCATGCGACAGGAAGCGCTTCCCCCGACCGAAAGGCAGTTCCCAAACAAAGTTGGTAACGAGGCGCCGGTTGACATCAGCCGCAGAAATGGACCGCGACATACCCAGGTTATAAGGGTTGACGAAGTTTGCCCCCCCCAGAAAGCGCTCGTTGACGTTATCGATCAGCTTGGCCCCGGTAAAGGAGGCCTGGAACAACAGGCCTTTGGAGAATGACCGTTCTACCCGCAGAGTGAAGCCGTGATAAGACGAATCGCCTACCGAAGCGCGGATCTGATTGATACTGCCTGCATACTGCTGATAGGGAACCAGCAGAAGGCCCTGGCGGACGGTAGCTGTACTCATGGTGCCGATCGCAATCTTCCCGAAGAACGGGTTCGGCACCAGAGCATTCAGCTGATTGCCCAGGGAAAGAAACTGGGGATCAGTGGCGTTGCGATTGTAGTTGTTCCAGATGCGCATGCCACGACTGCCGATATAGGCCGCTTCCACCAGAAGATTCGAACCGAAACTGCGCTGGATGTTCGCGTTCCACATCTGATTGGTGGGAGTGCGCCAGTTGGGCCAGATGGCCGAAATGCCATTGCCAACCAGCGAGTTTGGATACGGTCGCAGCCCGGTCACGAAAGGATTGGCCAGTGAGGACCCCGGTATGGGGGTGTTCGGCGCGGCAGGAGGCTGCCCGAAGAACACGTTGGTGCTCACTGATGAGCCACTGCCCAGGTCGCCCGGGCTTTGGCCGACGCCGCCGCTGCCCGGGGCGAAGAAGATGCCGTAGCCGGCGCGGAAAACCGTTTGCGGCAGAATCGTCCATGCCAGCCCGATACGCGGTGCCCAATTGTAGTTCGGCTTGCTGGGATAGCGATTGTTGGCGTTCGTTGTCGTCAGAACACCCTTACGTCCCGTAACCGGCTCGGTGCCATCGGGATCAAAGAAGGCGAGCTGGTTGTAGCGTTCCTTGAACGGGGTTTGGTATTCATATCGCATCCCGAGGTTGATGGTCAGGTTGGAAAAGACTTTCCAGTCGTCCTGAACGTAGAGGTTGTGGCTGGGCTGCAGCAGGGCGAGGGACGGGCCGATGGTGAAGTTACCGCTGTCCGGCACTCCCATCATGGCGCTGGCCAGGCCATAGCCACCGGTTGCGGTAGCTACCGCCGGATCTGGCCCCTGGGTGAAGGCCCGACCGAAGCCGAACAGGCCCGAGGGGTAATCCGGGCGGAAGGTATTGAAAGCACCGATCAAATAGTCAACACCGGTCTTCACAGCGTGGGAGCCCTTGATCCAGGTGAAGTGCGCCTGGAATTCCGGGGTGGTCTCCGCACTCAGGTTGTGGGAAGCGCGGTCCGGGCCAATCGCCGTGAAGTCGGAAATGTTAAAGCGGGGGAACAGCGCATCGGCAGAGGCTGCTTTCAGGTATTGAGGCAAGCCCAGCGAGGTGATATCAAAACCGAGGCTAAGCGGGGTCAGTTTGCTGATAGACCGGGTATACCCCGCACGGAATTCGCCGATCAGGTTCGGTCGGAAAGTGTGGGTATCGCTCAGGGCAGCAGTGTGCGCTACGGAATTCTGGTTCCCGCCTCCGTTGGTGCCTTCTCCGGGGAAGGCGATATTCGTGTAGGGGGTCTTTCGGGGCGTCACCTGGTAGCCGTAGCGGAAGAACATTTTGTTGCGGTCGCCGAAATTGTGGTCTCCTCGCACAAACCAGCGGTCTGTCTTCACGATTTGGGCGAAGTTGGCGGACCAATTGGCCTGGATAGTGGGAGAGATGGCACTGGTCGCGGAAGGGTAGTAGCCCAGTACCTTCTTCATGATCGGATCGACACGGGAAGGCGGCAGGATGTTCCCGGCGAAGGCCTGGCGACCGAAACCGCTCGTTCGGGCCGGGTCGACAACCGTGGTGACGGGATCATAGATGCGGATCAGTGCACCGGCACTGGTGAGAGTCTGCGAGAAATCACCATTTCTTTGCAATTCGGTGGGGACGCTGGCGGTGGGGGTGGCGACACCGTGGTCATTGGACTGCTCCCAGTTGAAAAAGAAGAAGGTCTTGTTGCGCCCCTGGTAGATCTTTGGAAGGAGTACAGGCCCGGACAAAGTGAAGCCGTAGTCATTGCGGCGCTGCCGTCCGCGAGTCACGTTGTTCGTGTTGTTCGCCCAGCTGTTGGCATTCAGTTTGTCGTTCCGAAGATAGTCGTAGGCGCTTCCATGGAACTTATTGCCGCCGGACCGACCCGCGGCAAGGACCACACCACCCGCCGAACGGCCGTATTCAGCCGAAAAGCTGTTGGTAATGAAGCGAACTTCGGCCACCGCTTCCTGCGGCGGCGTGTATGCGTTGTCCAGCGTTGAGTTGTTGCGGGTGTCCTGACCGTCAAAGAGGATAGCCGAGGTATTCGACCGTCCGCCGTTCACAATCGGCCCGGTCCCGGCGTTTCCAGTCGCGATTACACCAGGGGAAAGGGTCAGCAGCGCGTAAGGACTGCGCCCGGTGGGGAGTTCAATGATCTGAGTTGCACTGGCGACGTAACCCAGCGACGAACTTACCCGCTCCACATCCAGAGCGTTGGCGGTTACTGTCACCTCTTCGTGCAGGCTGCCCGGCTTGAGGGTGGCATCTATGGTTGTAATCTGCCCGACCAGGACGGGTACGTCTGAAACCTTATTGGTGGCGAACCCGGAGCTCTCCATGGCCAGCCCGTACTTTCCTGCCGGAAGGTAGGGGATCTTGTAGAAACCATCCTCGGTACTCTCCGCGCGTGTCAGGGCTCCTGTATCCACGTTGGTGGCGGCGATGCGGACCTTTGCCATGGGGGCACCGGTCGCATCCTTAATTGAGCCGGAAATGCCTCCGCGCTCGGCCTGAGCGAAACACGCGACTGTTGCTGCACCTGCAATGATCACTGCGCGAAGCAGTGGACTAAGACTTCGAACCATAAAGCTCACCTCTCTCCCAACTTCACCGAGCATACCCCTTATCCACCCCCGATTCAACGTTAGGAACAAGCTGTAACGCCCGCTCAAATGATTGAAAAATAAGAATGATTGGCAAGGCAATGTTTCTAACAGTAGCTACTTAGTGTTATTCTGATGCCGGAGTTGAATCTGAATGTCCAACAAGGCCAGGCCGCCTCTGGAGAACGTCGGCGTTACCACGCCTGCGCTCCACGAGCATCTTCGCCACCTGTTTGAGAGTTCTGCGTTCAAGGGAAGCCGCCGGAGCCAGCAGTTTCTCCAGCACATCGTCGCCATGGCTTTGGCCGGACAAACGGACGAACTTAAAGAGCGAAGTCTTGGGGTGGCCCTTTTCGGAAGAGTGCCGACCTATGACACGGGAGAAGATGCGGTCGTGCGGGTAACCGCGTCCGATGTCCGCAAGCGACTACATCAGTTCTACGCGGAGTCTGAATCACCCATTCGTATCGAACTTCTGGCTGGCTCCTACACACCCGAGTTTCGCTACCGACCAGCGCGTGTCCCGGAGGTCACGACTGTGCCCGTGGAGCCGCCCCGGGCAGAACCAAAGAGTTCCCACCGTTGGTGGCGCGTTGCCTTTTCGGCACTCGCGGTGGCCACGATCGCAATATCTGCCTGGCTGTGGAATAGTCGACGCCACGCCGAGAGTCTCTCTCCGACACACTTGTTGCCATGGTCCGCCCTTTTGCGAGATGGCCGACAGCTTCAGTTGGTGGTAGCTGACCCGGATGTCTCCGCCATGCAGGAATTGACCGGGGCAGAAATCTCACTGCCGGACTACGCCAATCGCCGATACCTCGCTAAACCCGAGGCGCTTCGAGGCGACTTACAGAAAGCCTTCGGCCTGTTGCGGGGTGTCAACGTG
The DNA here is from genome assembly GCA_010084195.1 of Terriglobia bacterium. GTDB lineage: Bacteria > Acidobacteriota > Terriglobia > Bryobacterales > Bryobacteraceae > BOG-234. The sequence continues at coordinate 17,037 of RGPS01000078.1, forward strand.
GCTGTCGTCGATGTTGGAATTGCGCTTTCCGTCTCACGTTTGGCTGCGTCCAGTTCGGCGAGGCTGAAGATAAACCCGGCCCGGAGCCTGCAATTGAACGCCTTCCGTACCGATGATGACTTCATCCTGCTGGGCAGCTACCGCTCGAACCCGTGGGGAACTCTGTTTCAGGACCAAATGGACTTTGATTTTGTCCGGGACCTGGACCTGAACCGGGAGGTCGTTCGAAACAAGCATCCGTTAAAGGGAGAGCTGCCACGCTATATCCCGACCGCGGGTGGATGGGATACCGGAGATGCCTTCGCAATCATCGCGCTTGTCGGGAATCCGAACCAAAGTGGAAGAGTGCTGCTGGTGGCCGGCACCAACGCCGAGGGCACCGAGGCTGCGGGCCAGCTTGTTACGAACGTGCCTGAGCTGGCACGCACGTTGCGTACTCACGGAATCGACCCGGAGTGCTCGTCGTGCAACTTTGAAATCCTGTTCCGGGTACGAACCATGGCGGGGTCGCCGAATACGCTTGATGTTGTTGCGGCGCATCGATTGCCGGCCAGATCGACGCCCTGATAACCCACCTCCTGATAAAAACAAGTTCAATCCGGGTGCTGTGGCACAGGCGCTGCCTGCTCGACAGCGGTTTTCAGCAGGGTCCAGTTTTTCTCTGCTGACGCCCGGGCGACCATCCGCTTCAGATTTGCGAAATCCGGAGCGACCTTGTCCCAGGGGGCTTCGGGCGGGGCAAGCCCGGCCAATTCTTCTGAAAACTGAGCGATTTGCTCCCGCGTTGCGACCAGGCGCCCATTTCCGAAGCCGAATTCCAGCCTCGCCCCGGCTAGTTCCTCGCCGTCATCCATCAAATCGGCAAACCAGTCGGAGACCTGTCCCAACCAGGGCAGCAGGATATCTGCATCCTGTTTCGGCGTCAAGCCTGGCTCCTGGGGCAGGCAAAGTCCGGGGATGACAATTTCGCAAAGTTCCCGCACCGTTTGCTCGCTGGGTTTATAGCCTTTGTCCGGCCGGATGGAGTCGATCCAGTGCTTCAGATCGCCCTCGGGGTGGATCTGGTCCATCTTTTCAAGGAGAGAAACCACGCCATCCGGATCGAAACTTCGAGTGTACTGGCGAAGGGCGGGCGCGACCAGGTCGTCGTACGCCTTCAGGTCAAACAGGCAGATGAAAGTGCGCGATTCCATAACAGGATTTGGACCAACAGGCTTTGGGCCTTTGTTCCAGCATACGCCGGGGGCCGACTCAGGTGCGGCTAAGGCACCAGCGCATCGGGTACCCGGAACACTGCATTCACCGGCGGCGTAAAAGTCTGTGCCGCCCGGCCCGGCACTTCCACCAGCAGGCTCTCCACTCGCTCGCCCACCGCAAAGAGCACCCTCGGATCAGAAGCCGACAGGTAACTGGCATCGGTCCGCACATAGCGAACCTGCCTCGGCAGACCGGGTGACTTCAGTTCCACCCGCGAGCCCACCGGCGCCGCCACCGACACCCAGTTCCGCGCGGCGCTGGTATTGCGCAGGAGCCGCGCCGGGCCGTCGTTCACGTTGATGACGATGTCGGTATCGCCGTCGTTGTCGAGGTCGCCGAAGGCCGCGCCGCGGTGGATGCCCAGGCGATCAAATGCCGGAACCTCCACCTTCTCAAACCGCCCCCCGGACTTCCGCAACAGCAGGTTCCGTTCCAGGAATGGCTTTGCATTACCGCGCTGCTCCTCGCGGCGCGTCACGGCACCATTGGCCAGAAACAAGTCGAGGTGTCCATCCCGGTCGGCATCGAGCCAGCCCACGCCGAAGCCCGTAAACAGATAGCTCAGGGCGTGGATACCGGTTCGGGCAGAAACATCCGAAAAATCTCCCTTGCCGCCGTTTTCGAACAAGGTCGCGCCCTCGCGCATCAGGTTGAGCACCAGCAGATCTTCGTCTCCGTCCTCGTCATAATCGCCCAGCGTCACGCCCATACCAGCCTTGGCCAGGCCATTCTCGCTGTATGCCAGACCCCGTACCAGTGCCTCTTCGGTAAAGGTGCCGTTACGGCCATTGATCCAAAGATGATTGGCGGCCGAGTCGTTGGCGACAAACAGATCCGGATACCCGTCCTGATTGGCGTCGAACGCCACTACGCCCAATGCCGGACCCGCAGCGCGGTCCAGACCCGAAGCCTTCGTCACATCGACGAAGTGTCCCCTCTCATTGTGGAAGAGGTGCGAGGCAAGGGAGCGGTAAGCGCGCGGTGTGCAGTAGTCGATTTCGCCCGTTGGGGCCTGGCAGCGTTTGTTCGCGGTGAACTGGTAGTCAATGTAGTTCAGGATGACGAGATCGGGCCACCCATCGCGGTCATAGTCGAAGAACGAAGCGCTGCTGGACCAGCGATTTGGCAAGGCCACCGCAGGCGACCCGGCTGTCACGTCACGAAACGTGCCGTTGCCCTGGTTGCGATAGAGGCGATTGCCACCAAAGCCTGTGACGAGCAGATCCTGGTGGCCATCGCGATCAAAATCAGCCGTCGCTGCCCCCATACCGTAATTGGTTGCCGTCAGACCGGCCGCAGCCGTCGCGTCACTGAAGTGCCCGTTGTCATTGCGGAGCAGCCGGTTCGAGCCGCCGTCGGGATGGCCCTGCAGCAGGAAGATATCGAGGTCGCCATCTTCGTCGTAGTCCATCAGCGCTACTCCGGAGCCCATAATTTCGGGCATCAGGAAATCGCCCTTCGCCCCGGAAACATGTTGAAACGGCAACACCTCGTCAGCAAACCACGAGGCGCCTGCAGGGGGCGGCGTTGTGGGAGTGCGGCAGGAAGTAAGAGCGAGAAGCAACGGCAGGGCGGAAATCAGACGGCGCACATAGATACCTAAGCTTCAGGATAGTTCAGGCGGGATGGCTCCGCCTCGCTACAATTGGGATCGATGCGGACTCAGCTTTGGCCGGTCGGCTGCGCCATACTGCTGGCCGCCTGCGCCCCTTCCCGGCCTCTGCCCCCCTTGCCGAACCTGGATCTCGCTTCCTCGCCGCCAGCCGTCCGGCAGGTGATGGAAGCGGCATTTACGGCTGCCCGTGCCAAGCCGGACGATGCTGCAACCGTTGGCCGACTCGGCATGGTTTTGCACGCGCATAATCAACTGGCGGCGGCGGCACGAGCCTACCAACGGGCAACGTTGCTCGACCCGCAGCAACCCGACTATCCCGACTATTGGGGAACCACACTGGCTGCCGACGGTCGGTATGCCGACGCACTGGGACCCCTGCGTGCCTCGCTGAAACTACGCGCGTCGGCTGCGGTACGGCTACGACTTGCCGACACCCTCTACTCGGCAGGGCAAGTGCCCGAGGCGCGGCGGGAATATGACGCGCTGGCAGCGGCCGACTCCACCCTGGCTGCCGCCCACTTTGGACGGGGCCGATGCCTGTCCGGCCCGGAAGCCGCAGCGGCGTTCGAGGAGGCGATTCGGCTGTTTCCCCGCTATGGTGCAGCGCAATTTGCGCTGGCAGGCGTCTATCGCCAGTTGGGGCGTCGCCCGGAGGCCGAGACACTGCTCTCCAACTACGAGCGCGACAAGCTTGTGGTGCCCCCGCTCGACGATCCCGCCGCTGCCGCAGTGCAGGCCCTGGACGCCAGTGCCACCGGCCTGCTCCGTGCTTCCCAGGCCCTGGAGCGGCAGGGCCAATTTGCTCAGGCTGCCGAACTTCAGGAGCGCGCCCTGGCCGATGATCCGAAGCTGGCGCAGGCGTGGGTGAACCTGATTTCGCTGCGTGCCCGCCTAGGAGACCCGGAAAAGGCAGAAGCTGCCTATCGCCAGGCTCGGATCCCCTCCACGCCGAGGCGCTCGACGGTCTGGGTGCCGTAATCGAACGGGGCGGCCCCGGAACCTGGAATCGTGCCGCCGCACTCTACCGCCGGGCCCAGACGGCCAAACCGAACCTCCGCCTGGCCCACTACCACCTCGGCCGCATTCTTGCCAACCAAAGACGTCTGCCTGAGGCCATTCACGAGTTTGAGCAGGCCGTCGAGCCGATCGATGACCAGTCACCCGGCTACCTCTACGCGCTGGGAGCTGCTCAGGCGCGGGCGGGGGCCATCCGGCAGGCGATCCCCACTCTGGAGCGAGCCCGAGCCGAAGCCCTCCGCTGGCAGCAACCCCAACTGGCTGAGGCAATTTCGAGAGATGTATTGAAACTAACTACACCACGATGAAAATGCCAAAATGCAACAACTCAGTCGCACGCAATGGTGTAGCCTGAAAAAAAAGGGTGCTTTCAGACCTTCTTTCAAAGGAGTGATTCGCTTGAAATCTACGCGTTATTTCCTGGCGCTGCTCGCCGCAGTCGCTATCCTCTCTCTTCCTGCCTCCGCTCAGGTTTTGTACGGCAACCTGGTTGGCAATGTCACAGATCCCCAACAAGCGTCCATTACTGACGCAACCGTCTCTGTTAAGAGCCCTTCCACTGGCTACACTTCAGAAACCAAGACCGACAGTCGCGGAGCCTATGAGGTCCGGAACATTCCGCCGGGCGTTTATAACGTAAAGATTGTCGCGTCCGGCTTTACTTCGTTCGAGGCGAAGGATATCCCGGTGTCCGCGAACAACATTGCGCGTGTGGATGCCCCGCTGAAGGTCGGTAACGTCACCGAGACGATTACGGTTGGTGCCGAAGCCGCCCAACTGCAAACCGACAAGAGCGACCTGCACACGGATATTTCGAGCAAGGAAGCCACCCAGATTCCGATCAGCGGCTACCGCAACTTCCAAAGCCTGATCGACTTCGTCCCTGGTGCGAACCCTTCAAACTTCCAGAACGCCACCACTGATTCCCCGGCGCGCGCACTGACGACCAATGTCAACGGCGCGGCCCGCAACTCGAACAACACCCGGATTGACGGCGCAGCCAGCGTCATGACCTGGCTTCCTCACCACTCCCTGTATGTTCCCGCTCTCGAAGCCATCGAAGCCGTGAACATCTCCACCAACAGCTTCGATGCTGAACAGGGTATGGCGGGCGGTGCGGCGATCTCGGTGAATACCAAGTCCGGTTCCAATCAGTTCCACGGCGTGGCCTTTCTGTACCACGCGAACCACAAATGGGGTGCCAAGAATCTCTTTTTCAATCCCAATACCCCCGCCGGCCCTGGCATTCCTCAGCGCATCGACAATCAGGGCGGTGGTACCTTCGGCGGACCGCTGATCAAGGACAAGCTTTTCTTTTTCACTTCCTGGGAACGGACCACCACCGCCGAGCGTGGCAATGGTTTGCTCAGTGTCCCCACGCAACAGGTGCGCGATGGCAACTTCAATGGCCTGGGAACGATCTACGATCCGACCACTGGTAATGAACTGGGCCAAAACCGCACGGCTTTCCCCGGCAACCAGGTACCCCAGTCCCGCTGGAGTTCAGCGGCACGCACTCTGCAGGGCTTCATTCCCCTGCCCAACACCGGCACAGGTCAGTTGAACAATTACTTCGCAGCCGTGCCCTACTACTTCAAGCGCGACATGGTGGATGCGAAGGTGAACTGGACGGCCAACTCCCGGACCAACGTCTTCGGGAAGTACAGTGTGATGATCGCCCCCATCGTCGGTGGAGCCCCTCTCGGTGAAGCGCTCGGTGGCTACCCGGGCGGCGCGGCCGGCGCGGCCGGCATCGGCACTGGCAATAATAAGACGGATGTCTTTGGTGGCGGCGTCAGCTACGTCATCACTCCCTCACTGCTCTTCGATGCCAACGTCGGTGGCACGTTGATGCACCACGACACGGTTGGTCCCGACTATGGCAAGAACATCGGGACCGATGTGCTGAAAATTCCCGGCACCAATGGTCCGGACGTCCGCCAGAGCGGCTTCCCGATCTTCAACATCAGCGGCTACGCCTCCCTCGGGAACACCAACAACTGGAGCCCTGTGGTCCGCAATGACAAGGTCTTTACCTACGTCGCCAATCTCAACTGGACCAAAGGTGCCCACAATATCCGCATGGGCATCGACTACATCCACCACCAGATGAATCACTGGCAACCCGAACTCAATGGTTACAGCCCCCGCGGCGGCTTCACCTTCAACAACGGCGTCACGGGTCTGAATGGTGGTCCGGCAGCGAATAACTTCAACGCCTATGCCTCATTCCTGCTCGGTCTGCCTGGCCAGTTCGGCAAAGCCTACCAGTTCTACGATCCGATGGCTACGCGTGAATTCCAGCAGGGCTACTACATCCGCGACAACTGGCAGGTGAACCGCAAGCTCAGCCTGAACGTGGGGCTGCGCATGGAGCATTTCCCCATCATGAACCGTGGCCAGTACGGCATCGAGCGCTACGACCCGGTCACCAACAAAGTGCTGATTGGCGGACGGGGCAACGTGCCACGCAACGCCGGTACAGAGGCCGCAACAATCATGTTTGCCCCGCGTCTCGGCATGGCTTACCGCCTCAACGAAAAGACGGTCATCCGCGCCGGGTACGGCATCACCAATGATCCCTATCCGCTGAGTCGGCCCCTCCGTAGTCCGTTCCCCGCAGTCATCGTTGACGAGTACGTCCAGACCAACGGCTTTGTAGCCGCCGGTTCGCTGGCCACGGGCATCCCCGCGGTTAAGTTCCCCGACCTTACGTCGGGCACCGTAGATATCCCGAACACCATCTCCACGAACTCGCTCCAGGCGGGCAAGTTCAATCGCGGCTACATCCAGTCCTACAATTTCACGATCCAGCGTGAACTGTGGGGAGGGTTTGTGCTGCAGACGGGCTATGCCGGAACGCGTTCTATCCGACAGGGCGTCACTTACTTTAACGCCAACGCGGGCCTCGTGCCCGGCGCGGGCGTGAATGGGCGTCCCCTGCGCGCCACCTTCGGTGTCGGCGTGGATCGGAACTTCTTCATCCCGATGGGTTACAACCGCTACGACGGGCTGCAGAGCAATCTCAGCCGCCGCTTCAAGGGTGGTCTGTTCCTCACGATGTCTCACACCTGGTCAAAGACCATCTCCACGGTCCCCGGCGGCGCGAACAACGCCAACGGCCTCGGCCAGGCTGGCGGTAACTCCGACAACAACTTTGCCTTCTACGTGCCCTCGCAGTTCAGCAAGAACCGCGCCCTGGCGGCCTTTGATCGTAACCAGGTCTTCCAGACTGCGGTCACCTATGAACTGCCCTTCGGCAAGGGTAAGCCCATGTTGACTGTGGGCCCCGCTGCGAAGATTCTCGGCGGCTGGCAGGCAAACGCCTCTGTCTCGGCGGTATCGGGTAACCCCTTCTCGGTACTGGCCGACGGTGCCTCGCTCAACGCGCCCGGCAACGTCCAGGTGGCCGACCAGATCAGCCCGGCAGTTAAGCTGGGCGGTGTGGGCCTGGGCTCGCCCTACTACGACCCCGCCTCGTTCGCGGCGGTCACCGGTGCCCGCTTTGGCAATATGGGTCTCTACAACCTCCGTGGACCCGGATTCTTCAACATGAATAGCGGTCTCTTCCGCACCTTCAATGTCACGGAGAAAATCAACTTGCAGTTCCGCGCTGAAGGTCTCAACGTGACCAACACACCGCAATTGCAGAACCCCAACGTGACGGTAACCGCGCCTGCTAACTTCATGCGCATCACCGCCGCCAACCAAACCCAGCGCACCTTCCGTTTTGGCCTTCGCATCGCCTTCTAACAGAAACGGAAAGAAGTGCTTCAGCCGGGCCGGTTCCTCGCAAGGGGAACCGGCCTTTTCTTTTTGTGTGAGTCGCGTCGTGAGACGGGAACTGAAAGAAGCGCGGAGCCAGAGCGGGGCCAGGAACTCGCCGGACCCATACATCTCAACCTGACCGACACGAAACGTGTCGAAAGGCTCGAACTGCAAGCTTCACTCGTCAGGGTTTGCGGTACACGGACTAACGACGGTCTCAAGCCTCAATCGAATTCGTTTCGAAGGGGAGACGTCAAGGAAATTAATGGTGAGCCGGGCGGGACTCGAACCGAAAGGCTATTCCGGATG
>RGPS01000079.1 GCA_010084195.1 Terriglobia bacterium
AGGACAGGTGGGGCAGGCGTGCGTGAGCGGCTGAATGCAGATAGAGATGCAGAACGCCGAGGCCCTGACGGGGCAACAGATCGCAGAGTTTCTGAAGGGAAGCGAAGGAATCGCATTTACCGGAGGGGACCGGGCATCGATTTACGCATGGACGGAGCAATTGCTGGTCGCGCAGGAGTATGCGGGCAAGGGGAAGAAGGAGCGGGGCGCGAGCCGCAGGTATGCGTGCAAGGTTACGTGGCTGAGCCTTCCGCAAATGACAAGGCTGATCCGGAGCTGCCGGGCGACGGGAACAGTGGCGGTGAGGCCGAGCCGGAGACGACGATTCCCGGGGCAAGTACACAGTTCCCGGTGCAAGTACACAGAAGGGGATGTACGCTTGCTGGCAGCGGTGGACAATGCGCACGAGCGGCTGAGCGGTCCGGCGACGAAGTGCATTCTGAAGCGGGAGCACGAGGAGTACGGCAAACCCGCATACGCAAGGCTGTCGGAGATCTCGGTGGCGCATACCTACAATCTGCGCGCCAGTGCGAACTATCGGCGGGTGGCGGCAAACTTCGAGCCGACGCGCCCGAGTCCGGTGTCGATAGGCGAGCGGCGGAGACCGGAGCCACTGGGCCGACCCGGCTTTCTGCGAATCGACACCGTTCACCAGGGCGACTGGGACGGCGAAAAGGGTGTGTATCACATCAACGCAGTGGATGCGGTGACGCAGTACGAGGTAGTCGGCTGCACGTCGAGGATCAATTCGGAGAATCTGAAACCGGTGCTGGAAGCCATGCTGCATCAGTTTCCCTTCCCGATCCTGGGCGCACACTTCGACAATGGCTCGGAATACATCAACTACTCAATGGACGAGATGATGAAGGCCATGATGGTGGAGTTCACCAAAAGCCGCGCCTGTCGAAGCCAGGACAACGCTCTGGTGGAAGGGAAGAACGGAGCCGTCATTCGAAAGCTGATTGGATACGGCCACATACCGGCAGAGCATGCCGGGAAGGTGCATGCATTCTATGCCGCGCATATGAACCCCTACCTGAACTTCCATCGGCCCTGCGGGTTTGCGACGGTGAGTCTGGATGCCAGAGGCAAACGCGAACGAACTTACAAGACCGGGGATTATGCCACTCCGTGTCAGAAACTCAGGATGCTGCCCGGCGTGGCAGCGAAACTCAAGCCAGGCATCAGCCTCGAAGACCTGGATCGGAAAGCCGCCGAAATGAGCGACACAGAATTCGCCCGGCGGATGGGCGCGGCAAAAATCAAGATGTTGCGCGCCTGCCGGATAGAGTCGCCCCGTGCGCTGAGGATTCTGTAACAGAGATCCCAGCCAAGGCACAACGCTGTGGAAATGGCGGGGTTGAGGAAACTGCGGAAAACCAGAGACAGGTTTCCCCCTGTTCCCTCAACCCCTTGGGAATCCGGCCTGTTTGGCCGGATTCCCACATTCCCATAGCCACGACTGACGAGGTGCCCTGTCCCAAAAGAAGACAAAAACAAGAAAGGAAGTCGGTCGCTTCGCAACCTCCCCTTCATGATCTATTTCAGGATCATCTTGTATTGGAACCACTACCGCTTTTCAGGATCATCCGAGGATTGGAAAATGCTCGGCCGCCAAAAAAGTCACGCTGGTAAAGCCCTGCAGATTCCTTTGAACCTCTTGATGTCGCGGGGCTTGCCGAACAAACGAAACGATAATGGAAAGTTTGCCATCCGCCCAGAAGAAGAACTGCCGGGGGGGGCTATTCGACGAGGGACATTGCGGTGACGTCCTCGACGGTGCCAACTCCGGAGACGACAGCGCGAAGCCTCCGGCAGCGGCAGGCCTGGCAATTCCCAGTTGCAAATAACCTTACATTCGTGGTATCAGTGGTCGTGCAGAAAACGTTCCTCGCCGGCAAAGTACTGACTGTGGTCCTGGGTTGTGGGGCATTTACTTACGCTCACGCCGCCAAAACCTGCACCACTGCCGATTATTCGGGCATCTACGCTTTTTCCTCCGTTGGCTTCCTGTTGCAGTTGCCACCCGAAGGCGCAGCCCTGCTGGGCACCATTTCACAGTCGGGTCGATTTCTGCCCGACGGGAAAGGCAACTTGTTTATCGAAACGAATGCGAGCTACAACGGCATTGTGTTGAAGGGCGACATTCCCGCAACCTATTCGGTCACACCCGATTGCATTGTCAACTTTGATCTCGTCCTGCCATTTCCACTCAGCGCACCTTCCAAATTCCAGGGTGTGCTGAGTTCCGACAATCGGCAAATGTCACTGCTGTTAACGGAGCCCTCCGGTACCGTCATCCGGGGCCTGCACGTCAAACAGGATCTGCGCTTCTGCTCCACGCCGGATTTCAGCGGCAGTTACTCCATCGATCTTTACGGCACCACCAACAGCCCGAAGAACCTCGCTGGCCGTTTCCAGCGCATTGGTCGAATTGACGCTGATGGGGAAGGCCATTTTAAGGCATCCACCACTGCCAACTACAATGGCAGGGTCGTTAAAGAGGACTTCACCGGCGATTACAGCGTGAATGCCAGATGCTACGTCACGCTGAAATATACCGCCCCGGCAGCCGCTGGCTCGGAAAACATCGTCATCAACGGTGCGATTGGCGGACACGGGGAAGTGGTCCAGATGATGATTTTGACCGATGGCTGGGGCGTCGGCGGCAGTCTGCTGCGTCAACAGCAGTAGTTCCGGTATTAGCGGATTGCCGCTGAAAGGCTCGCGCTGCTAAAGCCCTGAGTCAGGCTCACCGGTGTGTCGCCCGGGCGCACGTTGCCGGGGATCAGCACATCCACCCGCCAGATTCCCACCAGGCCGGGCACCAGCGCCGTATAGTGCGGAGTGACGGCAACGCCGCCGAGCAGCGCGGTTGGGGTCTCCAGCGGCACAGCAAAACGGGAGGTGCCATCCTCCACCGCAGGTGCTGCAGGGCCCAGCCCCGTGACGTAAAGCTGCAGCGATTCGTCGGCACGTGCAGGGCTGCTCGCGGTGTTCGTCCGCCCATCCTGATTGACGGCGAGCAGCAGGCCGGGGGCGGCCCGCACTATGTTCATCAGCCCTCTCGCCACCCGCTGTCCGCCCACCCGGACTTCCACCAGCGACTGTGTCGTCGGCTTCGTGGGTGCCTGCAGATTGATCTTGCCCGCGGAAACAAACAGCAGCGGCGCGACCGCGCCATCCACCAGAACCTCCATATCTTCCAGCTTTCGGAGCAACGGCAACGTGGCAGAGCTGGCGGATTTGGAGCCCGCGAAATTGCCGAACAGCGAGACGACGGAGCCGGAGCCGACTGGCATCGCCGGCGTGTAGCTCCCCGGATTGACCGCAGTGAGGTCACCCAGCGGCTCCATCAGCCAGACTTCCGGAGTGGACGGAAGCGTAGCGCGCGAGATCATCGTGGCTGCCGGTTTGTACTGGACTCTACCATTGAATCCCGCCGCCACGTCGGGAACAGGGGCCAGCGTGGCAGGCCCCCCAAGCCCCGTTCGGTAATGCATCAGGATGGCTACGCGCGGCGCGATCTGGGTAATCTGCCCGGATATCGCCCGGGCATCCGGAGTGAAATTGCCGCCCGCAGCGACGAACAGCACATCCAGGCCCTTCATGTTAGCCATTTACTCCGGAGTCAGCTGGTCCTGCCCATAGTCACCCATATGGGCGAACTGCAGCCCCCCCTGCGTCCAGCGGACCAGCGTGTTGGGCCCCCGAGCCGAGCCGTTCGTGTTGTCGTGGAACCCTGGAATCTGGATGAAGGGGAGCCCGCCGGCGTTCACTTCCGTCCGGCGCGTAGTCGGCCGACCGTCAACGAGGGTGAACGTACCTTTCACTCCCTGTGAAAAATTATGGTCCCCATGGTTGTGCGAAATCGTCACAACATTCGCGGTAGAGTCCGGCAGCGGATAGCCGATGTTGGCGGCCGGCGGGTCCGTGACAACTGTGGCGGTGCCATCGGAAATGTAGAAACAGGCCTGTCCCACCCAGGTAATCTTAACCGCCTGGGCACACAGCGAAGCTGCGCAGAAAAGGAGGGTGACAAACAGGCTCAGGCTAAATTTAGCGGATCTCATGAAGCAGAAGCTAGCACAGATCCGCAGGGAGCTTGTAAAATCCCCAGTGGACCCATCAAGCATGAATGACACCCTGACCCGGCGCGATTTAACCCGAAAAGCCATCACCACAGCCCTTGCTTCACCCCTGATCCCGATGGCCTCTGCCGCGAATCCACGACCGAACATTCTGCTCCTGCACTGTCACGATCTGGGGCAACACCTGCACTGCTACGGCGTGGGGGGCGTGCAATCGCCAAATCTGGATCGCCTCGCCGCCGAGGGTGTCCTGTTTGAAAATCACTTCAGTACCGCGCCGCAGTGCAGCCCCTCCCGGTCGTCAATCTTTACCGGTCGCTATCCCCACAACAATGGCGTGATGGGCCTGGCGCATGCGGAGTTTGCCTGGGAATTGCACCCAAACGAGCGACACCTTGGCCAGATTCTCGCCGCCGCCGGGTACGCGACGGCGGGCGCAGGCGTAATTCACGAGACCCACGGAGGTCCTGCGCGGTGCGGGTTGGCGGCCTATGATGCGCCTGCCCCGGCCAAAGAAATGGCGGACAATGTGATCGCGCGCCTCCAGAGCTTCGCGAAGAACCCGGACAAGCCGTTTTACCTGCAGGCAGGGTGCATTGAGCCCCACCGCCTGGGTCGGCCTGACAAGAACGCCGATCAGGATTTTCTGGGCGGCAGAATGCAACCGGATAGTTCCCAGGGGGTGACGATACCGCCCTACCTGCGTGACACGCCGGGTACGCGCGAAGAACTGGCAGAGTTACAGGGCGCCATCCGCCACATGGACGCCCAGATGGGCCGAGTTCTGGCGGCGGTAAAGGAACTTGGCCTGGAGAGCAATACTCTCGTCATTTTCACCACCGACCACGGCATCGCCATGCCCCGGGCAAAGTGTTCTCTCTACGAACCCGGCCTGAGGACCGCGTTCATTCTCCGCTATCCGGGCCGCACCGGCTGGCATGGCGGCGTCCGCCACAAGAATCTTGTCCAGAACCTGGATTGTCTCCCCACCATCCTGGAACTGGCCGGGCTTGCAGTGCCCGCCGGGGTGCACGGGCAGTCTCTGGCGGGTCTCATGGAAGGTCGGGGGTACAAAGGTCGTGCCTACAAAGACCGCGACAGGATCTTCGCCGAGATGACCTATCACGACTACTACGACCCTCGCCGGAGCGTTCGGACCGCCACCCACAAGCTGATCGTGAATTTCTCATCGGCCCCGGCGTTCATGGACCCTTCGCAATCCTGGCGCCCCCGCGCCGATACTGTCGTACCGGCCAATCACGCCATGGCCTATCACCCGCCGTTTGAGCTGTATGACCTGGAGAAAGATCCCTGGGAACAGAAGGACGTCGCTACCGACCCGGCGTACGCCGCGACTTTGCGGGACCTGCGGGCTTCGCTGGCCGGGCAGATGCAGAAGACGCAGGACCCGATCCTCCAGGGCGCGGTGACTTCACCTTTGCATCGGAAGTCGCAGGCCTGGCTGCTGGGGAAGCGCTGACCAGGCCTTCGTAGAGAGTGTGCCAGCTGCCGTTATTCGTGTGGGCGCGGCACCGATGCGCCTGGACGATAAATCCGGCCCGGATCATGAGGCGTTCAAAAGGTTGATCCGCAGCGGCCGCCCAATAAACGATGCGCCCCCCTGGCCGCAGAGCGCTGCGCGCTGCCTGGAGTCCGGACATCACATACAGGCCCCGGTTGCCATCTACGGTGAGTGCGGCCGGACCGTTGTCCACGTCCAGCATAATCGCGTCAAAGCCTCCCGGAGATTCCCGAATTACTTTGGCGACGTCTTTTTGAGCAACTACTACCCTCTTGTCTTCCAATGCCCTTGCGGCCAGGGGATACTCCGGATTTCGGTTCCATTTGATAACAGCAGGCAGGATCTCCGCCTGCACAATCTGTGCATCCGGCCCCAGTGAGGCCAGCGCTGCCTTCAACGTAAAGCCCAGGCCAAGGCCCCCGATCAGCACCCGCGCGCGCGGTTTGACGCGGAGTCCCGCACAGGCAAGTTCGGCCAGCTTGTCCTCGGAATTATGCTTCCGGGTGGACATAAGTTCCGCGCCGCCCACCGCGATACTGTAGTCGCCGTCATGTTCGGTGAATTGGAGGAGGCGACCGTCGGGGGTCTGTGCGGAATCGAGCAGGTTGTGTTTTTTCAAAAGGTTTGGGGCCACTACCAGCGTAGCGCCCCGGCGGGACTCAGCCGGACCATCCCGTAACTAATGCTTTCGCGGGATTCTGCCGATCAGGAGTTGAGCCGCAGCCCGCTGCAGGCGCTCACCGGGCATGGCAGTCAATCAACAAGTCGTCGATAAGTACGTGGACCGGGCGGTGGATGAGTTCAAGCAGAACCCCCTCGCCACCAAACTGCTTCGGCGCTTTTCCAATGAAACGCCGGATCTGCTTTGCCTCAGTGCCCTGCGGCATCTGGAAAAACCTGACAATCCAGAGGCGTGCCGACTCCTCAGCATTCTCATGATGAGGTAGCAGGGTCTGTTCGGCTTTCTGGCAGACCCTGTGCCTGGAACCCGCGAAAAGGCGATTCGGGTCATGCGGCGCATGTTGGCCTTCGACCCCTCGTTCGACGTCCGCGTAGCTGGTCGGCTTCCTGATCGGGGTGGCATCAACCACCATGTCGCCCTGCATGGAAGAGGAGCCACCCGGGTCCTCGACATTCTGGACGAAGTCCCAGAGGGCCGACGGGTCTTGCCGGTGCTATCCCATTTGGTCCAAAGCGAAGACCGGCACCTTTCCGCCAAAGCAACTCTGTTTGTTGGCCGCCGGGTCCAAAGCGCGCAGTGGGCCGCCAAACGAACGCTTCATTCATAACGAACCGACAGGTTCCCCACCCTAAACAATTCCGATCGTTCTGCCGATAAGTAAACAGCATGATGTCGGGGGAACAGCAGACGGAACTCCGCATCAACCAGGACCGGGCCACCAGAACCAACGATGGCCTCTGGGGGCACCCGCTATGCCTCGTGTTGGTCTGCCTCACGACGACAGTATTCCCTGATCATCCGGTAATCACGTCTGTTTTCGCCATTATATTCGCTGCACAGGCCGCGATCCGGTACATTCTGATTCGCCGTCTCGCCCGTCCTTCCGTTCATTTGGCCAAAACCTGGCGATCCCGGATGGTTTCCCTGTTGATGGGAAACGGCCTGTTGTGGGGCCTGCTCTCGGCATGGTCCTGCTTTATGGCTTCCAGCACATCAATAGCTATCTCCTCTTGCTCTACCACGCCGCCATCTCGGTCGTCGGCGCGGAGATGTTCCAGCACGACCGGCGCCTGGGCCAGTGGTACCTGGTGGCGCTGTTCCTGCCTCTGGCGGCAGTGCAACTCGCCTTTCCGGGACCCCAGTCCTGGCGGGCGCTGTGCGGCTTCTCCTTTTACATCATTTTCTTTTCCGTGCGCCTGCGTCGCCTCTGTGCCATCTACGCCTCCAGGCTCGCAGAGACTCGTGACCTCGAGGCGTCGGTTCAACCGGACTCCCTCACCGGCCTGTTCAATCGTGCCGCCATGCAAAACCCCATGGACCGGGAGCTCAAAGGTGCGGCGGACACCGGACGGAGAGTTGCCTTACTCTTCATTGATCTCGACGGCTTCAAAGCCACCAGCGATACATGTTCCCATCGCACGGGTGACTTATTTCTCTGCAAAATCGCCGACAGGCTGAACCGGTTCGCAGGTTCCGGACTTCGAGTTGCTCGCCGCGGCGGGGATGAGTTCACCCTGCTGGTCACCGATGTCAAACTAACGATCTCCCGCCCGGCCCTGCTGGCTTTTGCCGAATCAGTCCTGGCCGCCGTTTGTGTCCCCGGCTCAATTGAAGGTCGAATGTGCGCCGTCACCGCCAGCATAGGTGTCGGTATGTTTCACGATGACGCCCCGAATGCCGAACACCTGATTCGCGCGGCTGATCGGGCTATGTACGAAGCCAAGAGAACCGGCAAGCGCCGGATCTGCGCCTTCGGTGCCCGCCAGCTACTGGATCTGCACGCCCCCCGAAAGTCACCTGCCCGCAGAACTCGAGCGCCTTGATGATGCCCTCAGCCGACCTCCGTCAGTCGCCTACAGCAGGTTGTTGACCGGATAACGGAGCAGGATAGATAGCTGTTCACCGTCCGGGTCCTTGCGAACCTTCGAATTCGCCGCATCGAAAATCATCGTCTCGCGTGTTGCCTTCGTATACGCCGGCCACGCGCCACCCCCAGGTTGATTCGGGCTGCCATTCCGGGCAAATGCCGCCCAGGCACCACTGATCTGCCTCGACAACGCCTCGGCCTCCGCATGCGCCACCACCCGCATCGCAAGCGGCAACTCTGCCGTGTGGAACGCTTTCATCCTGCCGTTACCCACCGGGGTGTTCCACACGAACTGATAAACGTAGACGTTCGCCCTCGCCTGTTCCAGTTTGAGCTCAGCCTGCCGAATCACATTGCGCCGCAACGCGCGGTCACTGGCTATCCGGAACCAGCGGTCGGACGGCGTGTCCTTCGGGTAATCGTATCGGTACAACGTAATCAGTTCACCGGCATCCGTACCGGAGATCCCCGTCTGCACCAGGCGGTCGCGAATCTCCGCGTCATCCAGGCCGAAAAGCGTCTCGTCCCTTGAAAACAGGGTCGATTCGTCCTTCGTATTTCCGATAATCATCGGGATACCAGCCGAGACTTCGGGTGCCTTCGGGTCCCAGATCTGCTCCGGGATGGTTTGGCCATCCACTACCGGCGCAACGGTAACTTCGGTGGCATAGAGCGTCGCAGGTGCCAGCTTGTGCAGTTCCTCCAGCTGATTCTCCCTGAGGCCCAACTTCCGCAGGCATCGCCATCAGGCAGTTGATCTTCCCCCCGCCCCCTGATTCGCCCCAAAGAGTAACGTTACCCGGATCTCCGCCAAACCGCGCAATATTGTTCTGCACCCACTGCAAAGCCAGGACAAGATCCAGATTTCCAGGATTGCCAGCCGCATACTTCTCGCTGAGGCCGCCCAAATACAGATAGCCAAACAAATTCAGGCGATGGTTAATTCCCACAAGCACCACGTCCTGCTCGCGAACATGACCCTCGCCAAACAGCGTCAGCATGCTGGAACCACCCGTAAATCCGCCCCCGTGGAGGTAGACCATTACGGGCCGCCTGCCGCTCAACGACGGGGTGAGCACATTGAGCGCCAGGCAATCCTCACTGGTGCCTTCCTGGTCCAGTTCGGGACGCGTCTTGCCACCCGTGAAATAGTTTCCAATAACCGGAGATCGGAACAACTGGCCCCCGGTCTGGACGCAGCGCGGTCCCGGCTGAACCACTTCCCGAATGCCTGTCCAGGGTGCGGCTTTCGCAGGCGGCAGGAATCGCGCAGCCCCCTCGGTTGGTGAGCCATAAGGAATACCCCGGAAAATATGGACTCCTTGCACAGCAACGCCCCGGACCTTGCCACCCTCCGTTTCGGCAACGGGCGACGGAACCTCCGCACCCGATAGCCCGTTGGAAAGCAGCAGTGCGCCGGTGTAGGGTAAGGTGCCAAGCACCACATCTCTGCGTGTCAACTTCACTCTCCTGGCCGGGCTCCCCGGGGAAAGCTCAATCGGCCAGTCTAATTCTAAACGCCTCCGGGCTTCTTTCGCGAGGATCTAAGAAAATGAGATCCGGCCCGGTAGCGGCGACTGATTCCATCCCGAGACGCCTGCAGTTGTCGGCGCAGAGATCTCTCGGCACGCAACATCGCAATGCAGAACGCCGCGAACATGCTCCCGTGCTGTTCGCGAATGAACACCTCCTGGGTCAGGCCCGCATCCACCCGAACGTCACAGCACTTGTCTTGCCCGCCGCGGGGGCCGTTCACATCGACAAAACGCACCGAGATCGCGCGGATACGGCTCGCAAAACGCCCGAGCCCGGCTTGCACCCGACGCTGGATGTAGTCCTTCAGTTCCCCCGGCATTTCCACCCCGTGAGTTGTCAACTTGAGCTGGATCGGGTCCGGTACTACCGGTTCGTGAGATGGTTTGTGTTGGTTCATGACCTCACTATACGCCTCAATTTATCCATCGACAAATAGGTAGTTCGGCTTGAATATATCGTCTTGTTCGATGTATAGTGGGGTCATGGAATGGCTCAACTACCACCATCTGCTCTATTTCTGGACCGTCGCACGCGAAGGGAGTATCGCGCGGGCCTGCGAAAAGCTGCGTCTCGCGCAGCCCACCATCAGTGGCCAGTTGCGCCTCCTCGAAGACACCCTCGGTGAGAAGCTCTTCGCCAAGTCCGGCAGAGGTCTCGTGATGACCGACGTCGGCCAGGTCGTCTACCAATACGCCGACGAGATCTTTGGCCTCGGGCGCGAACTCCAGGATGTCCTCAAAGGCCGCCCCCGAGGTCGTCCGCTCCGCCTGATGGTGGGGGTTTCGGATCTGGTCCCCAAGCTCATCGCCTATCGCATCCTGCGGCCCGCGCTGGAAATGGAAGAATCCGTCCAGCTGGTCTGCGATGAAGATACCCCCGAACGCCTCCTCGCCGCGCTAGCCGATCATCGTCTCGATGTTGTTCTCTCCGATGCCCCCATCACCTCTTCCATCTCCGTCAAGGCCTTCAATCACCTCCTGGGCACCTGCGACGTTACCCTGTTTTGTGCACCCGCACTGCTCGCGAAGTACCGCAAGGGTTTTCCCGAGTCGCTGGAGGGCGCGCCCTTTCTTTTGCCCATCGAAGGTTCCAACCTGCGGCGATCCCTTGACCAATGGTTCGAAGGTCTGAAAATCCGCCCCAAAATCGTAGGCGAATTCAAAGACGGCGCCCTCATGAAGACCTTCGGCCAGGCCGGAGCCGGTATCTTCGCCGCCCCGTCCGCTATCGTGAAGGAAATCCACGAAACCTACCGAGTCGAAAAACTGGGCACTATCGACTCCATCACCGAACGCTTCTATGCCATCTCCGTGGAGCGAAAGCTAAAGCATCCAGCCATCCTGAAGATCTCTGAAACAGCCCGCGAGAAACTCTTCGCGGTAAAATCAGCGCCCGTCGAGATTTCGGAATAACCGATCAATACAAACGAAAACATCTATTCGACAAATACATTCTTTTGCCCGTACAGTTGCAGTTGTGGACCTCAAAAACAAACCACAAAAACTGCAAAGGAGAACAGCCAGACCCGTCCTGAAGTCTGACGCCGCCAGCGTCGTGAAGCAGCTCGAGGGCGTCGGGAAAGTGATCAATGAAATCCAGGTTCTGCCGCTTTCTCCCCTGGATGAAGGGCTGCGCTTCGCGCTCTACTACAACATCTACGACCACAATGCCCTGCAGCCCCTCTCTATCCGGGCTCTTCCCCCCATCCACATCATCGTGGAAAATGGCCACGTGACCCTCGAAGGTAACGTCGGCAACCATACGCAGAAGGCCATCGCAGGCATGCAGGCGAACACCGTCTCCGGCGTCTTCTCCGTAACCAACAATCTTCAGGTTGAGGGCAGTAAATAATGAAACCTGCGGTCCGCAATGCCTGTGGAATCGCCCTGATCGGGGTGGGCGTCATTGCCATGCCGTTGCCCATCCTGCCCGGGATCCCGATCATCCTGGCGGGCGTGGCGCTTCTGGGCCGCGATCACCCGCTGGTCAGCCGGTGTGTTCGGTGGCTGCCGGAGAAGCTACAGCAGAAACTGAAAGGCACCAAATCGTGAACATTCCGCAGCCCCTCACCAGAGCGGGGCTTTCATCTCGCCGTTAATGGACTCCAGTCGGGAAAGCATCGCGGCTGCCCGGGCCGGTTCCGTCGCCGCCAGATTCCGGGTCTCCGCAATATCCACCACCAGGTTGTACAGCTCAAAGGCCCCAGGCGTCGCTCGTGGTCCAGCCGGTTGTCGCACCAGTTTCCAGTCACCCTGACGCAACGCGACCGCATTGTCATAGCGCCAGAAAAGATCCTGGTGTGGTGCCCGCTCGTCACTCCCCCGCAGCAGTGGCAACAGGTTGACGCCATCCGGCTTTACCCCCGCAGCAATCGGAACTCCGGCAGCTGCCAGTGCCGTGGGCAGAATATCCAGCGCAATTACCGGCTGGTGCAGCGTTCGCCCCCCGGCAATTTGCCCCTTCCACTGCATGGTCCACGGAATCCGAATTCCGCCCTCCCACAACTGCCCCTTACCTCCCCGCAGAGGCTTGTTTCCCGAAGTCAATTCCGCTGTCGGCCCCCCGTTATCGCTCAGGAAGATCACCAGCGTGTCCTGCTCCAGATTTCGTTCCCGCAGCTTTTGCAGAATCGCCCCCACGCCGTCATCCAGCGCCGAAAGCATCGCTGCAAAAACCTGACGATGCTCGTCCCCGATCCCGTTAAAACGCTTCATGTACTCCGTCGTCGCCTGCATCGGACTGTGCACCGCATTGTACGGAACATACAGAAAGAAGGGGTCCGCCGCATGTCTGTCAATAAACGAGGTGGCCTCACGGGTAATGGCACTCGTCAGATATTGCGTCTCCTCCACGGGGTCACCCTTGCGGCGCAAAGGGTTATCCGCATCATACGGAGGTTCGTTCGGACGCAGCCTCGTTGTCCCTCCCTTGTAAGGCGCGGGCAGGTAGTAGTGGCCTTCATGCAGAAAACCGAAGAACTCATCGAAGCCCCTCCTCTGGGGTTGCATCGCAACAGTAGTACCCAGGTGCCATTTCCCGAACACTCCCGTTGCGTACCCCGCCCCCTGCAGCATCGAAGCCAGCGTCGTCTCGGTCAAAGGCAAGCCGACCTTCGGATCCAGATTCGTCGCGCCCACAACATTGCGCTCATGCCCAAAGCGCGTTTGATATCGCCCCGTCATTAACCCTGCACGCGACGGCGCACAGAACGGAGCACTCGCGTACCCGTTCGTAAACCGCACGCCATTCGCCGCAATCGAATCTATATGTGGAGTCGGAATCTGCGGATTCCCCTGGTACCCCAATTCCCCGTACCCCAGATCATCGGCCACAATCAGCACAATGTTCGGACGCCGTGTTTGTCCGGACAGGCTTTGTCCAGCTAAACCCGCAGCACCACACGCTCCCAGAAAAGCTCTGCGATCCCATTTCATACCGTTCCCCCCAACTCAGGCGCGGTACTTCGCTGCCGTCTTCTCATTCAGCCGAATCCCCAGCCCCGGCTTCGCGCTCAGCACCATATGACCCTTGTCCAGATGTTCCGGAGGGTCAATCAACTCCGCCCGCCATGGCACCTCTCCAAACGAATGTTCCAGGATATGGAAATTCGGCATCCCCGCACACACATGCGCCGCCGCCACATTTCCAATCGGACTCGCCGGACCATGCGGCGAAACCGGCAACCCGCGTGCCTCCGCCAGAGTGGCAATCTTTTTCAGCTCCAGCATGCCACCGCAGTACTTAACATCGGGCATCTGGATGTCCGCGCAACCATCCTCCATGTACTTTTGGTATCCCTGCAGACCGAAGACGTCTTCCCCTCCGGCCGCCGCCATCCGCCCGGCCTGCGCCTTCCGCATGGCGGGTAGTCCCGCAACCTTCGTCACTTCCTCCAGCCAGAACAGCTTCAGGAACTCCACCCGATCCACCAGCTGAAGGCCCCGTGCCAGATCAAACTTGCTGTGCCCATCCAGCAGCAAATCGCGTCCCGGTCCCAATACCTTCCGCACCGCAGCCGCACGCTCAATCCCCAGCTGCGTCACTGCCTCCACCTTCCCGGCATCAGAGAGATCGGCAGGCATGTCATCCCACGGGGCCAGCTTGACCGCATCAAAACCAGCCTCCACCGCCCTCTGTGCCATCGCCGCAAACCCCGCCGGAGTCCTCGGGTCACTCGACCTGTTGATATTCGCGTAGTTTCGAATCCGGGTCCGCAGCACCCCGCCAAAGAGGTTGTAAGTCGGAACCCCCAGAGCCTGCCCCTGGATATCCCACATCGCCTGCTCCAGACCACTCAGCGCGCAAGCCGCACTGTGTCCACCCTGCGCCGCCTCCTGGGCCAGCGTCGTGCGAACCCACTCCATGTCGAATACACTTCTGCCCTTCAGCCGCTCAAAAAATGTCCCGATGAACTGTAGCGTCGAAGCGTCCGCCCCCCCGTGCGACGCCTCCCCAATTCCGGTCAGGCCTTCACTTGTGCGTAGCCGCACCAGAATCCAGTTTCCCCGCGCATTTACGTGGACCACAAACGTCTCGACACCTAGCAACGTAACCCGGCCCGCAGCCTTCTGTGCGGTCAGCGGCATTGCCCCTGCCAGTCCAAACCCGGCACTCAGCATTTTCAGAGAATCTCGACGTTTCATCAACCTGCCTCCACCTCGCCTCGCCCAAAAAAATAACGCTCCGGCACCTGCTAAGACATCCCAGACCTGTGGCCACGCGATCCATTATTCTATCCGGTTGCCGGACCCTCTCTCTCCTCCTCGTCGGCTTCAGGATGTCCGCGCAGGACACTGCCGGTGTCGGAGCAGTTTCCGGCACCCTTCACGACCTCGCCGGCAAACCAGTCCCCGACGCCAAAGTCTGCCTCCAGGCCTCCGACCGCTGTACCGTTTCTTCGGACAAGGGTACCTTCCGGCTTACAGACCTCCGCGCCGGCCAGTACAAACTGGTCATCACCGTCACCGGTCAGCCTCCCATCACCAGTCCCGCCCTCGAAATCCGCGCCGGCCTCGAAGCCACCCTCGACCTCGACCTTCCCCGCCTCGACGCTCTCCAACAGAGCATCACCGTCGCCGAATCTGCCTTCGCCCCCACCGAAGAACTGAAAACTTCCGCCTTCCTCGTCCAGCGCTACGAGATCTTCAAAGCGGCCGGTGCCCAGCAGGATGTCTCCCGCTACGTCCAGACCTTGCCCGGCGTCGGCATCGGGACCAATGATTTTCGCAACGACTTAATCGTCCGCGGAGGCAGCCCCCTCGAAAATCTCTTCGTAGTGGATAACGTCGAGATCCCCAACATCAACAACTTCGCCAACTTTGCCTCGGCCGGTGGCACCACCACTCTTCTTGACGCCGACCTCATCCGCGACGTCAACTTCCTCACCGGTGGCTATCCCGCGCCCTTCGTCAACCGAACCTCCAGCGTCCTGCAAATCTCGCAGCGCGAAGGCAGCCGCGAAGCCTTCTCCGGGCGTCTCTCCGTGGGTTCCTCCGGCGCCGGTGGCATCTTCGAAGGCCCCATCCGAAAAAATAAAGGCTCCTGGATCGTGTCCGCCAAGCGCAGCTTCATTGATGCCTTCACAAAGGACATCGGCATCGGCGGTGTCCCCGTAAACTACAACTTCAATACCAAGGCCCTCTATGACCTGTCGCCCCGTGACCGCATCTGGGCCGTCAATATCTCCGGTTTCGACCGCATCCGCCTCGGTGCCACCGACAAAAAGCCGTCCTCCGATCCCGACCGCAGTCCCGATCTCGACCTTCTCGATATCCGCTACAACGGCTGGCGCTCGGCCTCTGGTTTCAATTGGCAGCGCCTCTACGGCAGTAGCGGTGTCGGCCTCCTTGGCGTCACCCACTCCGAAGGCAACGTCCGCCAAACCGTCAAAGACCTCTTCCGCTTCGGTCTAACTGCCCCCACTGCCACCGAACTCATCGCAAAATCTCCCATCCTGTTCCGTGAAAACAATCACGAAGCCGAGACCACCCTCAAGTACGACCTCACCGTCTACCTGCCCGTCCTCGAAAAGCTCCAGGCCGGAGGCAACTTCAAGACCTTCCGCGTCCGCTACGACACCCAGCAGCCGTTCGGGCAGGACAATCCCTACTCGCCCACAAAGGACCTAAATCCGTTTTCGCTCCTGAAGTCCGCCACCGCCTATCAGGCCAGCGCCTACGTCCAGTCCACCATCAATCTCAATTCCCGCCTCAACATCACCTGGGGCGGTCGCTTTGACAACTACCAGGCCATCTCAAAAAATCGCGTTAGCCCGCGCCTCGGCCTCAGCTACAGGCTGACCAACAAACTGAGCGCCCGCGCCAGCTACGGGATCTTCTACCAGCAGCCTCTTCTCCTGTTCGTGCAGGCGTTCCCCCAAAATCGAGGCTTAAACCCGATCCGCGCCACCCACACCGTAGCCGGTCTCGTCTGGCAATTCAGCCCCACCATGCGCGCCAGCGTGGAAGGTTACCAAAAGCTTTACAGCAACTACCAGGTCTCCACCCAGTTCCCGTCTTTCTCGCTGGCCAACGCAGGCGATACCTTTGCCGTCACCGACATCCTGCTGCCCTACGCCAGCGCCGGACGAGGTCGCGTCCGCGGCCTGGAATTCATGGTTGAAAAAAAGTTCCGTGATCGCTGGTACGGCCAAACGAATCTCTCTCTCTCGAAGACGCGCCACGCCGGCCTCGACGGCATCCTCCGCCCCGGAACCTATGACTATCCGGTTATCTTCAACGCCCTGGGCGGTTACCAGCTCACGAAGAAATGGGACGTGTCCGCGCGTTTCGTCTACCTGGCCGGAAAGCCCTACACGCCCTTCAACGAACCCTTGTCACGTCTCCAGCGACGAGGTATCTTCGACCTGGCAAACATCAATGCTCTCCGAGCCCCCGATTATGCCCGCCTCGACATCCGGGCTGACCGCACCTTCACCGTCCGCGGCAAGCCCCTGCTCGTGTTCATCGGAGTCCAGAACGTCACCAACCGCCGCAATACCTCCCGCGCCTCCTGGGATCGAGCCAAGGGTGAAGTGCGGTTCAACCGACAACTAGGCCTGTTCCCGCTCATCGGCCTCGACTGGCGCTTCTAACAGTCACGATAATGTGACAAATTTTGCTAGACAAGACACGTCACGTAACATTTTTGTGCTCTATTTGTAACATTCAGTCCCTAGACTTATAGGCATGAAGCTTCGGGTAACCGGAATACTTATGTCCAAATTGAAAGTTACATTACTGTTACTGGCCTGCGCCGCCACTGTCTTCGGCCAGGCCGAGAGTGGCAGGGCCGCACTGGAAGGGAAGGTTTTCGATCCCACTGCCAAAGCTATTCACGCCGCGACTGTCATCGTTGTGGGCAAACAAACCGGCACTCGCCGTGAAGTATCTACTGACACGGAAGGCCTGTTCCGCGTAGGCGCTCTACAGGTGGGCGTCTATGACGTGGAAGTCAGTGCCTCCGGTTTCGCCACGTCTCTCAATACAGGAATTACCCTCACGGTCGGCGAAACCAAATCAGTTACTCTGACGCTCGGCCTCGCCTCTGTCTCATCACAAGTTACTGTCGAAGCTAACGCAGCCATCGTCAATCTGACCGAAACGTCCAATAGCGTCAGTATCTCGGAGCGCGCCATTCAGGATCTCCCCATCCGCGGCCGCAATTTCACCGAATTCGTCCAACTGTCCCCCGGCGTCATGCAGGAACAGAACCGCTACGGCATCGTCTACAACGGGCAACGTTCCATCAATTCCAACGTCTCTCTCGACGGCGTCGATTTCAGTGATTCCCTCCAGGGCGGCTCGCGCGGCGGCGGAGCTAACGAATCCGCTTTCTTCTTTCCTCAACTCGCAGTCCGTGAATTCCAGATCGTTCGCGACGGTGCTTCCGCCGAAGTTGGTCGCACCAATTCCGGCTACCTCAATGTAGTGACAAAATCCGGCACCAACGACTTCCACGGCGCCGGCTACTACGCCAACCGCAACGGTACCATGACCTCCCCCGATGCCTTCGGCAACGACCTGAGCAGCAATGCGCAGAACCAGTTCGGCTTCTCCGCCGGTGGCCCCGTGAAGCGCAACAAAATCTTCTTCTTCGGTGCTCTCGAAAAGAACATGGTCACCATTCCTTATACGGTTAAGTTCGATACCCCGACGGGAGGCCTCGCTCTCCCCTCCGACCTCGCCAGCCAGCAGGGCACCGTCAACCAGAAGAACAATCCCCTGGTGTCTTTCGGGCGCCTCGACTACCAGCTCACTGCCAACACCACCGCCAACGTCCAGTACACCTACGCGGCGCAGTACGGTCTGAACTTCGGCGGCGTCACGGGCGGCACTACCAACCAGGCTGCTACCACCAACACCCTTCTGGACCGCGCCAGTCAGGGCGTCAAAGTTGGCCTCACTACCGTCCTCTCCGCCTCCCTGGTCAACGAATTTCGCGGCCAGTACGCCTATGACAATCGCCTGCAGAAGCCGAACAGCGAGGCCGCCCAGATCGACATCCTGGACGTCGGCTCCATCGGCGGCAACAAGGCCGGCACCTACATCTACAACGCCACCCGTTACCAGGCTCTGGACACCCTTAGCTGGATTCATGGCCGCCACAGCGTAAAGGTCGGCATTGACATGAACTTCAATCCCCAGCAGCAGCAACGCGAGACAAACTACGGAGGCGTGTACACCTTCAACACGCTGGCCGACTATCTGGCCGCGCTCGCCGGCAACACCAGCAGGATTACCCGCTACCAGCAGACCATCGCCACCAACGGCCGCCAGGGCTTCTACGATCAAATGCAGAAGGATTTCAGTGCCTTCTTCACCGACACCATCCGCCTCCGCCGGGATCTGACCCTCACGGCCGGTCTCCGCTGGGATGGCCAGGTGAACCCGCAACCACCTGCCAATCCCGCCCACCCCATCAACGGCCAGATCCCCAACGATCTCAAAATGTGGCAGCCTCGCCTGGGCCTTTCCTGGAATGTTGCAGGCAAGGGTAATACCGTTGTCCGTCTCTCCGGTGGCCTTTTCGACGCCCGTACCCCCGGTTACCTGATGCAGCGCGTCTTCACCGACGATGGGATCAGCACCCTGGTGGTCGACAGTAACGTCGATAAGACTCTGCTGCCCCTGCTCAAAATGCCGAATGCCTTCACGACTCTCCCGGCCAGCGTGAAGACAGCCGCCGTGGGCTCAATCTTCGCTTTCGACCCCACATTCAAGAACCCCCGGTCCGGACAAGTGTCACTGGCTTTCGAACAGAAGCTGGATAAGACCACCAAACTCGTCATCGGCTACACGCACAACTCCACCTCAAAACTCCAGCGCCGCGTTGACACGAACCTGTTCGCCCCCGTCGTCATGTCGAACGGTAACCCGGTCTACCCGTCGTTTGACTCTGTCGGGACTCTGGTCTACCCCAAGACCTTCGACCCGATCACCTTCGCACCTGTCTTTATTGACAGCAAAACCGGCGGTACCCTGAAGGCCGCCATTGCTCGCCCCGACCCCACCGTCGGCCAGATCAACGTCAATAAATCAGTGGGCCACTCCCGCTATGACGGTCTGCAGATCAACCTGCAGCGCCACATGAACCGCCGCCTGATGTTCAACTTCAACTACACCTACGCGTTCAACCACGATGATGATTCCAACGAACGCGACTTCAATCGCCAGACCGCACTCAACACCTTCGATCTGAGGCAGGACTGGTCATTCTCCAAGAACGACATCCGCCACAGCGGCAACATCAATGCGCTCTACGACCTGGGTAAAGGCTTCACTGTCAGCACCCTTCTCTTTGCCCGCACCAGCACCATCGTGAAGCCCGTCACCGGCATTGATCTCCAGAACGATGGCAATACTGTCAACGACAGGCCCATCATCGGCGGGCGGGTTGTGCCCCGCGACTACCTACGTCAGCCCGGCTTTTTCGATTGGGACATGCGGCTGATCAAGACCTTCAAACTTGGCGAACGGACCCGCCTCGATTTCTCCATCGAAGGCTTCAACCTGACCCGCTCCAGCAATAAGCGCTTCAATGGGGACGCCGAAACTACCTTCGGAGCCGCGACTGCCACAGTCAACCCGAAAACCGGCTACTCCTACGCCGGAAACACAGCGGGAATCCCCACCACGGCCACCAGCACCGACTTCTTCGGTGGGGCCCGTCAGGCGCAATTGGGAGCCCGTCTGACTTTCTAGCGCACCACGTATCACTGCGGTCTCGGGGTCACCCTTACCGGGGTGGCCCCTTTTTGCTTCAGCCGACCTTCAGAATCCACGCATCATACTAAGGCTGTGTGGATCCTGGTTGTGGAAGATGACATTCCGATGGGAGATCTTCTCAGGCGCGGGCTGGAGGAGGCCAACCATTCCGTCGCGCTCGCCCGCACCGGCCCCGAGGGTCTGCACTCCGCAGAAACCGCCAGGTTTGATGCGGCGATTCTGGATGTTATGCTCCCCGGCCTCGACGGTGTCGAAATAGCCCGCAAGTTACGAGCCACCGGCTCCGATTTGGCCATCCTGATGCTGACCGCCCGCGATGCGCCCTCTGACGTGGTTCGCGGCCTCGACGCAGGAGCCGATGACTACCTCACCAAACCCTTCTCCTTCAAAGTCCTGCTCGCCCGCCTCCGCGCCATCTCCCGCCGTGCCGGGAACCCGCCCATCTCCCTGCTCAAAGTAGATGACCTGACGCTCGATCCCGCCGCGCGGACCGTCCACCGCGCAGGTCTCCCCATCAACCTTACCGCTACTGAATTCCGCCTCCTCGAATTCCTGATGCGTCGTGTTGGCCGCGCCGCCTCGCGCACAGCGATCATCGACGCCATCTGGGGCTTTGAAGAAGACGTGGAGTCGAACACCGTTGACGTCTTCATCAAACTCCTTCGGGATAAAGTCGACGCCGGGCGACCTCATCGCCTCATCCAAACCGTCCGTGGCTTTGGCTACATCGTCCGGGAGTCGGCCTGATGTTGAAGACGGTTCGTGGCCGCCTGACTGCCTGGTATACCGCAGTCCTCGCTGCTACCCTCCTGGTCATCAGCCTCGGAGCGTATTGGGGTCTCCGAAACAGTATTCGGGACACCGTCGACGGGGAACTGCGGGCCCGCCTCCATGGCATGAGTGAATTCTTCGAAAATCAGGCCCGACATCCCGACGGGGAGACCCTGGCCGAAGAACTCCGCGAACAGGCCGGAATCAGCCCGGCTGGCGCCCCCCTCCGTATCGCCGATTCAACCGGCCACTGGCTCTACCAAACAGAGATCACAAGGGCGTGGGGACCCTTTGATCCCGCCCCCGGCTTTCGGACTCTCCAGACGGGTGGTGAAGTCTATCGCGTCCTCACCGCCCCCGCCCAGCCCGGCACCATCCAGATCGGAGCGCCCCTGGGGGCCTTTGACAAAGTGCTGGAGACCTTCACCTGGACGGCGATACTCGCCAGTCCCATCCTGCTCCTGCTCGCCGGAGCCGGAGGCTACCTGCTGAGCGGCAGGGCCCTGGCCCCCGTGGATGCTATCACGACTGCCGCCCGAAACATTGGGGCAAATGACCTCGGGCTGCGCCTGCCCCTTAGTAACAGCGGCAGTGGCGACAAGGGCGATGAACTTGATCGGCTTTCCGAAACGCTGAACGCCATGTTCGCCAGGCTCGAAGACGCTTTCCGGCGAATTACCCACTTCACCGCCGATGCCTCCCATGAGCTGCGAACGCCGGTGGCCGTCATCCGGACCACGGCAGAGCTCGCCCGCAGCCGGCCCCGTGCGTCCGCCGAATACGAGAGGGCTTTAGACTCGATTCTGGCTGAGAGCGAACGGACTTCCTCCCTGATCGATGACCTCCTTCTCCTCGCTCGCACCGATGCCCCGGGAAGCGGGTTGGAGTTCGAGAAGCTTGATTTGGCCGATGAAGTTCGCGATGCATGTGGGGAAGCTGAAGTCCTCGCAACTGCACGGGGGATCAACCTGCTTCTGGAACCAGCGGCGAGCCTGGAAATTCAGGCCGACCCGCAGGCCCTGCACCGCCTGCTTCTGGCTCTCCTGGACAACGCCGTGAAATACACACCTCCGGGCGGCCAGGTCCGCGTGTCACTCCAGAGGACCCCCGGCGGGTGCCAGGTCTGCATCAAAGACACCGGCATTGGAATTGCGTCTCACGACCTTCCCCACATTTTTGAGCGCTTCTATCGCGCCTCAAAGGACCGCCGCCGCGAAGGCGGATCCGGGGGCACCGGCCTCGGCCTCTCCCTTGCGCAATGGATCGCGGAACGCCATGGGGGCCGAATCACAGCCACGAGTCAACCGGGAACAGGCTCGACTTTCCTGGTCGACCTGCCTCTCGATTCAGGGCTCCTTCAGAATCCGGGGGCATAATCAAGCCATTAAGCAATTGATCCACGCCCTCCTGCTGGTTGCCGCACTGGCTCCCGCAAAGTCCCTCAAGCTTTCTGATCTGCCTCCCGCCCTGCGTCAAGCCGTTACGGAAAACGCGAAGGGCGGCGAAATCAAGACCATCACCAGCGAAAAAGAAAAAGGCGTCACCCAATACGAAGTTGAGACGATGCTGAACGGGAAACACCGCGACTTCGATATCGACCAGAAGGGCAAACTGCTCCTCGTGGAAGAAGAAGTGGCACTCGACAGCGTTCCCGCTGCCGTCACAACCGCCATCACGACAAAGGTTGCCACCGGCAAACTGGAGCGCGTGGAAGCCGTCACCGCAGGGACGAAAACTACCTGGGAAGCCGCCTACACCACGACAAAAGGCAAAAAGCTGGAATTCCAGGTATCTGCCGACGGTGTTGAAGTAAAGTAGCGAGCTACGGTCGGGTCAAACTCTTCAGTTCGTTCAGGAAAGCCTGTTCATCCTGGAAATCCCGGTACACCGACGCAAACCGAACGTAGGCGATCTTGTCAATCGCCTTCAGTTCATCCATCAGGTACTCGCCAATCTCAATCGTCGTAATCTCCCGATCCGGCGAATCCGTCACCCGCGCTTCCACCAGATTCACCAGGTCCGACAGGCGAACCATGCTGATCGGCCTCTTCTCGCACGCCTTCAACAACCCGCCCAGAACCTTCTGCCGGTCAAACTTCTCCCGCCGCCCGTCCTTCTTAATCACCATGTAGGGGACTTCGTCAATCCGCTCGTACGTGGTGAACCGCTTCTCGCAGCCATTGCACTGCCGCCGCCGACGAATCGAGTCGCCTTCCTTACTTTCCCGGGAATCGATGACGCGGTCTTCAAGGTGACCGCAAAAAGGACAAATCATGTGCTGCTGCAACGAAGAATAACAGGCCACCCCCCAATTTGGCCAACTTTGGTCCCTATAGTCCTCTGGTACTGGATTCTCCACAAAGAATGAACCTATGATGGGAAAGCCTCGTTCCTTGTTTTTGAAAGCGATTTGAAAGCGGAATTTGAGAGAGGGCTCGGCCCTCCTCCAGGGAGATAGGCGATCATGACAGCGGGCGTAGTAACGGCAATTTGGAACTGGCCGGATTTCCTCCGGAACACTTCCCACCCGTCGGCTGCGGCAAATGCAAACGTGGATCTTGACAGCACACTCGTAGAGCGGTGTCTAAGCGGTGACGACACCGCCTGGGAAGGGCTTGTACGGACACATACCCGCCGCGTCTACGGTCTCTGCTATCGGTTCACCGGTCGCGATTCCGACGCCCAGGATTTGACGCAGGACGTCTTCCTGAGAGTTTTCAAGGCTTTAGGCGGTTTCCGGTCCACCGAAGGTTCCTTCGCTACCTGGCTCACCCGCCTCACCCGGAACCTCCTGATTGACCACTATCGGCGCACCCGCAACGAACGCGCCACCGATTCCATCGAAGATCAATTGCCTCGCGTAGAGGAAGGTTTTGTCGCCGTGAGCCGCCCCGATACGGCGCTGGCCGGCCGCGAAGCCAGTGAGTTATTGCAGGGGGCGCTCGCCAAACTGTCGCCCGAATTGCGTGAGACCATCATCCTCCGCGACCTGCAGGATATGGAGTACCGGGAAATTGCTGATATCCTTGGCATCCCGGAAGGTACTGTAAAATCCCGTTTGAATCGTGGTCGGGCCGAACTGGCGCGGCTGCTGAAAAAATATCGTTCAGCCCTGTAGGCTGAGTAAATGTAGGCTGAGCAACAGCTTAGAGGCAAGTTAGAAATTTATGTTGAGTTGTGAACAGTTCGAGATCCTGCTCGCCGACCATCTGGACGGCGAACTCGCTCCCCCCGAGCGGGCTTCGGATCGGGCTGCGTTTGAAGCGCACCGGGCCTCGTGCCGCATGTGCGCCGAATTGGCTGAGGACGCAGGCAGCGCGGTGGCCTTCATGGAAATTGCCGCCGATGTGGAACCCCCTCCGGCGCTGATGACCAAAATCCTGCATTCCACCAATGCGGGTTGGGAATTGAAGCTGCGGGGGCGGGGAATTCGGGGCTGGATCAATCGGACCCTCGCTCCCGTCCTGCGCCCCAGGCTGGTTATGGGCGCCATGATGACGCTGATGTCCGTAACCATGCTGAGCCGTTGCGCCGGCGCTCCCAAAAAAGTTTTGACCGCAGCGGACCTCGACCCCGTCCGCCTCTGGTCCTCTCTAGATGACCGGACCCACCGCATGTGGGACCGCACCATGAAGAGCTACGAAAGTATGCGTCTGGTTTACGAAATCAGGAACCAGATCAACGACTGGCAGCTGCAGCAGACTGACGCCGAGGAGGCTGCAGTGGAAGCAAGTGCGAACAGTCGCAAGCTGAATGCCCCGGTCACTCAGGCAAAGCCAACAGAATCAAAGCAGGAGAACACCAAATGAATTGTGCAAATCATCCCGAGGCCAACGCGACCGCTTTCTGCCGCGAATGTGGTCAGCCCATGTGTCCCGAATGCCAGCGACCCGCTCTCGGTAGCGTCTACTGCCAGACACACGTCCC